>NZ_JBSFJW010000016.1:0-190657 GCF_053598255.1 Streptomyces sp. NPDC001157
CCCGCTTTCAGCCCGTCCGGCGTTTGAGGACGAGGCCGTTCAGGCCGAAAGCGGGGGTCTGGGGGCGGCAGCCCCCAGGTACGGGGCGGGTAGGGGCGGCGGGGGCGAGAAAAAGCTCAGAAGCCCAGCTTCCGCAACTGCCGAGGATCCCGCTGCCAGTCCTTGGCAACCTTCACATGGAGGTCCAGGAACACGGGAGTGCCCAGCAGCGCCTCGATCTGCTTACGGCTCTTGATGCCGACCTGCTTCAGACGCGCGCCCTTCGGCCCGATGATGATCCCCTTCTGGCTCGGCCGCTCGATGTAGACGAAGGCATGGATGTCGAGAAGAGGCTTGTCCGCGGGGCGGTCCTCGCGGGGCAGCATCTCCTCCACCACGACCGCGATGGAGTGCGGAAGCTCGTCCCGCACACCCTCCAGCGCCGCCTCCCGGATCAGCTCAGCGATCATGACCTGCTCGGGCTCGTCGGTGAGATCGCCCTCGGGATACAGGGCGGGCCCCTCCGGAAGGAGCGGAACGATCAGATCGGCCAGCAGGTCCACCTGCTTGTCGCCGACCGCCGACACCGGCACGATCTCCGCCCACTCGAAGCCCAGCTCCTTGCCTAGCTGGTCGATCGCGATGAGCTGCTCGGCGAGCGTCTTGCTGTCCAGCAGGTCGGTCTTGGTGACGATCGCGATCTTCGGCGTCTTCTTGATCGACGCCAGCTCCTTCGCGATGAAACGGTCACCGGGACCGAGCTTCTCGTTCGCCGGCAGACAGAAGCCGATCACGTCGACCTCGGCCCACGTCGTGCGTACGACGTCGTTGAGCCGCTCCCCCAGCAGCGTCCGCGGCTTGTGCAGCCCAGGGGTGTCGACCAGGATCAGCTGGGCGTCCTCCCGGTGCACGATGCCCCGTACCGTGTGCCGCGTCGTCTGCGGCTGGTCCGCGGTGATCGCCACCTTCTGGCCGACCAGAGCGTTCGTGAGGGTGGACTTGCCCGCGTTGGGGCGGCCCACGAAGCAGGCGAAGCCGGCGCGGTGGGGTGCCGACGACGCCGACGGCTCGGATGACTGACTACGAACGCTCATGGCGCCCATTCTCCCTGATCCACAGAGCCCCGCCGTACAGCCGAGCGATCACAGGGCGATCGCTGTCCGCCCTGTGAGATTCAGGAAACCTCCACGCAACGAAACATCACGGAAACACGGACGTGCGCATCCGGAAACGCACGGAAGTGAGCCTCTGACGAGCCCCCACCTCGTTGGAGACGACCGTGACCTTCGCCGCAGCGCACGTAGACACAGGTGACACCGCCTGGCTGCTCGCCGCCACCGCCCTCGTCCTGCTGATGACCCCGGGCCTCGCCCTCTTCTACGGCGGCATGGTCCGCACGAAGAGCGTCCTCAACATGCTGATGATGAGCTTCGTGTCGATCGCCCTGGTCACGGTGGTGTGGCTGGCCGCCGGGTACTCGCTGGCCTTCGGCGACGACATCGGCGGCGGGCTCATCGGCGGACTGAAGCACGCCGGGATGGCCGGTCTCGGGCCCGACAGCGTGCAGGGCACCGTGCCCACCCTGCTCTTCGCCACCTTCCAGCTCACGTTCGCGATCATCACGGCAGCACTGATCAGCGGCGCGATCGCCGACCGCGTGAAGTTCGCGGCCTGGCTGGTGTTCGTGCCGGTGTGGGCGCTGCTCGTATACGTTCCCGTCACGCACTGGGTGTGGGGCCCCGGCGGCTGGATCGCGCATCGCCTCGGCGCCCTCGACTTCGCGGGCGGACTCCCCGTGGAAATCACCTCCGGGGCCTCGGGCCTGGCCCTCTGCCTGGTCCTCGGCCCGCGGCTCGGCTTCAAGAAGGACGCGATGCGTCCGCACAACCTGCCCATGGTGATGCTGGGCGCGGGCCTGCTCTGGTTCGGCTGGTTCGGCTTCAACGCGGGCTCGGCACTCGGAGCCAACGGCCTCGCGGCGGCCGCCTTCCTCAACACCCTCGCCGCCGGCTGCACCGGTCTGCTCGGCTGGCTCTTCGTCGAGCAGAGGCGCGACGGGCATCCGACGACGCTGGGCGCCGCGTCCGGTGCCGTCGCCGGTCTGGTCGCCATCACCCCCTCCTGCGGCTCGGTCTCCCTGCTCGGCGCCCTGGTAGTCGGCCTCGCCGCCGGTGTCGTCTGCTCGTACGCCGTGAGCTGGAAGTTCAGGCTCAACTACGACGACTCCCTCGACGTCGTCGGCGTCCACCTGGTCGGCGGCATCATCGGCACCCTGCTCATCGGCGTCTTCGCACAGAAGGCGATGACCGGCTCCACCGAGGGTCTGCTCTACGGCGGCGGGCTCGCCCAGCTCGGCAAGCAGCTGGTGGCCGTGGTGGTCGTGGCCGCGTACGCCTTCCTCGTGACGTACGGCATCGGCAAGCTGATCGACAAGGCGATGGGCTTCCGGGCGAGCGAGGAGCAGGAGCACACCGGCCTGGACCTTACGGTGCACGCCGAGACCGCATACGATCACGGCGTCCTGGGCC
The DNA here is from genome assembly GCF_053598255.1 of Streptomyces sp. NPDC001157. NCBI lineage: Bacteria > Bacillati > Actinomycetota > Actinomycetes > Kitasatosporales > Streptomycetaceae > Streptomyces > Streptomyces sp. NPDC001157. Next base: position 2,508 of record NZ_JBSFJW010000016.1, read on the forward strand.
ACGGTGCCCCGGTCTCGTCCTCCGTCCTCTCCCCCGCGCAGAAGGTCAAGTCCCAGGCATGAAGCTCATCACCGCGATCGTCAAGCCCTACCGCCTCGACGAGGTGAAGACGGCCCTCCAGGAGCTCGGCGTGCACGGTCTGACCGTGACCGAGGCCAGCGGGTACGGCAGGCAGCGCGGCCACACCGAGGTGTACCGCGGCGCCGAGTACCAGGTCGACCTCGTCCCCAAGGTCCGCATAGAGGTCGTCGTCGAGGACGCGGACTCCGACGCGGTGATCGACGCGATCGTCAAGGCCGCGCAGACGGGGAAGATCGGGGACGGGAAGGTGTGGGCCCTGCCGGTCGAGACGGTCGTACGGGTACGGACGGGAGAGCGCGGCCCCGACGCGCTCTGACCACGAGGGCCACTCCCATCACCGCCACCACGAGCAGGACCACCGCCGCCGCCCACGGCAGGGCGAAGAAGGACGCGCTCTCCGAGTTCCGCGTGTCCGTCGCGCTCGCCGTCAACGTGATGTCGCCCCAGTCGAGTTGAGGCGCGCCCCGCCATGGTTCGGTGAGGTGGACGCGCTGGCCGGGCAGCAGTTCGGAGGGGATGCGGGACAGGTTGCGGTCCAGGAGCGTACGGCCGAACAGGCCCTCCGCACGCAGTTCCACCTTCGGGTCGAGGGTGACATTGCCGGTGTTGTGCAGGGTGTACGAGATGGTCGCCGTGCTGTCGCCGAGGCCGGGGACGAGCGGCTGGTGGTGGACGACGTGGACGTTCTCCACGGCGATCGCGGGGAGGGTCGGCCCGCCCACGCGCAGGTAGACGCGGGCGCCGACCGCCCGCTGCACACCGAGCGCCACCGATCCGTCGCCCTTGTCGATCCGTTCGTCGAGGGCCACCAACGCGCCAGGGTGGTCGCCCGGCTCTGCCCCCTCGGGCACCCGCAGCGTGAAGGGGACGATGACCTTGCCGTGCGCCGGAACGGTCACGTGTGACGTCGCGGGCCTCGCCCAGGCGCCGACGCCCCTCTGCTTCTCCTTCAACGTCCTGACGGCGAAACCGCCGTCGCGGGGGGTGTTGTAGGCGTCGGCGGCATACAGCCGGAAGCTCAGCGGCTGCCCGGTCTTGTTCGCCACGACCACCTTGTCCTCGATGGTGGTCCCGGGGTCGGCGGAGAGGTAGAAGTACGGGCGGGCGGCCACCTTCGAGGAGGCCGGGTAGACGGACCAGCTGCCGTTGTCGGCGGCGTGCGCGGGTGCGGGCGCGACGAAGAGGGCCAGGAGCAGGCCCAGGAGGAGGACGTACGGCTTGCGCATGGGTGCGGCCCCCCACGGACTTCGACGGGACAAGGGGAACGGGCGGGTGCGGACGCCCGTACGGTCAGCTGAGCGTCAGGGTGAGCACGCCCGAGTACGACCCGGGAGGCGTGAACGCCGGTACGTCCAGCGAGAGCCCAGCGTTCGCTGTGAACTCGCCCCCGGTCAGGGTGCCGTTGGGGGTGGACGCCAGGGTCGCTCCCGAGCTGCCCACCGTGCCCGCCGAACCGGCCTGGCAGGTGCTCGGGCTGCCCGCCTTGGTGGCGCAGGCAGGGGTCCAGCTCAGCTTCCCGGCATCGATCCTGGCGCCGGGGCCGGTGAAGTCGGTGACCTTGCCGGTGAGGGACCAGCCCGCGGGTCCGCCGCGGAAGTCCTTCACGGTGACGCTGTTCAGGGCGCCCGTGGAGGCCCCGCCCTTGCCGAAGTCGACCGCCGACAGGGCGACCGAGTCCCCGGCCCGGGACATGGACAGCGTGCCCGCCTTCACCGTGGTGGTGACCTTCTGGCTGCCGGCGGGAACAGGGGTGGTGTCGTTCACGACGTAGGCCGCGGGCCCCGCCCCCTTGCCGGCGCTCCACGCGCTTCCCTCGTACGCCACGACACCCGTGGTCGTCTTGTCGTTGACCACGAGCGAGCCGCTGAAGGAGCCGTCGGTACCGGCGGTGACCGTCGCCTTGTCCGTGGTCTGGGTGTCCCCGGAGCGCCCGGCGAGGGTGACGGTCGCGCCCGCCGTGAAGTGGCTGCCGTTGACGGTGACGCCGGCACCGGCGTTCCCGGAGGCCGAACTCAGCGAGATGGCACGGTTGTTGGTGGGGCTCGCGTCGGTCGCCGTGACGGTCTGGGAGACCGGGGCGGGCGGGCTGATCACCGTGCACGGGGTGTCCAGCTCGAGGATGTAGCTGGTGTGGATGTTGTAGTCACCGGGCGAGAGCGTGATCGAACCGGCCGCGGTGACCTTGAAGGTGCCGGTCATGGAGAACGACGGGAAGGCGCCGTTGCCCGGCACCGGGTCGTTCTTCTTGGGCCCGGCGACCGTCACGTCCCCCGTCTGCGCACCGCCGAGGGTGACCTTGCCGGTCGGCGTCATGATGTCGGCGGGCAGGGCGATGGCGGTGGGGTTGCTGGCGGCGGGCTTGACGACGGTGTAGGTGACGGTGACGGTGTCGCCGACCTTCGGACTGGCGTTGTCCACCGCGATGCTCGCGGTCGTCGTGCCGTCGATCGGCGGGATGCCCGCCACGGCGGGCGGGATGCAGTGCGTGGCGAAGTCCACGTTGGTGGACGCGTTGGCCGGACAGGCCAGTGCACCGCCCGCGGTGACCGCGAGCGCGGTCGCCCCGAGCAGGGACGCCCAGCGGCGTCTTCGGGTGATCGGACCCATGGGAGTGCCCCCTTCAGTTGCGCTCACTGGGGGCATTGATGTGTGGATGGCGTGAGAAGTCAATGGAGATGCCGTAACTGAACTGATGGACCGTCAGATCTGCAGGTATTCGGAACTGACGGTCCACACAGGTGAGTTGATACGGCTGTCGACTCAGTCGAACACGAACGGGCCCGGCGACTGCGCGCCGGTCGCGGTGCAGGTGATGGTGATGCCGAAGACGGTCATCTGCAGCGAGCCGCCGTACGCCTCCAGGCTGTCGCCGGAGGCGACGGTGCCGGAGAGCGGGCCGACGGTGACGGGGTCGCCGGCGGCCATCGCCGGGTTCTTGGTGCCGGTGAAGGCGGTGGTGCCGCCGCTCGCCTTGACCAGGGTCAGCGTGGAGGAGATCGAGTCCTGCGACAGGGCGATCGGCGCGGTGATGGCGGACGTGACGGTGATGGTGGCCGCCGTGCCGTCCTGGGTGGCCGTGAGCGTGGCCTCCCCGCCGCCGAAGCTTCCGCAGTCGGCGGTGATCGTCGCCGACTGCGGAGTGACGGCGAGGGCGCTGGGCGCGAACGCGAGCGAGGCGGCCGCGAGGGCCCCCACCGCCATGGCCGCACCTGTGCTTGTCCGTTTGGCTCTCATGGGGATCCGGCTCCCTTCCCGAAGCTGGGAACTGCCATGTGGGGATGGATGGGAGAGGTCCGTACGGACAGCCGGCAGGCGCGGTGCGGGGCGCCGGGTGGGGGGTGAATCTGACGGTCCGTCGGAACTATCGATTCCATTGATGCGCGTGAGGTGAAGAAGCGGCAAGGGTGAATTCCGGACGGCTCTGAAGCGGCCGGTTTTCAGCCTGCCCGCAAACCTGCGGGCAGGGGTGCTCACCCTGCGGTGACGGTGCTCCGTACGGTCCCGTCGGGCCCCGCCACCAGCACCGGAGTCCGCGCCCCGCCCAGGTCCCGCACGGCCGCCCGGTCCTCCTCGGACGCCGACCCGGCCTCCGTCACCACGGCCGCCGCCTCCAGCGACTTCGCGCCCGAGGCCACCGCCATGGCCACCGCCGTCCGCAGCGCGCTCAGCTTCAGCGAGGGCAGGTCCACGGTACCCGCGACATACGTACGGCCGGTCTCATCCCGTACGGCCGCCCCCTCGGGCACGGCGTTGCGGGCCCGCGCGGAACGGGCCAGGGTGACGATCTTGCGGTCCTCGGGGTCGAGCGCGCTGCTGTCGGTCATGAGCCGAGCATACGTAGCGGCAACGGCGCTATCCGGCCACGGGGTACATCGCACCCCGGCGGCCCTCCGGCGAGGCCAGCCACTCCAGCTTGGCCGCCGTGTTCGCCTCGTCCAGCGGCGAGTGCAGCACGATCGTCAGGTCGGGCCGGGCGGGCACCTTCATCGCCGTGGACTCCACCACGAGCAGGCCCACCAGCGGATGGTCGAGCTCCTTGCGGATCTGGCCCGCGTCCTCGATGTCCCGCTCGGCCCACAGGGCCGCGAAGTCCGCGCTCGCCTCGGTCAGTTGGGCAAGCAGTTCCTGAAAGCCCTCGTCGTCGGGGCGGGCGGAGCTGGCGGCCCGGAACTGCGCGACGACCGTGCGCGCGTTCCTCTCCCAGCTCTGGGAGCGGGAGCGGTAGAGCGGGTCGGTGAAGAAGTCGAGGACGCAGTTCTGCGTGATGTCCGGCCGCATGCCGAGCACCGCCGCGGCCGCGTCGTTGTACATCACGCAGTTGTAGTACGGGTCCATGATGTGCGCCGGATACGGCATCCAGGTGTCGATCAGCCGCCGCAGCCCGTCGCCCATGTCCCGCTTGCCCGGCTCCATCTCGGGCGCCGGCTGGTTCAGCCCGGCCAGCCGGTACAGGTGCCGCCGCTCGGCGTCACCCATCCGCAGCACCCTCGCCACCGAGTCCAGCACCTGCGGAGAGACCGAGATGTCACGGCCCTGCTCCAGCCACTGGTACCAGGAGGCGCCGACCCCGGCGAGCACGGCGACCTCCTCACGGCGCAGGCCCGGCGTGCGCCGCCGCGCCCCGCCGTCCGGCAGCCCGGCCTCGGCCGGGGAGACCCGGGCCCGCCTACTCATCAGGAATTCGCGCAGCTCACGCAGGCGATGCGCCTTGCCCGCCTCGGTCTCCACGACGTCCGCCACGTGCCAAGTCCCCCATCCGCTCTGCCTGGTGGTGCCACCACCAGGACAACCTCCCGCTCCCCACACCTATTCCGGCGCCCGCAGTCTCTTGTCCATGGCGATCGACACCACCCCGACCACTGCCCCGTCCACCACCGCGGAACTCGACAACCCCCGGCTGTCGACGCGCGACAAACTCGTCCTGTTCGTCCTGTGCGCGGCCCAGTTCATGGTCGCCCTCGACTTCTCCGTCCTGAACGTGGCCCTGCCCGTCCTCGGCAAGGACCTGGGCATGAGCCAGTCCGCCCTGCAGTGGGCGGTGACGGCCTTCGCCCTCCCGTCCGGCGGCTTCCTGCTCCTGTTCGGCCGCACGGGCGACCTCTACGGCCGCCGGAAGCTGTTCCTGACCGGCCTCGCGCTGTTCGGCGCGGCCTCGCTCCTCGCGACGCTCGCCTGGGACCCGGCGTCGTTCCTGACCGGACGCGCCCTGCAGGGCCTCGGCGCCGCGGCGATCGTGCCGACCGGCATGTCCCTGCTGACGACGACCTTCCCGGAGGGCCCGGCCCGCGACCGCGCGCTCGGCATCTCCGGCACGCTGCTCTCGCTGGGCTTCACGGTCGGCATGGTGGCCGGCGGCACCCTCACCGACACCTTCGGCTGGCGCTCCACGATGGCCCTGCTGTCGCTGTTCGCCCTGATCGTGCTCCCGCTGGCACCCGCCCTGTTGCCCGAGTCCCGCACCCCTGACCGCCCGCGCCTGGACGTGCCCGGCGCGATCACGGTCACTGCGGGCCTGCTCTCCCTGATCTACGCCCTGTCGACAGCCGCCGACCACGGCTTCGCCCGCGTGGACGTCCTGGCCACTCTCGTCGCGGGCCTGCTCCTGCTCGCCGCCTTCGTGGCCGTCGAGTCCCGCACCGCCGCTCCCCTGGTCTCCCTCCCCATGCTGCGCCGCCGCACGGTGGCGTGGGGCAACCTGGGCGGTCTGGTCACCTTCTCGATGATGTCGACGGTCGTCTTCGTCCTGACCCTCTACCTCCAGGAGATCCTGCACCTGTCGGCCTTCGAGACGGGCCTGGTCTTCGGCTTCCAGGGAGTGATGTCGGCGGTCGCGGGTGCCTACGCCCCGAAGGTCATCGGCCGCATCGGCGCCCGCCGCACCCTCGTCGTCTCGCTGGCCGGCCAGGGCGCCCTCGTCGCGGCCCTGCTCGGCCTGAACACGCACACCTGGTCGGTGTGGCTCGCCACGGCCGCCGTCGCCCTGGCCAGCATGTGCCACCTGGGTGCGATCATCTCCTACGGCCTGACGGTCACCTCGGGCGTCCCGGACGAGGAGCAGGGCCTGGCCACCGGCCTGGTCACCTCCACCCAGCAGGTCGGCATCACCGTCGGCATCCCCCTCCTGGGCGTCCTCGCCACGACCTCCGACGATCTGATGTCGGGCGTCCACATGGTGCTGGCGATCGACGCGGCGGTGGTACTGGCGGCGGCGGCGCTGTTGGCCATGGGGTTGCGTGGCCGGCCGCAGCGCTGACCGACCGGCGAGGGCCCGCTCCCGAAACAGGGGGCGGGCCCTCCTGCCTTCTGCCTTCTGCCTTCTGCCTTCTGCCTTCTGCCTTCTGCCTTCTGCCGCTCAGAACGCGCGATGGCGAGCGTCGCCACTCAGGTTCGCCGGTGGGGAAGAGGAAGTCATCGCCGACCGACAGCGTTCTCTCAGGGACGGTCGAGGCGGAGCCGCTCGGCGCGCGGCAGTCCGGCCACCACCAGGTCGTACGAGTCCTCGATGAGTTCCCGCACCAGCCGGTCCGGGAGTTCGCCGTCGACCGTGACGGTGTTCCAGTGGCGCTTGTTCATGTGGTAGCCGGGGATGATCAGGCCCTCATGCTCGGCGCGCAGCCGGATCGCGTCCTCCGGGTCGCACTTGAGGTTGACCGTGAGGGGGCGGGAGTCCAGCCAACTCAGGGCGAACATCTTGCCCAGCACCTTGAAGACCGAGATGTCCGGGGCGAAGGGGAAGTCCTCCACCGCCGCGTTGAAGGACAGGCAGAAGCCGCGCAGTTCTTCGGGCTTCACTCTTCTTTCGCCTCCTCCTCCGGCGGATCCGTCGGACCCACGGGCTCCACGAGCACGGTCACGATCTTGTTCCGGCGGCCTGCGGCGGCCTCCGCGGTCAGCCGGAGCTCACGCCCGTCGGGCACCTCCACGACCGCCGACGCCCCGGCGATGGGCACCCGGCCGAGCGCCTTCGCGAGCAGTCCGCCGACGGTCTCCACGTCCTCGTCGTCGTACTCGTCGAGCCCGTACAGCTCGCCCAGGTCGGTGATGTCGAGGCGGGCAGTGACCCGGTAACGGTCCTCGCCGAGGTCCTCGACCGGCGGCAGCTCACGGTCGTACTCGTCGGTGATCTCGCCGACGATCTCCTCGAGGATGTCCTCGATGGTGACGATGCCGGCCGTGCCGCCGTACTCGTCGATGACGACGGCGACGTGGTTGCGGTCCTGCTGCATCTCGCGCAGCAGATCGCCGGCGTTCTTCGTGTCGGGCACGAAAGCGGCGGGCCGCATGGCCGTGGACACCAGCTCGCTCTCGGCGTCCCGGCTGATGTGCGTCTTGCGGGCCAGGTCCTTCAGATACACGATGCCGACGATGTCGTCCTCGCTCTCCCCGGTGACCGGGATGCGCGAGAAACCCGAGCGCAGCGCGAGGGTCAGGGCCTGACGGATCGTCTTGTACCGCTCGATGACGACCAGGTCGGTCCGCGGGACCATGACCTCCCGTACGAGGGTGTCTCCGAGCTCGAAGACCGAGTGCACCATGCGGCGCTCCTCGTCCTCGATCAGCGACTCCGCCTCGGCGAGGTCGACCAGCGCCCGCAGCTCCGCCTCGGAGGCGAACGGGCCGCGGCGGAAACCCTTGCCGGGGGTCAGCGCATTGCCGAGGAGGATGAGCAGCGACGGGATCGGCCCCATGATCCGCGCCAGCGGCAGCAGCACATACGCCGCCGCCGTCGCCGTGTTGAGCGGATGCTGGCGGCCGATGGTGCGCGGGGAGACACCGACGGCGACGTACGACACCAGGACCATCACGCCGATCGCGGCCAGCAGGGCGCGGGTGGTGCCGGAGAACTCCTGCAGACAGGCGTACGTCACCAGGGCCGCGGCCGCCATCTCGCAGGCGACGCGGACCAGCAGCGCGACGTTGAGATAGCGGGTCGGGTCGGCGGCGACCTGGGCGAGCTTCGCGCTGCCGCGGCGGCCGGAGCGTACGGCCTCCTCGGCGCGGAAGCTGGAGACGCGCGCGATACCCGCCTCCGCGCAGGCGGCGAGCCAGGCGACGACGACCAGGGCGATCGCGCCCGCGACGATCTGGGGACTCATGAGACGGTCGGGGCCGGGGACGGACCGGTGAGGCCCTTCTCCGCGCGCCAGCCGTCCACGATCGCCGCCTGCAGACCGAACATCTCGGCCTTCTCGTCGGGCTCCTCGTGGTCGTACCCGAGGAGATGCAGCACCCCGTGGACGGTGAGCAGTTGGAGCTCCTCGTCCATGGAGTGCTGGGTGTGCGCTTCCTCGCCCTGCTTCTTGGCGACCTCCGGGCAGAGCACGATGTCGCCGAGGAGGCCCTGCGGGGGCTCGTCGTCGTCCTTCGACGGCGGACGCAGCTCGTCCATCGGGAAGGACATGACGTCCGTCGGCCCCGGCAGGTCCATCCACTGGATGTGCAGCTGCTCCATGGCGTCGGCGTCCACGACGATCACCGAGAGCTCGGAGAGCGGGTGGATGCGCATCCGCGCGAGTGCGTAGCGGGCGATGTCGAGGATCGCCTGCTCGTCGACCTCGGTTCCGGACTCGTTGTTGACGTCGATCGACATGGTGCTGCTTGTTCTACTTCCCCTTGTGCCCGGACTGCCTGCCCCGGCCGCCCTTGTGGGTGCCGTTCTCGGTGCCGTGCTTGCTGTCGTACTTCTCGTACGCGTCGACGATACGGCCGACCAGCTTGTGCCGTACGACATCGTGCGACGTGAGGCGCGAGAAGTGGACGTCGTCGAGGCCCTCGAGGATGTCCTGCACCTGGCGCAGGCCCGACTTGGTGCCGCTCGGCAGGTCGACCTGCGTCACGTCACCGGTGATCACGATCTTCGAGTCGAAGCCGAGGCGGGTGAGGAACATCTTCATCTGCTCGGGCGAGGTGTTCTGGGCCTCGTCCAGGATGATGAAGGCGTCGTTGAGCGTCCGGCCACGCATGTAGGCGAGCGGCGCGACCTCGATCGTGCCCGCGGCCATCAGCCTCGGGATCGAGTCCGGGTCGAGCATGTCGTGCAGCGCGTCGTACAGCGGGCGCAGATACGGGTCGATCTTCTCGTAGAGCGTGCCGGGCAGGAAGCCCAGCCGCTCGCCCGCCTCGACCGCGGGCCGGGTCAGGATGATGCGGTTGACCTGCTTGGACTGCAGGGCCTGCACCGCCTTGGCCATCGCCAGGTATGTCTTGCCGGTGCCGGCGGGGCCGATGCCGAAGACGATCGTGTGCTTGTCGATCGCGTCGACATACCGCTTCTGGTTGAGGGTCTTGGGGCGGATCGTGCGGCCGCGCGAGGAGAGGATGTTCTGGGTGAGGACCTCGGCCGGGGTCTCCTGGCCTTCGCCCTCTCCGTTCTCACTCGCTCTGAGCATGGCGATCGAGCGTTCCACTGCGTCCTCCGTCATCGGTTGCCCGGTGCGGAGCACCAGCATCATCTCGTCGAACAGGCGCTGGATGAGGGCGACTTCCGCGGGGTCGCCGGACGCGCTGATCTCATTGCCCCGGACATGTATGTCGGCCGCCGGGAAGGCTGTCTCGATCACGCGCAGAAGGGAGTCGCCGGACCCCAGAACGGTCACCATGGGGTGCTGGGCGGGGACGGTGAACTGTGCTCTCGCCTGCCCCTGCGCGGGGGTATGAGCTGTGGGTGTCTGAGTCATGGGCCGGCTCTGTAGGCCTTGCTCGTCCTCCTCGAAACGGCACGCCAGCCACTAGGGCTGCCTTGGCGGTTTCAAGGGTACGCCGGGGGACTGACAACGCCGTAGGCCTTTTCGGCAAGCGCTGTTTCACACTGCTCGCGGTGCTCAGGCCGACCGGAAACCGATCGTCGGCACGGCCCTGCGCAGCGGCCACGGCCGCGCGGCCTCCTCCTGCGGGATCAGGTGCTCCAGGAACGCATACCGCCGCAGCGCCGCCGGGTCCTGCCCCTCCACCGACTGCACCCTCCGCCACCAGGCCGCGATCTCCGACCACCCCGGTGCCGACAGCGAGCCCCCGAACTCCTGGACGGACAGCGCGGCCGTCAGCCCCGCGAAGGCCAGCCGGTCCGCCAGCGGCCAGTCCGCGAGCGTGCCGGTGACGAAGCCCGCCACGAACACATCGCCGGCGCCGGTCGGGTCCAGGGCCTCCACGGCGATCGCGGGGACCTCGGCCGTCTCGCCGGTACGCCGGTCCACGGCGTACGCACCCTCCGCACCGAGAGTGACCACCGCGAGCGGAACGTGCTCGGTGAGGGCGTGGGCGGCGGCGCGCGGAGAGGCGGCGCCGGTGTACCGCATGGCCTCCTCCGCGTTCGGCAGGAAGGCCTCGCAGTGTTCGAGGTCGGGCAGGCCCGCCAGGTCCCAGGCGCCGGTCTCGTCCCAGCCGACGTCGGCGAAGATACGGGTGCCGTCGTGCGCGGCCTGGGCGATCCAGGGGGCCCGCTTGCCGGGGGTGAGGGAGGCGACGGCGGCACGCGCGCGGGGCGCGCGGTCGGGGGCACCCCCTTGGTTGAACACGGTGTCCGGGGGTGGCTCGTGGCCGTGGGAGACCATCGTGCGCTCGCCCTCGTACGCCATCGAGACGGTGACCGACGAGTGCCAGCCGGGCACTCTGCGCGAGGTGGACAGATCGATGCCCTCGCCCTGCTCCAGGGCGTCCCAGCAGTACTCCCCGTAGTGGTCGTCGCCGAAGGCCGCCGCGAGGGAGGTCCTCAGGCCCAGGCGGGCCAGGGCGGTGGCCATGTTGGCGACGCCACCGGGGCTCGACCCCATCCCGCGCGCCCAGGACTCGGTCCCGCGCACCGGGGCGGAGTCGAGCCCGGTGAAGATGATGTCGAGGAAGACGGGGCCGGTGAGATACACGTCCCAGGGGGGATCGTCCGGTGTGCGCAGTACGGCCAGCGGGTCGACCTGTGCCTGACACTCCGGTCCGGTTGTGATGGGTGCTGGTCCCTTCCCGTTGGACGCGCTCACGGTGCACTCCCTGACATGGTGCGGATCAGGCCAGTGTGCACCACCCCACCGGTCAGCGTCTTTCAGCCCGCCCGGCACACTCCAGCCCGTCCGGCGTTTGAGGACGAGGCCGTTCAGGCCGAAAGCGGGGGTCTGGGGGCGGCAGCCCCCAGGGACGGGAAGGGTAAGGGCGGCGGGGGCGCTACCAGCGAGGCACCGCGGGCGTCACCCACCCCGGCTCAGCGACCCGCATGGCCGCCGCATCGTCCCGCTCGCGCAGCGCCCCGTCGTCGTCCAGCCACCGCTGGTGCAGAAACCCCAGCTTCCCCCGGTCGAGCTCCACACCGAGCCCCGGCGCGTCGGAGACGGCGACCTTCCCCCCGTCGAACGTCAGCCGCTCGGTGAGTACGTCCTCCGACTGCCAGGGATAGTGCGAGTCACAGGCATGGTGCAGATTCGGCACGGTGGACGCGACATGCGTCATCGCGGCCAGGCTGATCCCCAGATGGGTGTTGGAGTGCATGGACACCCCGACCCCGAACGTGCGGCAGATCGCGGCCAGTTGCTGGGTGTTGCGCAGCCCGCCCCAGTAGTGGTGGTCCGACAGCACCACCTGGACGGCGTCCCGCTTGAACGCCTCCTTGATCTCGGCGAACGTCGTCACGCACATGTTGGTGGCGAGCGGCACCCCGGTGGCGGCGGAGACCTCGGCCATGGCGGGAGTGCCGAGCGCCGGGTCCTCCAGGTATTCGAGGACGTCCCCGAGCTCCTCGGCCACCTTCAACGACGTCTCCACGGACCAGGCGCCGTTGGGGTCCAGCCGCAGCGGATGGCCGGGAAACGCCCCCGCGAGAGCCCGTACGGCGGCGATCTCCTCGTCCGGCGGGAAGACACCGCCCTTGAGCTTGAACGACGTGAACCCGTACCGCTCCTTGAACAGCCGGGCCTGCGCCACGACCCCGGCCGGGTCGAGGGCGGCACCCCAGTCGTCCTTCTCGCAGGCCACGCCCTCGGGATGGTCGGCCCACTTGTAGAACAGGTAGGCGCTGTACTCGACCGCGTCCCGTACCTTGCCGCCGAGCAGCGCGTGCACTGGCAGACCGAGCGCCTTGCCGAGGGCGTCGAGGCAGGCGACCTCGAAGCCGGAGACGACGGACAGCCGCAGTTTGTCGGCGGTCTGGACGCCCCGCAGCCCGCCGACGTCGACCTGGGTCTCGACGCGCGCGGAGTCCACCGAGACCTCGTCGGCGATCACGAACAGGCCGTTCAGGTCACTGACCTGACGGCCCTTCAGTTTCTCGGCGAAGGGCCGAGCCAGTTCCAGGTACTTGGTGTCGCCGTAGGTCTCGCCGACACCGGTGATCCCGTCGGCCGTCACCACCTCCACGATCAGCCGCGGGGTGTACGGCTGGTGGACGCCCTGTGTGTTGAGGAGGGGCGGGTCGGCGACCAGGATCGGCGTAAGCCCTACGTCGGTGATGGTGAGGTTCACAGCGCGGCTCCTACGAGGTCGAGTCCGGTGGCGAGCAGGGCTTCGAGCTCGGCCAGGTCGGCGGCCGAGGGGTCGGTGAGCGGGGCGCGGACGGGGCCGACGGAGCGGCCGCGCAACCGGGCCGCCGCCTTGACCAGGGACACGGCATATCCCGGTACGCGGTCGCGCAGCTCCACGAGCGGGACGTAGAAGTCGCGCAGCAGCCGCTCCACCGCCTTGTCGTCGCCGTCCCTCAGGGCCGCGAAGAAGGCGTTCGCGATCTCAGGGGCGAAGGCGTGCACGGCGGAGGAGTAGGCGGGGATGCCGACGGTGGCGTAGGCGCGGGCCTGGATCTCGGCGGTGGACGCGCCGTTGAAGAAGAGGAATCCCTCGGGCGCCGCGAGCGTCAGGCGCTGCAGGCGGTCGAGGTCGCTGTGGCCGTCCTTGAGGCCGATGACGTTCGGGAGGGACGCGATCCGCCTCAGGGAAGCTGCCGAGTAGGCGACCTGGCCGCGCTGGTAGACGATGAGCGGCAGCCGGGTGCGGGCGGCGAGCTGCTCCACCTGTGCGACCAGGCCCTCCTGCGGGGCGGCGACCAGGTAGTGCGGCAGGACGAGCAGCGCGTCGGCGCCGGCCTCCTCGGCGATGCGGGCGAACCGGACGGCCTGCGCCCAGCCGTACCCGATCCCGGGGACCACGGGCAGTCGCCCGCCCGCCTCCTCGACGGCGATGGCCACGACCTGCCGGTACTCGTCCTCGTCCAGCGAGAAGAACTCGCCCGTGCCGCAGGCGGGGAAGACGGCGCCGGGGCCGGTGGCGATCTGTGCCGCGACGTGGGCGCGGAAGCCCTCCGGGTCGAGCGAGCCGTCTTCGTGGAAGGACGTCAGCGGGAAGGAGAGCACCCCTCTCTCCATCCCGTCGCGCAGCCTCCGCGCAGCTGTCTCCGCCTCACCCGTCACGACGTCTCCCCATGTAGATGTCATCCATGTATGAAAACAGAGCCTAGATATGCGAACAGCGGCCGTCAACGGTCCGGCAGGGGCCGACTAGCATCGCCCCATGTCGGACACAGGTGGCGGCGTACGCGAGGTGAAGTCCGCCGCGCGGACGGTCGAACTGCTGGAGCTGCTCGCCGCCCGCGGCGACCGACCGGCACGGCTGCAGGAGCTGGCGGACCAGCTGGGCGTGCCGCGCAGCTCGATGTACGCGCTGCTCCAGACCCTGATCAGCAGGGGCTGGGTGCGTACGGACGTCACCGGTTCGCTCTACGGCATCGGCATCCACGCCCTGCTCACCGGCACCAGCTACCTCGACTCCGACCCGCGCGTGCGCCTCGTACGGCCGTATCTCGACGAGGCGTCCGAGGCGCTCGGCGAGACGATCCACATGGGGCGGCTCGACGGACGGGACGTGGCGTATCTGGCCACACGGGAGTCCCACGAGTATCTGCGGACCATCAGCCGCGTCGGCCGCCGGCTGCCCGCGCACGCGGGCGCGCTGGGCAAGGCGCTGCTGGCCGAACGGGACGACGAGGAGCTGCCCGAGGGGCCGTACCAGGCGCTCACCCCGAACACGCACACCGGCCGGGAATCACTGGCGGCGGATCTCGCGCGGGTCCGCGTCCGCGGTTACTCGGTCGACCGCGAGGAGGGCGTGGCCGGAATCGCCGGTTTCGGCTTCGCGCTGCGCTACGACACCCCCGCACAGGACGCGATCAGCTGCTCGGTGCCTGTGGCTCGGCTGACGCCGGAACACGAGGAGCGGATCGTGGCGGTGATGCGGGAGATCAGGGCGAAGGTGGAGGCGACAGCGGTCGGCGGGACCGTTCACTGGCGTTAGCCCTGTCGGCCCGAACGGCCTCGTCCTCAAACGCCGGACGGGCTGAAAATGCCATCTGCTACCCGACCCTTCCCGCCCCAAACGCAACGTGCGCCACATCACACCCCCCGCGCTTCTTTCCCGAACCGCGTGCTTGATACAAATTCTCCGCGCGTTCCTGTCCGTCGACGGTCGTCGCCCAACCCCTTCTTGAGCCGCTTCTTTCGCATGCCCTGGGAACGCCCGTGTCCGCCCCTCGCACCACCGCCTGGCCCCTCGTCGCCCTTTTCACGGCCGGGTACCTCGCTCCGTATCTGCTGCCGACGACCGTCGGACGGCTCGACTCGGGGCTTGCGCTCTCCGCGACCGAGGCGGGCGCCATCGGCAGCGCGCTGCTGCTGAGTTCGGCCGCTGCCGGCTTCCTGCTGGCCTCCCGCGTCGACCGCGTCGGCCCGCGCGCCCTGGCCCGCCTCGGTCTCGTGCTCGCGGTCGTCGGCTACGGCGGCGCCGCGCTCACCGATGCCGTCCCCGCGGTCGTCGCGGGCGCGCTCGTCGGCGGCTTCGGCTCCGGTACGGCGACAACGGTCGCCGCGACCGGGATCGCCGCCCAGCCGGACCCGCACCGGACGACCACGCTGGGCCTGCTCGGTGTCTCCGCGCTCGCCGGCGCCCTGTATCTGGCGATCCCTCACCTGGGCGCGGGCCATGGACAGCCGTTCGCCGCGCTCGCGCTCACCGCGCTCGCCGTCTGGCCGCTCACCGGCCGGCTCCCGGTCCGTACGGCGGTCGCGCACAGCCCGCTCGACGGCACCCGCCTCCCCCACCGGCGTTCCGGTCTGGTCCTGGCCCTCGCCATGTTCTGCTGGTCGCTCGTGCAGAACGCGCTGTGGGGCGTCAGCGGCCGCATCGGCCTGGCCCAGGCACACCTCGCGGAGGCCACCGTCGGCGCCGTCTTCGCGGTGGCGCTCGGCGCGGGACTGCTGGGGGTCGTCGGCGCGGGAGCGGTCGGGCCACGGTTCGGCCGTGCGCTGCCCATCGGGGCGGGAACGGCGCTGATCTCCGGCTGCATCGTGCTCAGCGCGTCCGCGACCGACCTGACGCGTTTCGCGAGCGGTGAGATCGCCTGGAACGTGCTCTACCCGGTCGTCCTGTCGTACGTGATCGGCCTGGCCGCCTCCCTGGACCCCCGCGGCCGCTGGGCGGTCCTCGTCGGCTCGGCGTCCTCCCTGGGAACGGCGGCGGGCCCGCTGACCGGCAGCGTGCTGGCGGCGCAGGCGGGGTTCCCGGTGATGGGCGTGGTCCTGGCGGTGGGGCTGCTGGTTATCACCGTTCCGATGACGGTTGTTGCTTCGCGCGCGGGCCGGTGGGGGCTTGTCGCGCAGTTCCCCGCGCCCCTCAAGGGGCGCGGGGCGGCGCCGGACGTTGCCAAGGCAGCCTAGAACTTGTAGGCCGTCACCTCTGCGAGATACCTGGCCCGCCGCTCCTCGTCATCCTCCAAGAATGAGGCGAGGAAGGAGTTGCGGGCCAATTCGCGCAGGCGGTCTTCACTCAGCCCCAGGGTGTTGCCCACCGCGTCGAAGTTGTCGCCCGCATAGCCGCCGAAATACGCGGGGTCGTCGGAGTTGACCGTGCACAGCAGCCCCGCCTCCAGCATGGCCGGCAGCGGGTGGTCGGCGAGGGTGTCGACCGTCCGGAGGCGGACATTGGACAACGGGCACAGAGTCAGCGGGATGCGCTCCCGGACCAGCCGCTCGACCAGCTCGGGGGATTCCATGCACCGCAGCCCGTGGTCCACGCGTTCCACGCCGAGCACGTCCAGCGCCTCGGTGATGTACTCCGGCGGCCCCTCCTCCCCGGCGTGCGCCACCCGGCGCAGACCGAGCGCGGCGGCGACCTCGTACACCTCGCGGAACTTCACCGGCGGGTGCCCGACCTCGGCGGAGTCGAGGCCGACGCCGGTGATCCGGTCCAGGTACGGCTTCGCGGCCTCCAGCGTCCGCAGCGCCGACTCGGCGGACTCGTCCCGCAGGAAGCACAGGATCAGCCGGGTGGAGATGCCGTGCACCGACTCGCTGTGCCGCAGCGCCCGCCACAGCCCCTCCACGACCGTGCCCATGCCCACGCCCCGCGCGATGTGCGCCTGAGGATCGAAGAAGATCTCCGCGTGCCGCACACCCTGCGCGGCGGCGCGGGCCAGATAGGCGTTCGCGAGGTCCTCGAAGTCCCGCTCGGTGCGCAGGACGGCCATCAGCTCGTAGTACAGGTTCAGGAAGGACTGGAGGTCCTCGAAGTCGTACGCCTTGCGGAGTTCGTCCGTGTCGGCGTACGGCAGCTCGACACCGTTGCGGGCTGCCAGCTCGAACGCGAGCTCCGGCTCCAGGGTGCCTTCGATGTGCAGGTGCAGTTCAGCTTTGGGGAGGGGCATCAAAGCATCGTACGGGCGCCTTACCGGCGTTTCGGAACCGGCACCCGCAGAAGATCGTGCGCCACCGTCAGCTCGCCCTCGAAGCCCGCCGCCCGCGCCTGCCGCTCGAACTCGTCCGCTTCGGTGTAGCGCTGGCTGAAGTGCGTGAGCACGAGGTGCCGTACGCCCGCCTCGCGTGCGACGGTCGCCGCCTGGCCCGCCGTGAGGTGGCCGTGCTCGACCGCGAGGTCGGTGTCCTCGTCGAGGAACGTCGACTCGATGACGAGCATGTCGCAGCCCTCGGCGAGCGCGTGCACCCCGTCGCACAGACGGGTGTCCATGACGAACGCGAACCGCTGGCCGCGGCGCACCTCGCTGACCTCCTCCAGGGACACCCCGCCGAGCGCGCCCTCCCGCTGGATGAGGCCCACATCCGGGCCCTTGATGCCGTGCGCGGCGAGGCGGTCGGGGAGCATCCGGCGGCCGTCGGGTTCGGTCAGCCGGTAGCCGTAGGACTCCACGGGGTGGGAGAGCTTGCGGGCTTCGAGGGTGTACGACGGCGTGACGGCCACGGGGCCGTCCGTGTCGACGGGAGCCTCGGTGAGGTCGACCGTCTCGCGGTAGGCGGTGGCATAGCGCAGGCGGTCGAAGAAGCGCTGGCCGGAGCGCGGGTAGTGCGCGGTGATCTCGTGCGGGACCCGGTCGAGGTTGATGCGCTGGATGACGCCCGCGAGGCCGAGGGAGTGGTCGCCGTGGAAGTGGGTGACGCAGATCCGGTTGAGGTCGTGCGCGGCGGCCCCGGCACGCAGCATCTGGCGCTGTGTGCCCTCGCCGGGGTCGAAGAGGATGCCCTCGCCGTCCCAGCGCAGCAGATAGCCGTTGTGGTTGCGGTGCCGGGTGGGGACCTGGCTGGCGGTGCCGAGGACCACCAATTCACGTACGGACACGGTCGGTTACCCGGGGGGCCACTGCAGGCCGCGGCCGCCGAGGACGTGCGCGTGGGCGTGCCAGACGGTCTGGCCGGCGCCGGGGCCCGTGTTGAAGACGATGCGGTAGCTGTCCAGCTTGTCCTCGTCGGCGACCGACTGGGCCTCGCGCAGGACGTCCGCGGCGAGCACCGGTTCGGCGGCGGCGAGCTCGGCCGCGTTCCTGTAGTGCGCCTTGGGGATCACCAGGACATGGGTGGGCGCCTGGGGGTTGATGTCCCGGAAGGCGACGGTGGTCTCCGTTTCGCGGACGATCGTGGCCGGGACATGCCCCGCGACGATCTTGCAGAACAGGCAGTCGTCCTGCGACTCCCCTGCCATGTGGTCTCCTCAAGCCGGTTGATCGATCACACTGATCGAGTACGGGGGCATCGTATCGAGGGACGTCAGTCCAGGCTCGGGGGTGTCTTGGCGGGGGTCTCCTCCAGGGCGGCCAGCGCGACGCGGATCGCCTCGTCCAGTTGGACGTCCCGTCCCGCCGCGTAGTCCTGCGGACGCTGGATCACCTCCACGTCCGGGTCCACACCGCGGTTCTCGACGTCCCAGCCGTAACCCTCCAGCCAGAAGGCGTACTTGGGCTGGGTGACGAGCGTGCCGTCGACCAGGCGGTAGCGGCTGTCGATGCCGATGACACCGCCCCAGGTCCGGGTGCCGACGACCGGGCCGATGCCCAGGGCCTTGATGGCCGCGTTGACGATGTCGCCGTCGGAGCCGGAGAACTCGTTGGCCACGGCGACCACAGGGCCGCGGGGTGCGTCCGCCGGGTAGCTGTACGGGCGCAGGCCGCGCGGCACGGCCCAGCCGACGATCCGCCGTGCCAGCTTCTCGACGACGAGTTGGGAGGTGTGGCCGCCCCGGTTCTCCCGGACGTCCACGACGAGTCCCTCCCGGGCCACCTCGACCCGCAGGTCCCGGTGGATCTGGGCCCAGCCCGGCGCCTGCATGTCGGGGACGTGCAGATAGCCGATCCGGCCGCCGGACTTCTCGTGGACGTAGGCCCGCCGGTCCGCGACCCACGCGTGGTACCGCAGCGGCTCCTCGTCCGCGACCGGCACGACCACCGCATGCCGCACCTCGCCTCCGCCGGCCGGCGAGATCGTCAGCTCGACCGGCTTGCCCGCCGTGCCGACGAGCAGCGGTCCGGGCCCGGTCACCGGGTCCACCGGCCGCCCGCCCACCGCGGCGATCGCGTCCCCTGCCCGCACCGCGACGCCCGGCGCGGCCAGCGGGGAGCGGGCGTCGGGGTCGGAGGTCTCGGTCGGCAGGATGCGGTCGATGCGCCAACTGCCGTCCTCGTGAAGGGAGATGTCGGCGCCGAGGAGCCCCTGCCGGGGCCCGTTGCCGTATCCGCGGTACGGCATCACATAGGCGTGCGAGGTGCCGAGCTCGCCGTGCACCTCCCACAGGAGATCGACGAGGTCGTCGTGGGTGGCCACGCGGTCCAGGACCGGCCGGTAGCGGTCGAGTACGCCGGCCCAGTCGACGCCGCTCATGTCCGGCCGCCAGAAGTGGTCCCGCATGATGCGGCCGGTCTCCTCGTACATCTGCCGCCACTCGGCCGAGGGATCGACGGTCTGCCGGATCCGGGTCAGGTCGACGGTGATGTTGGTGTCGCTCGCGTCGTCGTTGGACGCACGCCGGTCGCTGGGTACGACCTTCAGCTTGCCGTCGGTCCACAGCAGCAGCCGCTTTCCGTCGCCGCTGACCCGGAAGTGGTCGGCGTCGGTGGCGAGGTGCTCCAGGCGGTGCTGCGCGAGGTCGTAGCGCTCCAGCTCGGTCTTGGGGTCGGGATCGTCCGGGGTGGCCCTGGACACCCCGAGGACGCCCTGCACCGGGTGGCGCAGCCACAGCACGCCGTCCTTCGCTGCACGCAGGTCGGAGTAGCGGGCGGCCTCGACCGGGAAGGGCACGATCCGGTCGGCGAGGCCTTCGAGGTCGATGCGGGTGGCCGGGGTGCCCTCGCTGTCCGGGGTCTCGTCCTTGTCGGGGGTGTCGAAGGGGCGTCCGTGCCGCTGCGGGCCGAAGGGGGAAGGCGTGGTCGCCGCGAGGGTGATCAGGTGCGGGCGGTCGCCGACCACGAAGGCGAGGTCGAAGACGTGCTCGTCGTAGACCGGGTCGAAGGAGCGGTTGGAGAGGAAGGCGATGTGTTTGCCGTCGAGGGTGAAGGCGGGTGAGTAGTCCCGGAAGCGCAGCGGGGTCGCCTCGGTGACCGTCAGGTCGGTGGTGTGGGCGATGCGGAGCTGGCGCAGCGGGCGCGGGCCGGGGTGGGACCAGGCGAGCCAGGCCGAGTCCGGCGAGAAGACGAGGCCGGTGACGTCCCCGTCCTCGCTGCGGTCGATCTCGCGGACCTCGCCCGTCTCCCGCTCGACGAGCAGGACGCGTCCGTCGTGCGCGGCGACCGCGGCCCGGCTGCCGTCGGGCGCCATGGCGAGCCCGAGGACGCGGCCGAGTTGTCCGGCGGCCAGGCGGCGCGGGGTGGCGCCGGGTGCCAGACCGGTGGCGGGCGCGAACTCCAGGGCGTCCTCGCCCTCCGCGTCCGTCACCCACACCACCCATTCCTCGCCCTCGGCGCGGAAGGTGCGCGGCAGCCGGGCCCGTACGCCGGGTTCGGCGGCGAGCGCACGGGTGGGACCGGCACGGTGGGTGACCCAGTGGACGGCTCCGCGTACGGCGACCGCGCTGCCGCGCGCGGTGTGGTCGGGGGCGGCCGATCCGAACCAGCGGGAGGCGTTCACGGCGAACGGCTGCCGCTCGGCGCGCTGCCCGCCGAGCCGGATGTCGAGGCGGCGGGGCTCGGCTCCGTCGAGATCGTCGAGGATCCACAGCTCACCGGCCGAGGCGTAGACGACACGGGTGCCGTCGCCGGAGGCGTGCCGGGCGTAGAAGCCGTCCAGCGGTGTGTGCCGACGCAGGTCGGAGCCGTCGTCCAGGGAGGAGTACACCGCCCCGACGCCCTCGTGGTCGGACAGGAAGGCGATGCGCTCCCCCGCCCACACCGGGAACTCCAGGTTCCCGCCGAGCTCTTCATGCAGCCGTACGAACTCGCCCTGCCCCTCCCGGTCGATCCACAGCTTGCCCGCGGTGCCCCCGCGATAACGCTTCCACCAGGCGGCCTCGCGCCCCATGGGTGCGGACAGCAGAACGGTGCTCGGCCCGTGGGCGACATGCCCGACGAGGCCGTACGGCAGGACGGTGGAAGGTCCGCCGTCGAGCGGGACGGAGTGCGCCCAACTGCGGCGCAGGTTCGCCTGGCCGTGAGTGGTGATCGCGAGGACCTGCCCGTCCGGGGTCCAGCCGCGTACCTGGGTGCGCCAACTGCCCCAGTGGGTCAGCCGCTTGGAAGGTCCGCCGACGACCGGGGCGATGTGCACCTCGGGGGCGCCGTCGCGGGTGGAGGTCCAGGCGACGGTCGTGCCGTCGGGCGAGATGCGGGGTAGGGCGACCGGTGTGTTGTCCGCGCTGACCCGCCAGGCGCGTCCACCGTCGACGGGGGCGAGCCACACGTCGTCCTCCGCGGTGAAGGCGACCAACTCGCCCCACAGGTGCGGAAACCGGAGGTAGGCAGGCGTCGCAGACTGTGTCACCCGATCACCCTACGCAGTGACACCACTCCAGGTCAGCGGTTTGGATCACTTGCCCTGGACGGGCCAGCACTGCGGATCCCCCTTGCACCAGATGGTCCTGGTGACCGTCACGGTGACGGTGGCGCCGGGCTGCCCGCCGTTTCCGTTGGAGGGGTTGTTGAAGATGGGCGACGGTGTCGCGTTGCAGTTGCCGAGCCCCGTCACATGGAACCACTGCTTGCCGCCCACCTTGGCGGTGAGGTCGCCGCGCACACAGGCGCCGTTGACGGCCCGGGTGACCTTGCCGGTGACCGTGATGTCCCGTCGGTCCTTGGTCTGTCCCTGGCAGTCGACATTGGCGACGGTGGTCTCGCTCGCCGAAGGCGCCGTCCGTCCGGCCGTGGCGGCCTTGTTGTTCCCGTAGTTGGCCGTGCAGCTGAGCCACTGCACATCGACGTGCTGCCGCTCCAGCTCCTTGGTCGCGGTCTGGTCGGTCGTGTACGCCACGGCCGCCGAGTTCAGCCCACCCGGGTCACAGGCCGCGGCCCCGCCGACGCCCAGCACGGCAAGTCCCACCGCGGCCGCCACCCGCCGTCCTCGCGGCCGTCGCCAAATCCGCCTCAATGCCCCCATGGACGGCAGCCTGCCACCGTGGGCCGTCCGGCGGTAGAGCGCATACGGTCACGAACGCGCCCGCGGGCGCCTACCGGGTCAGCCACGCAGCAGCAGCCACTCCTGCAACTCCACCAAGTTCCCCTCGGGATCCTTGAGATGGGCCACCCGCATGCGGTCCGTCATGGGGGCCGGGCCGTGCAGGAGGACGGCGCCCCGGGTGGCGATCTCCTCGCAGTAGGTGTCGAGATCGTCGACGCGCAGCACCACAAGGGAGCGATGACCCGTTGCCGTGTCGCCCAGTTCGTCCAGTACCTCGGCCATCATCGAACGGTCCTGGAGGGCGATGCCCGCCGAGCCCGTGGCCGGGCTGAACTTCTCGTACGGGCCCGCGGTCGCGCCCGACTGCGGCTTGAGGCCGAGGACCTCGGCGTAGAAGCGGTAGCAGGCGGCGAAGTCGCTGACGAGGAGCCGGACTTGGGCGAGTTCCATGGTGTTCCCCTGTGATCGTTCAGGACCAGCGGCCGGTGCGGCCCAGGAGCAGGGCGGTCGCCGCGGTGCCGGCGGTCGATGTGCGCAGCACGCTACGCCCGAGCCGGTACGCCTTCGCTCCCGCCTCCGAGAAGAGCGCCAACTCCTGTTCGGACACGCCCCCTTCGGGGCCCACGACCAGCACGATCTCGCCCGCGGAGGGAAGCTCGGCGGTCGCCAGCGGCTCACTGGCGTAGTCGCGGTCCTCGTGCAGTACGGCGGCGAAGTCGGCTTTGGCGAGAAGTGCGGCAACCTGCTTGGTCGTTGCCGCGTCCGCGACCTCGGGGAAGCGCAGCCGACGGGACTGCTTGCCGGCCTCGCGGGCGGTGGCCCGCCACTTGGCGAGGGCCTTCAGTCCCCTCTCGCCCTTCCACTGGGTGATGCAGCGGGCCGCCGACCACGGCACGATCGCGTCGACGCCGGTCTCGGTCATCGTCTCGACGGCCAACTCGCCCCGGTCCCCCTTGGGCAGGGCCTGGACGACGGTGATACGGGGGCTGGGCTCGGGTTCGACCGGGAACTCGAAGGGCTCGACGAACAGCCGGTCCTTGCCCTCCGTCCGCACGACCACACCGGCGGCACCGCGCCCCAGACCGTCCGTCAGCACCACGTCCTCGCCGGGCTGCAGCCGCCGTACGGACACCGCGTGCCGCCCCTCGGGACCGTCCAGTTCGACGATCGAGCCGGGCCCGACGCCCGCCAGCGACTCGACCACGAACACCGGCGCGGTCATCGCAGGTCCCCTTTGTCCGACAACGCTGTCCTGGCCGCGTCGATCTCGGCGGCGAGGACCTCCACCAGCTGCCCGGCCGGGAGTTCGCGTGCCATGCGGTGCCCCTGCCCCGCCCACAGCGCCATGCCCTGCGCGTCGCCGGACGCGGCGGCCTTCTTGCGCAGGGGCGAGGTGAGGTGGTGGACCTCCGGGTAGGCGGCGGGGGCGTACGGGCCGTGCTCGCGCAGGAAGCGGTTGACCAGGCCGCGGGCCGGGCGCCCGGAGAACGCCCGGGTCAGCTCCGTGCGCACGAACAGCGGGTTGGTGAGCGCCTGCTTGTGAACGGCGTTAGCGCCGGACTCCGGGGTGGCGAGGAACGCCGTGCCGAGCTGGGCGGCGCTCGCGCCCGCCGCCAGCACCGCGGCGATCTGACCGCCGCGCATGATGCCGCCGGCGGCGACGATCGGGATGCTCACGGTCTCGCGGACCTGGGCGACGAGCGAGAGCAGCCCGATGCCGGTGCCGTCCGCCTCGGGGTTGTCCCGGTGGGTTCCCTGGTGACCGCCGGCCTCCACGCCCTGCACGATCACCGCGTCGGCGCCCGCCCGCTCCACGGCGAGGGCTTCCTCGGGGGTGGTCGCGGTGACCAGTGTGAAGGTGCCGGCCCGGCGGAGGGAGTCGAGGATCTCGCGGCTCGGGACCCCGAAGTGGAAGGAGACCACCGGCACGGGGTTGTCGAGCAGCACGGCGAGCTTGGAGTCGTAGGCGTCGTCGCGACCGCTGTCCGGATCGCCCAGTTCGGTCTCGTACCAGGCGGCCTCCCCGGCCAGCTGGTGGGCGTAGATCTCCACGGCGCCGGGGTCGGCGTACTCGGGCTGCGGCATGAAGAGGTTCACGCCGAAGGGGCGGTTCGTGATCCCCCGGAGCTGCTTGATCTCCTGGTACATGCCGTCGGCCGTCTTGTACCCGGCGGCGAGAAACCCGAGCCCCCCGGCCTCGCACACGGCGGCGGCCAGATGCGGCACGGAGACACCGCCCGCCATGGGGGCCTGCACGATCGGATGAGGGAAGAGATCGGTCAGTGCGGAGGACATGACGGCATGTTGTCACGTCCTCCGAACAAGTCCGAATCGGCCCATCCCCTTGGCACGTGCCTGCACTTTCAGCCCGTCCGGCGTTTGAGGACGAGGCCGTTCAGGCCGAAAGCGGGGGTCTGGGGGCGCAGCCCCCAGGGACGGGAAGGGTGACGGGAAGGGTAAGGGCGGCGGGGGCGAAAGCAGCCGCCCGCAGCCACCCCGTCAGCGGCCGTTGAACGCATCCTTGAGTCGCGAGAACAACCCCTGCTGCCCCGGCTGGAACTGCCCCGTCGGCCGCTCCTCACCCCGCAGCTTCGCCAGCTCCCGCAGCAGCCGCTCCTGCTCCGGGTCCAGCTTGGTCGGGGTCTGGACCTCGACGTGGACGATGAGGTCGCCGCGCCCCCCGCCGCGCAGATGCGTGACGCCCCGCCCGTGCAGCGGGATCGACTGGCCGGACTGGGTGCCGGGCCGGATGTCGACCTCCTCCATGCCGTCCAGCGTCTCCAGCGGCACCTTGGTGCCGAGGGACGCGGCCGTCATCGGGATGGTGACCGTGCAGTGCAGGTCGTCGCCGCGCCGCTGGAAGGTCGGGTGCGGCAGCTCGTGGATCTCGACGTACAGGTCACCGGCGGGACCGCCGCCGGGGCCGACCTCGCCCTCACCCGCGAGCTGGATGCGGGTGCCGTTGTCGACACCGGCCGGGATCTTGACCGTGAGGGTACGGCGGGACCGTACGCGACCGTCACCGGCGCACTCCGGGCACGGCGTCGGAACGACCGTCCCGAAGCCCTGGCACTGCGGGCAGGGCCGCGAGGT
This sequence comes from Streptomyces sp. NPDC001157, assembly GCF_053598255.1. Taxonomy (NCBI): domain Bacteria; kingdom Bacillati; phylum Actinomycetota; class Actinomycetes; order Kitasatosporales; family Streptomycetaceae; genus Streptomyces; species Streptomyces sp. NPDC001157. Next base: position 27,527 of record NZ_JBSFJW010000016.1, read on the forward strand.
CATGACCTGGCCCAGGAAGGACCGCGTCACCTGCGACACCTCACCGCGGCCGCGGCACATGTCACACGTCTGAGCGGTCGTACCGGGCGCCGCGCCCTCACCGTTGCAGGTGGAGCAGACGATCGCCGTGTCGACCTGGATGTCCTTCGTGGTGCCGAAGGCCGCCTCGTCGAGCTCGATCTCCAGCCGGATCATCGCGTCCTGGCCCCGGCGCGTACGCGAACGCGGTCCGCGCTGCGACGCCGTACCGAAGAACGCGTCCATGATGTCCGAGAAGTTCCCGAAGCCACCCGCGCCGAAGCCGCCCGCGCCACCGCCGCCCGCCTGCGAGAGCGGGTCGCCGCCGAGGTCGTAGACCTGCTTCTTCTGCGGGTCGGAGAGCACCTCGTAGGCGGCGTTGATCTCCTTGAACCGCTCCTGGGTCTTCGGATCCGGGTTGACGTCCGGGTGCAGCTCGCGCGCGAGCCGCCGGAAGGCCTTCTTGATCTCTTCCTGCGACGCGTCGCGGCGCACGCCGAGAACGGCGTAGTAGTCCGTGGCCACTTACGACTCCGCCAGGATCTGTCCGACGTACCGTGCCACTGCGCGTACCGCTCCCATCGTTCCCGGGTAATCCATGCGGGTCGGTCCGACCACGCCGAGCTTGGCGACTGCCTCGCCGCCCGAACCGTAGCCGACCGACACCACGGAAGTGGAGTTGAGTCCCTCATAGGCGTTCTCGTGCCCGATGCGCACCGTCATGCCCGAATCCCCCGCCTCGCCAAGCAACTTGAGGAGCACGACCTGCTCCTCAAGCGCCTCCAGGACGGGGCGGATGGTGAGGGGGAAGTCATGTCCGAAACGGGTCAGATTGGCGGTGCCGCCGATCATCAGCCGTTCCTCGTTCTCCTCGACCAGTGTCTCCAGAAGTGTGGAGAGCACTGTCGAGACCGTACCCCGGTCCTCGACGTCGAAGCCTTCGGGCAGGTCTTCCACGAGCCGGGGGACGTCGGCGAAGCGGCGGCCCGCGACCCTGCTGTTGAGCCGCGCCCGCAGATCCGCGAGCGAGGCCTCCCCGAACGGCGCCGGGCAGTCGACCATGCGCTGCTCGACCCGCCCGGTGTCGGTGATCAGCACGAGCATCACGCGCGCGGGGGCGAGCGAGAGCAGCTCCACGTGCCGCACGGTGGACCGGGTCAGCGACGGGTACTGGACAACCGCCACCTGTCGCGTGAGCTGGGCGAGCAGCCGAACCGTCCGCGCCACCACGTCGTCGAGATCCACGGCGCCGTCCAGGAAGTTCTGGATGGCCCGCTTCTCGGGTGCGGACATCGGCTTGACGCCCGCGAGCTTGTCGACGAACAGCCGGTAGCCCTTGTCGGTGGGGATGCGCCCGGCGCTGGTGTGCGGCTGGGCGATGAACCCCTCGTCCTCCAGGGCCGCCATGTCGTTGCGTACGGTCGCCGGGGACACTCCGAGGTTGTGCCGCTCGGTCAGGGCCTTCGAGCCCACCGGCTCCTCGGTGCCGACGTAGTCCTGGACGATGGCGCGCAGCACCTGGAGCCGTCGTTCACTCAGCATCTAGCGCACACCTCCAGAAGTCGTCCCCTCGGCGCTCGCCTGGCACTCTGTCCGTCCGAGTGCCAGCCGTTACCGGCCAGTGTACGGCGGTGGGGTACACCCGGGGCAAGGTCGGCCCCCGTTGAACGGGGCGTACCGCTAGCGTCGCCGTATGACGGTGACTTGGGAAGAGCTGGGGTGGGAGCGGCTGGCGGCCGGTGTCGGCCGGTGCCGTCTGCCCCGCTGGGACTGCACGGCAGGGCTGGTCGTCGGGGAGGGCACGGCGCTCTTGATCGACGCGGGATCGAGCCTCGTCGAGGGCGCACGGTTGCGTACCGAGGCGCAGGAGCTCGCCGGTCACCGTGTGACTCATCTCGCGCTCACGCATCCCCATTTCGACCATGTCTTCGGGGCGGCGGTGTTCGCGGGCGCGGAGGTGTACGGCGCGGTGGGCGTGGACACGGTGTTCGAGGCCCGGCACGCGCGCGAGGAGCTGCGTGCGGACGCGGTGGGCAACGGGCTGGAGGCGCGGGTGGCGGAGGAGGCGGTCGACGCCCTGGTCCCGCCCCGGCACCACGTCTCCGGCGAGTGGACGCTCGACCTGGGCGGCGGCCGACAGGTGCTGCTGGCGAACGTGGGCCCTGGCCACACGGCCCACGATCTCGTGATCCTGGTCCCCGGCTCCCCGGAGATCGTCTACTGCGGCGACCTGGTGGAGGAGTCCGGCGAACCGCAGGCCGGTCCCGACGCCGTACCGGCACACTGGCCGGCCGCCCTCGACCGACTTCTGGACCTGGGCGGGGAGGACGCACTGTATGTACCCGGTCACGGAGCGGTGGTGGACGCGGGGTTCGTGCGGAGACAGCGGGACGAGCTGGCGGCACGTTTCGGCGTGTCGTAGCCGCTGACCGGCCGCTTCTCCTATCGTCACTCGAATGCGCCAGTACTCCGCCGACCTGACCCCGCCGTGGAAGAAGCCCAAGCCCGTGCCGGAGGTACCGGCGGAACCGGGTCTGGTGGTCGAGGAGCCGGGCACCGGTTTCTGCGGCGCGGTGATCCGCTGCGAGGCGGGCACGGTGACCCTGGAGGACCGCTTCGGCAAGCACCGGGTGTTCCCGATGGAGCCGCGGGGGTTCCTGCTGGAGGGGCGGGTGGTGACGCTCGTACGCCCGTCCGGCGCGGCTCCTGTACGGCCCGCTCGTACGGCATCCGGTTCGGTGGCCGTCCCCGGCGCACGCGCGCGTGTCGCTCGCGCCGGCCGTATCTACGTGGAGGGCCGCCACGACGCCGAGCTGGTCGAGAAGGTCTGGGGTGACGACCTGCGCATCGAGGGCGTGGTCGTGGAGTACCTGGAGGGTGTCGACGACCTGCCGTCGATCGTGGCTGAGTTCGCGCCGGGGCCGGATGCGCGGCTCGGGGTGCTGGTGGACCACCTCGTGCCGGGTACGAAGGAGTGGCGGATCGCGGAGGCGGTGACGAGCGAGCACGCGCTGGTGGTGGGCCACCCGTACATCGACATCTGGGAGGCGGTGAAACCGTCGTCGCTGGGGATCGCCGAGTGGCCGCGGGTGCCGCACGGGCAGGACTGGAAGACGGGGGTGTGCCGGGCGCTGGGGTGGCCGTCGGAGAACACCGGGGCGGTGTGGCAGGCGATCCTGAAGCGGGTGGGGTCCTACAAGGATCTGGAGCCGGAGCTGCTGGGGCGGGTGGAGGAGCTGATCGACTTCGTCACGGTCGGTGGTGGGGCTTGACGCCCTTGTAGGTGCCGAACTCGGTGGTGTCCAGTTCGATGCCAAGCGGTTTCAGCGGCACCGGCGCGCCGAAGGTGGTTACCCGCTGCAACTGGTAGTCGGCTTGCTCGCCCGTGCCTGTCGGCTCGGTGAGCAGCACACATTGCCCCATGATCGGGTCGATGATCAAGTAGACGGGCATGCCGCCCGCAGCGTAGATCGAACGCTTGACGACGTAATCACGCTCGACGCTCGTCTTGGACACAACCTCGACGACCATGCTGATGACCTTGGACGGCATGAGCTGCCCTTCACGCGGTCCGACGCCCCTCTCCACCAGTACGAGGTCGGGCAAAGGCTCGCTGGTCTCCTGCAGGATGGCGACGGCCTGCGTCTGCAGCCTCCTCCAGTCCCGGCGCGGGAACTGGTCGAGAACCGCCTCGACGATGTCGTTGTGCACCACGTCCGGCGCCGCCATCATCACGATTTCCCCCCGGAGGAGCTCGGCCTTGTATCCCTCGGGAACCTCGAGGTTCTCGAAGAACTCCACGACATCGGTGGTCATCGGTCGGTCGTCCACAGCGGTCACTCCGCAGCCCTCCGGTTTCTGCCACCGTCAGTTACGGCAGCAGCCTACGAACCAGGTTAGGGACCGAACCGACGTTCCGCACCGATTCACCCGCCAGGGTGATCAGTCCACCAAGTCCCTGACCACCGCATCCGCCAGCAACCGCCCCCGCAGCGTCAGCACTGCCCGCCCCTCCTCGTACGGCCCAGTCTCCAGGAGCCCCTCCCCCAGCGCCCGGCGGGAGGCCTTAAGCCCCTCCTCCCTCAGCAAGGACAGCGGCACCCCCTCCCGCAACCGCAGCTCCAGCAGGATCCGCTCCACCCTGCGGTCCTCCTCCGCCAGGAGCTCCCGGCCAGCGCCCGGCGACCGTCCCTCCGCCAGCGCCGCCGCGTACGCCCCCGGGTGCTTCACGTTCCACCACCGCACCCCGCCCACGTGCGAGTGGGCGCCGGGGCCCGCGCCCCACCAGTCGGCGCCCCGCCAGTACAGCTCGTTGTGCAGGCAGCGGCCCGCCTCCGACGTGGCCCAGTTGGAGACCTCGTACCAGTCGAAGCCTGCCGCCGACATCACCTCGTCCGCGATCAGATAGCGGTCCGCGTGGACGTCGTCGTCCGTCATCGGGACCTCGCCCCGGCGGATGCGACGCGCCAGCTGCGTGCCCTCCTCGACGATCAGTGCGTACGCCGACACGTGGTCGGGCCCGGCACCCAGCGCCGCCTCCAGCGAGGCCCGCCAGTCGTCGTCCGACTCGCCCGGGGTGCCGTAGATCAGGTCCAGGTTCACGTGCTCGAAGCCGGCCGCCCGGGCCTCCGCCACGCACGCCTCCGGCCGCCCCGGCGTGTGCGTCCGGTCCAGCACCCGCAGCACATGCTGCTTCGCGCTCTGCATGCCGAAGGAGACACGGTTGAAGCCTCCCTCCCGGAGCGCGGCCAGATACGCCGGATCCACCGACTCCGGGTTCGCCTCCGTCGTCACCTCCGCGTCCGCCGCGAGACCGAACTCGTCCCGGATCGCCCCCAGCATCCGTACGAGATCACCGGCGGCCAGCAGCGTCGGCGTACCGCCGCCCACGAAGACCGTGCGGACCTCGCGGGGGTCGTCGCCCAGGACCTTCCGCGCCAGGCGGATCTCGTCGATCAGGGTGTCCGCGTAGTTGTCGCGGGAGGCGAGGACGCCGCCCGTACCGCGCAGCTCGGTGGCGGTGTAGGTGTTGAAGTCGCAGTAGCCGCAGCGAGTCGCGCAGTACGGGACGTGCAGATAGAAGCCGAGGGGGCGGTCGGGGGCCCCGGCGAGTGCGGATGCGGGGAGGGCGCCGTCGGCGGGGACCGGCTCGCCGTCGGGGAGTGCGGAAGGCATGCCTTCCATTGTCCAGCACCGTACGAACTGCTCACTCCGCCTGCAGCACCAGCAGCGCGAGGTCGTCCTCCGGCGGGCGCCCGCCGAACTCGTGGACCAGCCTGCGGATGCGTTCCGCGATCAGCTCGGCGCTCAGGCCCGCGCACCCGGAGAGCGCGGCTGCGAGGCCGTCTGCGTCGTCGAACATGTCGGAGCCGGAGCGGCGCTCCGTCACACCGTCCGTGACGCACAGGAGGCTGTCGCCGGTGCGGAGCTCGAAGGTTTCGCTGGTGTACGTCGCGTCCTCGACGACGCCGAGGAGGGTCTGCGGACGGGCTGCCGTACGGACGCTTCCGTCGGGGCCGAGGAGCAGCGGCAGCGGGTGGCCGGCGGAGGCGAGGGTGCAGCGGACGCCACCGTCGAAGGGGGTCAGCTCGCCGTAGAGGAGGGAGAGGAAGCGGGTCTGCGGGCCGTCGCCGGGGGCGGGCGGCCGTACCAGGGCCCGGGCGGCGGCGTCCGCTGCCTCCGTCGCGTCGTCGAGGAGGAGGCGGTTGAGGCGGTCGAGGACGTCGGCGACACGGTAGCCCTCGCGTGCGAGCAGGCGCAGCCAGGGGCGGGCCAGGCCGATGACCACGGCGGCCTCGGGGCCCTTGCCCTGGACGTCGCCGACGGCGAAGCACCAGCGGCCGTCGCCGGCCGGGAAGAGGTCGTAGAAGTCGCCGCTGGGGCCGCCCTTGTCGCACGGTTCGTAGACGAGGGCGCTGCGCACCCCGGGGATCTCGGCGACGGCGGCGGGCAGCAGGCCGCGCTGCAGGACCTGGCTGATGGTGGCCTGGCGGGCGTACTGGCGGGCCGCGCCGATGGCGAGTGCCACCCGGCGGCTGAGGTCCTCGACGAGCCCGGTGACCTCGTCGGGGAAGCGCAGCAGCCCGGCGCGTCCGATGACGAGCGTGCCGAGCGGGCGGCCGCCCGCGATCAGGCGGTAGGCGAGCGCCGCGCCGTGCTCGTCCCGCACGTCGAGCGCCTCGCCCGGCCAGGGGTACACGACCGGCCCGGACTTCCCCCAGTCCCGGCTGCGCTCCCCCGGTGGGACGCTGATCGCCTCGGGCGGATGCGGCGGGTCCTTCTCCAGGGCGCGGCGCAGCTCCTCGATGCGGTTCTCGCTGCAGTGCCAGACGCGGGCCAGGCGGGGCCCGGCGCCCCCGGTGCCGTCGACCCAGCCGCCGCGGCCCATGGCCTCGTCCTCCAGCCACACCGCGCACCAGTCGGCGAGCCGCGGCACGATCAGCTGTCCGGCGAGCGCGGCGACCAGGTTCTCGTCGAGCTGCCCGGCCAGCAGATCGGAGGCCTCGGCGAGGAAGGACAGGGCGCCGCGGTGCAGCCAGTCCCGGTCGCGCTCGGCTCGCTGCGGGTCGGGCGCCAGTATCTCGGCGGCGCGCAGCCCTCGTTCCAGTGCCTGGCGGCCGGCGTGCGCCTGCGGCTCGGCAGCGGTCGGGCTCCGTTCAGCGGGCAGTCGCGCCCACACCGTCTTGGTGCCCCGACGGAAGGTGACCCCCCAGGATTCGGCGAGCGTGGCGACCAGACGCAGTCCGCGGCCGTACTCCGGTGTCCCGTACGGCACTTCGGCCGTCTCGTAGGGGCCCTCGGCGTCCGAGTCGCGAGGCGCCCGGGAGGGGTGATGGTCGGAGACCTCCACCACGAGCCCGCCCGGCGCCTCCTCCATACGGCACTCCACCTCGACCTCGGTGCCCGCGTGCACGACGGCGTTGGTGACGAGTTCGCTGACGACGAGCACGGCGTCGTCGGCGAGCCGGTCGGTGAGGTGTTCGGCACCGGGGAGCCGGGCCTCGGCCCAGTCGGCGAGCGCGGCGCGTACGAGGGCGCGGGCGGAACCCGGCGCGAGGGGGCTGCCGGGCAGCGTCGTGTACGCCTGCGCACGCGGGTCCACCCTCCCGTGCGCGGTCGCGTGCAGGTGTGCAGGCGCATCGCAAGCGCAGGAAGCGGTCTCCCGTTGCGTCGGAATGGCCCCCATGGACAGCTCCCCGAGCGGTTCGGACGAATACGCCTCAGTCGATGCCGACAGAGTGACAGACTGGCCTCGCCCATAAGCGCCGAGTTACCGAAGTGGGCCGCCATGAGTGAGAACAGTGCTACGCGTGTGCTCGAAGACGGTCAAAAACCGGAACAACTCCGAGCATCGGAGCTGCGTCCGCTGCTCGCCGCGATGACCGCCGCCCGGGACGGCGACTTCACGAAGGTTCCGGAGACGGGCCACGGGATGGTGGCCGAGCTGACGGCCGTGTTCAACCAGATCATGGACCGCAACACGCACTTCAACGGGGAAGTGCAGCGCGTGAAGCGGGAGTTGGTACGGCACGGGCGGCTCGACGAGCGGGTCTCGGCGAGCCCCGGGCAGGGCGCCTGGACCTCCCGGGTCAACGATGTGAACCAGCTGCTCGACGCCCTGGTGGCCCCGGCGGCGAACGCGACGCGGGTGCTCGACGCGGTGGCGGGCGGCGATCTGACCCAGCGGGTCGACCTGCACGACGGCAACCGGCAGCTGCGCGGTGATCTGCGGCGGCTGGGCCGGGCCGTGAACAAGATGGTCGACCAGCTCTCCCTGTTCACCGGCGAGGTGACCCGGGTCGCGCGCGAGGTGGGCACCGAAGGACGGCTCGGCGGACGGGCCAAGGTGACGGGTCTGTCCGGCAGTTGGCGGGATGTGACCGAGGCCGTCAACACGATGGCGTCCCGGCTGACCGCCCAGGTGCGTGACATCGCACTGGTGACCACGGCGGTGGCCCGCGGCGACCTGACCCGCACGGTCACGGTCGAGGCGACCGGTGAGCTGCTCGAACTGAAGCTGACCGTGAACACGATGGTCGACCAGCTGTCCGCCTTCGCCGACGAGGTGACCCGCGTGGCCCGCGAGGTCGGCACCGAGGGCCAGCTGGGCGGGCGGGCCCAGGTGCGGGGTGTCAGCGGGGTCTGGAAGGACCTCACCGACAACGTCAACTTCATGGCGTCGAACCTGACTTCGCAGGTCCGCAACATCGCCCAGGTGACCACGGCCGTCGCCAACGGCGACCTGAGCCAGAAGATCACGGTCGACGCGCAGGGCGAGATCCTGGAACTGAAGTCGACCATCAACACGATGGTGGACCAGCTCTCCGCCTTCGCCGACGAGGTGACCCGCGTGGCCCGCGAGGTCGGCACCGAGGGAAACCTCGGCGGCCGCGCCCAGGTGCGAGGCGTGTCCGGTGTCTGGAAGGACCTCACCGACAACGTCAACTTCATGGCGGACAACCTCACTTCGCAGGTCCGCAACATCGCTCTCGTCTCGACCGCCGTGGCCCAGGGCGACCTCGGCAAGAAGATCACGGTCGAGGCGAAGGGCGAGATCCTGGAGCTGAAGTCCACGATCAACACGATGGTGGACCAGCTCTCCGCCTTCGCCGACGAGGTCACGCGCGTGGCCCGCGAGGTCGGCACCGAGGGAAACCTCGGCGGCCAGGCGCAGGTGCGGGGCGTCTCCGGTGTCTGGAAGGACCTCACCGACAACGTCAACTTCATGGCACTGAACCTCACTTCGCAGGTCCGCAACATCGCGCAGGTGACGACCGCCGTCGCCAACGGCGATCTCTCCAAGAAGATCACCGTCGACGCACGCGGCGAGATCCTGGAGCTGAAGGACACCGTCAACACGATGGTGGAGCAGCTGCGCGCCTTCGCCGACGAGGTGACGAGGGTGGCCCGCGAGGTCGGCACCGACGGCCGGCTGGGCGGCCGGGCCCAGGTGCTGGGTGTGTCCGGTGTCTGGCGGGACCTGACCGACAACGTCAACTACATGGCGGACAACCTCACTTCACAGGTCCGGAACATCGCCCAGGTGACCACCGCCGTCGCCAACGGCGACCTCTCGAAGAAGATCGACGTCGACGCACGCGGCGAGATCCTGGAGCTGAAGACCGCCATCAACACCATGGTCGACACCCTGTCCTCCTTCTCCTCCGAGGTCACCCGCGTGGCCCGCGAGGTCGGCTCCGAGGGCCAACTCGGCGGCCAGGCAAGGGTCGAGGGCGTGTACGGCACCTGGAAGCGCCTGACGACGAACGTGAACGAACTGGCGTCGAACCTGACCACCCAGGTCCGCGCGATCGCCGAGGTCGCCTCCGCGGTGGCCCAGGGCGACATGTCCCGCTCCATCACCGTGGAGACCCAGGGCGAGGTCGCCGAGCTGAAGGACAACATCAACCTGATGGTGGCCAACCTCCGCGAGACCACCCGCGCGAAGGACTGGCTGGAGTCCAACCTGGCCCGCCTGGCCGCCCTGATGCAGGGCCACCGCGACCTGATGGAGGTCGCCGACCTGCTGCTGCGCGAGCTGACCCCGCTGGTGAACGCCCAGTACGGGGCGTTCTTCCTGGCCGACCCGGACGAGGAGGGCGCCTCGCTGCGCACCACCGTGCCCACGAAGGGGCTCGCCTTCATCGCCGGGTACGGCTCGGCGCAGGGCGCGACCGTCGAGACCGGCGGCCTCCCGGTGCACGGGCTGGTCCGGCAGGCGGCCCGGGAGAAGAAGCGGATCCTCGTCGAGGAGGCACCGCCGGACTACATCAAGATCAACAGCGGTCTCGGCGAGGCGGCCCCCACCAGCGTCGTCATCATCCCGATCCTCTTCGAGGACAAGCTCCTCGGCGTGATCGAGCTGGCCTCGTTCTCCCGCTTCTCCGACGTCCACCTCGCCTTCTTCGACCAGTTCGTGAACACCATCGCCGTCGCGATCAACACGATCATCGCCAACTCCCGTACGGAGTCCCTGCTCGGCGAGTCCCAGCGCCTGGCCATGCAGCTCCAGGAACGCTCGGACGAACTCCAGAAGCAACAGGCCGAGCTGCAGCGCTCGAACGCCGAACTGGAGGAGAAGGCCGCGCTGCTCGCGACGTCGTCGCAGTACAAGTCGGAGTTCCTGGCGAACATGTCGCACGAGCTGCGAACCCCCCTGAACTCCCTCCTGATCCTCGCGCGACTGCTCTCCGACAACCCGGACGGCCATCTCTCCGACCAGGAGGTGCAGTTCGCGACGACGATCCACCGCTCCGGCTCGGACCTCCTCCAACTGATCAACGACATCCTGGACCTGTCGAAGATCGAGGCCGGCCGCATGGACGTACGCCCGAAGAAGCTCCCGCTCATCAAGCTCCTCGACTACGTCCACGCCACCTTCCGCCCGCTCACCCTCGACCGCGGCCTCGCCTTCGAGGTGGCGGTCGGCGAGGACGTACCGCGCGAGATGTACTCGGACGAGCAGCGGCTCCAGCAGATCCTGCGCAACCTGCTCTCCAACGCGATCAAGTTCACCGCGACGGGCCGGGTCGAGCTGCGCGTGAGCCGGATCAAGGACCCCGAGCGGCTCCATGTCCGAGACAGCGACGACGTGATCGCCTTCGCCGTCACGGACACCGGCATCGGCATCGCGCCCGAAAAACTCCCGGTGATCTTCGAGGCGTTCCAGCAGGCCGACGGCACCACCAACCGCAAGTACGGCGGCACCGGCCTCGGCCTGTCCATCAGCCGGGAGATCGCGGGCCTGCTCGGCGGCCGTATCGTCGCCACCAGCGAGCCCGGCAAGGGGTCCACCTTCACCCTGTACGTCCCTGTCGTCAGCCCCGGCCACCCGGCGACCGGACCGGCCACCGAGGAGCGTGCCCTGCCGGTGCCGGAGCAACTGTCCGCCGAACCCTTCACCACCACGCACGACGTGGACGACTCCTGGCCGGCCCCCACCAAACTGGAGGCGTGGAAGGTGGGCCGGGCAGGCCAGGTACTGCCCGGTCGGCGGGTGTTGATCGTCGACGACGACATCCGCAACGTCTTCGCCCTCACCCATGTCCTCGGCCGCGTCGGCATGCCGGTCCTGTATGCGGAGAACGGCCGCGAGGGCATCGAGACCCTGGAGCGCAACCCGGACGTGGAACTCGTCCTGATGGACATCATGATGCCGGAGATGGACGGCTACGAGACCATCGCCGCCATCCGCCGCACCCCCCGCTGGAGCGGACTGCCGATCGTCGCCCTGACCGCGAAGGCGATGCCCGGAGACCGCGAGAAGTCCATCGCCAGGGGTGCGAACGACTACGTACCGAAGCCGGTGGACGTCGATCAGCTGCTGACGGTCGTCTGCGCACTACTGGATCCGGAGGGCGCGGACGAGACCACCGACACCACTGCCCCGCAGCCGGGCACGACCGAGGAAGCGGCGGCAGGGCCGAACACCGAATGAGGCACACTCACCATGAGCGCTGAGGCAACGACCAACGAGCGCGCCAGCATCCTCCTCGTGGACGACATGGAGGACAACCTGATCGCGCTGGAGGCCGTCCTGGGGTCCCTCAACGAGCCGCTGGTACGCGCACGTTCGGGCGAGGAGGCGATGAAGGCACTGCTGCGCCAGCACTTCGCCCTCGTCCTGCTCGACGTCCGCATGCCCGGCATGGACGGATTCGAGACGGCCGCCAACATCAAGCGGCTCGACCAGACCAAGGACGTCCCGATCATCTTCCTGACCGGCGCGGAGGACGACTCGGGCTACGCCTTCCGCGGCTACGCCACCGGCGCCGCGGACTACCTGACCAAGCCCTTCGACCCCTGGGTCCTACGGGCAAAGGTCACCGTCTTCCTGGACCTGCACCGCAAGAACCAGCAGCTGGAACGCCTGGTGGCGCAGGAACAGTCGGACTACGGCGAGGTGGACGTCAGACTGGCGACACTGGAGACCGACCTCGCCGACGACACCCCGGACCTGCCCGCACTGCGCGAACAGGTCCGAGAGCTACGTCAACTGCTGGCCAGGGGACGCGGCTGTTAGGGGCGCGGGGAACTGCGCGATCAACCACGACGAACCGTCAGCCGCGAAGCAACCCGCACCACCCCCTACGCCTCCCGCGTACCGGCGTACATCTCATCGATGAGGTGCTTGTACTCCCGCTCGACAACCGGCCGCTTCAGCTTCAGGCTGGGCGTGATCTCACCGTGCTCCACATCGAGATCCCGCGGCAGAAGACGGAACTTCTTGACCGTCTGCCACCGCTGCAACCCCTGGTTGAGCTCCTTGACGTACCCGTCAATCAGCGCAACGGTGGCCTCCGCAGCCACAACCTCCGCGTACGACTTGCCCTCCAGCCCGTTCTCCGAAGCCCACTGCAGGATGGACGGCTCGTCCAAAGCGATCAGCGCCGTGCAGAAGTTCCGGTCGGCGCCGTGCACCAGGATGTTGGAGACGTAAGGGCACACCGCCTTGAACTGCCCCTCGACCTCCGCGGGCGCGATGTACTTGCCGCCGGACGTCTTGATGAGGTCCTTCTTGCGGTCGGTGATCCGCAGATAACCGTCGGGCGACAGCTCCCCGATGTCACCGGTGTGGAACCAGCCGTCCGACTCCAGCACCTCGGCGGTCTTCTCGGGCAGCCCGTGGTAGCCCTCCATGATGCCGGGGCTGCGCAGCAGGATCTCCCCGTCGTCCGCGATACGCACCTCCGTGCCGGGCAGCGGCTTGCCGACCGTGCCGGTGCGGTAGGCCTCGCCGGGGTTCACGAAGGAGGCCGCCGAGGACTCCGTGAGGCCGTAGCCCTCGAGGATGTGGATGCCGGCGCCGGCGAAGAAGTAGCCGATCTCGGGCGCGAGCGCGGCCGAGCCGGAGACGCACGCCCGCAGGTTCCCGCCGAAGGCCTCGCGGATCTTGGCGAAGACCAGCGCGTCGGCGACCTTGTGCTTGGCGCCGAGCGAGAACGGGACGGACGCCGTGCCGGTGCGCCGGAAGTTGTCCTGCGCGACCTTGGCGTACTCGCGGGCGACCTCGGCGGCCCACTGGAAGATCTTGTACTTGGCGCCGCCGCCGGCCTTCGCCTTGGCCGCGACCCCGTTGTAGACCTTCTCGAAGATGCGCGGGACGGCCGCCATGTACGTCGGCTTCACGACCGGCAGATTCTCGATGATCTTGTCGACGCGACCGTCGACCGCGGTGACGTGCCCGACCTCGATCTGGCCGGAGGTGAGCACCTTGCCGAAGACGTGGGCGAGCGGCAGCCACAGGTACTGCACGTCCTCGGGGCCGACCAGCCCGGTCGCGGCGATGGCCTTCGCCATGTAGGACCAGTTGTCGTGCGGCAGCCGTACGCCCTTGGGGCGGCCGGTGGTCCCGGAGGTGTAGATCAGCGTCGCGAGCTGGTCCTTGGTGATCGCACCGACCCGCTCCTTGATCAGGTCAGGGTCCTTCTCCAGGCGCGCGGCGCCCCGGGCCTCCAGCTCGGTGAGGGTGAGCACCCAGTCGCTCGTCTCGACGCCGGCCGGGTCGATCACGACGACATGAGTGAGGTCGGGCAGCTCGGCGCGCTTCTCGACCGCCTTGGCGAGCTGTGCCGCGTCCTCCGCGATCAGCACCCGGCTGTCGGAGTCGGAGAGGATGAACGCCGACTCGTCGGCGTTGGTCTGCGGGTAGACCGTGGTGGTGGCCGCTCCGGCGCACAGGATGCCGAGGTCGGCGAGGATCCACTCGACGCGGGTGGAGGCGGCGAGCGCGACACGCTGCTCGGGCTGCACACCCAGTTCGATCAGGCCGGCTGCGATCGCGTAGACCCGCTCCGCGGCCTGCGCCCAGCTGAGCGTCTTCCAGTCGTCAGGGCCCTCACCGGAGGCGGGCGCCACCGGGTAGCGGTAGGCCTCCGCGTCCGGTGTGGCTGCAACGCGTTCCAGGAAGAGGGTCGCCACGCTCGGCGGACGGTTCTCGATCAGTGTCTGTGTGTCGCTCACGACATCCTCCGGGGCCCGCGGCAGTGCGGCTGGCTCAAGTGCGGCGGTATTGACTGCGGCTGTATCCACTCGCGAACCGTTGTTTAACTCGCGAGTAACTATCGAGCAGAGATCAGGGTAGAGCCCGACCGGCCGGTTCGTAAGGGGCAGCGGCCTGTCACTTCGTACAGAGAGCGACACTACGCACGCGTAGGGGCTCGCCGCACTTTCGTACGCCGAGCCCCTGTTGTGTCCGGATTAGTGCCGCAACCCGTCGTTACCCGCGGTTACCCGTGGTCACTTCTTGCCCTTGCCCGACCCCGCGCTGTCATCGCTGGAGAGCACGGCGATGAACGCCTCCTGCGGAACCTCCACGGAACCCACCATCTTCATCCGCTTCTTGCCCTCCTTCTGCTTCTCCAGCAGCTTGCGCTTACGGGAGATGTCGCCGCCGTAGCACTTGGCGAGGACGTCCTTGCGGATGGCGCGGATGGTCTCGCGGGCGATCACCCGGGAGCCGATGGCGGCCTGGATGGGCACCTCGAAGGCCTGCCGCGGGATGAGCTCGCGCAGCTTGGCGACGAGCCGCACACCGTAGGCGTAGGCCGCGTCCTTGTGGGTGATCGCGGAGAAGGCGTCGACCTTGTCGCCGTGCAGCAGGATGTCGACCTTGACCAGGCTGGACGTCTGCTCGCCGGTGGGCTCGTAGTCCAGCGAGGCGTAGCCACGCGTCTTCGACTTCAGCTGGTCGAAGAAGTCGAAGACGATCTCCGCGAGGGGGAGCGTGTAGCGGATCTCGACGCGGTCCTCGGAGAGGTAGTCCATGCCGAGCAGGGTGCCGCGCCGGGTCTGGCACAGCTCCATGATCGAGCCGATGAACTCCGACGGCGCGAGGATCGTGGCGCGCACCACCGGCTCGTACACCTCGTTGATCTTGCCCTCGGGGAACTCGCTGGGGTTGGTGACCGTGTGCTCGGTCCCGTCCTCCATGAGCACGCGGTAGACCACGTTGGGCGCGGTCGCGATGAGGTCGAGCCCGAACTCGCGCTCCAGCCGCTCACGGATCACGTCCAGGTGCAGCAGCCCGAGGAAGCCGACGCGGAAGCCGAAGCCGAGGGCTGCGGAGGTCTCCGGCTCGTAGACCAGCGCTGCGTCGTTGAGCTGGAGCTTGTCGAGGGCGTCACGCAGCTCGGGGTAGTCGGAGCCGTCCAGCGGATACAGACCGGAGAAGACCATCGGCTTCGGGTCCTTGTATCCCCCGAGGGCCTCGGTCGCGCCCTTGCTCAGGCTGGTGATGGTGTCACCGACCTTGGACTGGCGGACGTCCTTCACACCGGTGATGAGGTAGCCCACCTCACCGACGCCGAGGCCGTCGGCGCCGAGCATCTCGGGCGAGTTCGTGCCGATCTCCAGCAGCTCGTGCGTGGCGCCGGTGGACATCATCCGGATCCGCTCACGCTTGTTGAGCTGCCCGTCGACGACTCGTACGTACGTCACGACACCGCGGTAGGAGTCGTAGACGGAGTCGAAGATCATGGCGCGCGCGGGGGCGTCCGCGACGCCGACGGGCGCCGGGATCTCCTTGACCACCTTGTCGAGCAGCGCGTCGACGCCGAGACCGGTCTTGGCGGACACCCGCAGCACGTCGTCCGGGTCGCAGCCGACGAGGTTCGCGAGCTCCTCGGCGAACTTCTCGGGCTGAGCGGCCGGCAGGTCGATCTTGTTCAGTACGGGGATGATCGTGAGGTCGTTCTCCATCGCCAGGTAGAGGTTGGCGAGGGTCTGGGCCTCGATGCCCTGGGCGGCGTCGACCAGGAGGACGGTCCCCTCGCAGGCGGCGAGCGACCGCGAGACCTCGTAGGTGAAGTCGACGTGCCCCGGGGTGTCGATCATGTTGAGGATGTGCGTGTTGCCGGGCTCATGGGTCGGAGCCCAGGGCAGGCGCACCGCCTGGGACTTGATCGTGATGCCGCGCTCGCGCTCGATGTCCATCCGGTCGAGGTACTGAGCACGCATCTGCCGCTGCTCGACCACACCGGTCAGCTGGAGCATCCGGTCGGCGAGCGTGGACTTGCCGTGGTCGATGTGCGCGATGATGCAGAAATTGCGGATCAGAGCCGGGTCGGTACGGCTCGGCTCGGGCACATTGTTAGGGGTCGCGGGCACGCAGGGTCCTGTCTCTTGAGGCGCCTTATGCCTCGGGTCGGATCGATACGTAGGTTCCATGGTCCCACGGGTGGCGACCGGGGACCGTTTTGGGCCGCCGGGACGGCCACTGGTACTCTGGGTGGCTGTGTCTCATGCCCTCTCAGCGCGAGGCACAACTCCCAAGAAATCACCTGGTACGGGACCCGGTAACTCCTGCACGGAGTGCTCCTGGCCCTGTGCCTGAACCTGAAAAGGCTCAATCAGTGGCGAACATCAAGTCCCAGATCAAGCGGATCAAGACCAACGAGAAGGCCCGGCTGCGCAACAAGGCCGTCAAGTCCTCCCTGAAGACCGCGATCCGCAAGGCCCGCGAGGCCGCTGCCGCGGGTGACGTCGAGAAGGCCACCGAGTACCAGCGCGCTGCTGCGCGTGCGCTCGACAAGGCCGTCTCGAAGGGCGTCATCCACAAGAACCAGGCCGCCAACAAGAAGTCGGCGCTTGCTTCCAAGGTCGCCTCCATCCAGGGCTGAACCTCTTACTGATCTGACCGGTCCCGCGGGACCGAACCGCCGGAAGGACCCAGAGCGGGCCCTCTCTCATCCGCTCCCGACCGGCACCCGAGGATCCGCGCGCGGCCTGCGTTCGCCACGCGGGCGCGGATCCGACAGCTTGAGCCGGAGGCCCCGGCACCCAGCCCTTCCCCAGGGCGGGGCGCCGGGGCCTTCGGCGTTCTTGGACGGCATTTGCTGGACGGCACCTTTGAGCGCCGGGCCGCATTTCTTCAGCCCGTCTGGGGGCACCCCCTCTGGGGGAGTTTGAGGACGAGGCGGTTCAGGCCGAAGCGGGGGTCTGGGGGCCCAGCCCACAGCGGAGCCGAAGGGGCAGCGCCCCTGGGGAAGGGACGGGTAAGGGCGGCGGGGGCGAATCCACCGAGCGGACCGGCCCCTACGCCCGCCCCCGGGACCGCGCGGCGCGGGCGATCACCACGACCGCCTTCTCCAGCGCGTACTCGGGATCGTCCCCGCCCCCCTTCACTCCCGCATCCGCCTCGGCGACCGCCCGAAGAGCGACCGCCACTCCGTCAGGCGTCCACCCCCGCATCTGCTGCCGCACCCGGTCGATCTTCCACGGCGGCATCCCCAGCTCACGCGCCAGATCGGCCGGCCGCCCCCCGCGCGCGGACGAGAGCTTCCCGATCGCCCGGACGCCCTGCGCCAGCGCACTGGTGATCATCACCGGCGCCACCCCGGTGGCCAGGGACCACCTCAGCGCCTCCAGGGCCTCGGCCGCCCGCCCCTCCACGGCCCGGTCGGCGACCGTGAAGCTCGACGCCTCGGCCCGCCCCGTGTAGTACCGCCCGACGACGGCTTCGTCGATGGTCCCCTCGACGTCGGCGACCAGCTGGGAGACGGCGGACGCCAGCTCCCGCAGATCACTCCCGATGGCGTCGACGAGCGCCTGGCAGGCCTCGGGCGTGGCAGACCTCCCGGCCGCCCTGAACTCCCCGCGCACGAAGGCCAGCCGATCCGCCGGCTTGGTCATCTTCGGACAGGCCACCTCCCGCGCCCCGGCCTTGCGCGCGGCGTCGAGAAGGGCCTTGCCCTTGGCTCCGCCCGCATGCACCAGCACGAGGGTGATCTCCTCGGCGGGCGCCCCGAGATAGGCCTTCACGTCCTTGACGGTGTCGGCGGAGAGATCCTGGGCGTTGCGTACGACCACGACCTTGCGCTCGGCGAACAGCGAGGGGCTGGTCAGCTCGGCGAGGGTGCCGGGCTGCAGCTGGTCCGGTGTCAGGTCACGTACGTCCGTGTCGGCGTCGGCTGCCCTGGCGGCGGCCACCACCTCCTGCACGGCACGGTCGAGCAGGAGGTCCTCCTGGCCCACGGCAAGCGTCACCGGGGCGAGAGGGTCGTCTTCAGCAGTCTTCCTGGCCATCGCGACAAGCATGGCATGGGCCACTGACAACGCGGCCGGCACGGCCGCGCACCAAAGGGGCGCGGGGCGGAATGGACATGCGGCTGAGCCGCGTGGGCGCGACCAGCCACATGCGGCCCGGAGTCGGCGCCCGACATACAGTCCCCCGGCGACCCGGCGGAGCGCTACGGCTCCTCACGCCACCCGTCCCACGCCCCCACGAACGCGTCCAGTTCCCCGGGATCCAGCCGCCCGTCCTCATCGCGCAGGACGACCAGCCACTGCGCGTCCTCCGCGTCGTCCTCACCGGCCAGGGCGTCCCGTACGAGCTGCGGCTCCTCGGACACCCCGAACCGCTCCCCCAGCGCCTCCGCCACCGCCTCCGCGGCATCGCGGTCGGGCAGCACCAGCACATGTCTCACATCGCTCACGGCAGCCATTGTCCGGCACCCGCCGCAGGCGTCCGCAGGTCACCCCTTGCGTACGATCTGCACGTCGAGGTCGACCCGGATGCTCGGCCCCACCACCGCGATCCCCCGCGCCAGCATCGTCTGCCAGCTCACCGTGAAGTCGTCCCGGTGCAGTTCCGTCGTGGCCCGGCAGGCCGCCCGCACCTCGCCCTCCATGCCGTTGCCCAGGCCGAGGTACTCGGTGTCGAGCGTGACCGTACGCGTCACACCGTGCAGCGACAGCGCTCCGGTGACCGCCCACCGGTTCCCGCCCTTGTGCACGAACCGCTCGCTGTAGAACTCCAGCGTCGGAAAGCGCACCACGTCCAGGAAGTCCGCCGACCGCAGATGATCGTCCCGCATCCGGACGTTCGTGTCGATGGACGCCGCGTCGATCACCACATGCATCGCCGACTGCTCCACCGGCTCGGTGATCCGGACGGCCCCCGCGAACGAGTTGAACCGGCCGTGGATCCGGGCCAGCCCGATGTGCCGCGCGGTGAACCCGATCGAGGAATGCATGGGCTCGATCTCCCAGTCGCCCGCCGGCGGCAGCTCCGGCGGCCTCGCCACCTGGAGCGTCACATCCCCCAGCGAGGCGAGCGCGTTCTCCCCGACGGTCGCGCCGGCCCGGTACGGCGTGTATCCCTCGGCGGACACCATGAGCCGGTACTCCCCCGCGGGCACCGTCGTCACGAACGACCCGTAGGGATCCGTCTCCCCGCCGACCACCTTGCGCCCCATGGCGTCGCTGACCGCGAACTCCGCATGGGTCACCGGCTCGTTGACCGGATCCAGTACCCGGCAGCTCAGCACCCCGGCACTCGGCGGGGTCTGCACCGCCGCCAAGGGGCTCGTCCGTTGCACCCTGTTCGCTCGGTTTCCCAGCCAGCGGCCGAACATCCACGCCACCCCTGTGCGCCTCGACGTCTTCTGTTGCCGAAGAGACATTCGATCACCGATGCGGCTTTCGAGGCAACACGGGGTGCCTACGCACGAGTAGCTATGACTGGCCCTCTCTGGACCCATGTGACGACATGTGACCTCAATCAGCCGCCACTAGGGGATTTCGCACGGTCGGCGCACGGTCGAGTTCGATCCCGAACCGCTCCCGGTAGGCCCCGAGCACCTCCTCCTCCGTGCCCAACTCCCGTTCCTCCCTCGCCCCGTCGGCGCCCGTGACCTTGAACGTGCGCCCGCTGAGCGTGATCCTCCCCCCGTCCTCGGTCACCCTTGAACACACCAGCGACTGCACGAAGTGCGAAGCTGGCGAGGTGCTGTGCCACCACGCCCCGGCCACGAAGTCGCCGAGCTCTCGGGGCCGCACCTCCAGCCGGTACTGCGGCCTGTCGTTCACGAAGACATCCAGGTCCGGCCCCGCCTCGACGATCCGGAAACTGCCGCCGGGATCCTCCTGTTCACCCCTCTCCTCGAATGCCAGCGGGTAGTGGCTGTGCGCCCCGAAGCCCACGTCCGCGAGCCACTCGCTGCCGTCCGACGCCCCCACCCGCAGCGCGAGATGGTCGTACGGAATCCCTAGCCGCCCCTCGTCCCCGTGCACCCGCGCCGCGAGCAGCTTGACGTCGAACCCCAGCGCGCCGAGCAGGGCCCCGAACGCCCCGTTGAGTTCGTAACAGAACCCGCCCCGCCTCGCCCCCACCACCTTGTCCAGCAGCCGCTTCTCCTCCAGCACGATCTCCTCTCCGAGGTGGACCGACAGGTTCTCGAAGGGCACTGCCCGCAGGTGTCGCAGATGCAGCTCGCGCAGCACGTCGGCGGTGGCGCCGGCGGCCCGGTTCGGAGGCTCGGCTCCCAGACGGCGGAGGTAGGCATCGACCTGTGCTGAATTCATGCCCTCAGTCTCGCGCCACCCCCAGCTCCCTGCCTTCCCCCGTGACCGCGAGGGCCCCGTCCCGGTCCGTCCGCAGCACCACCGCGCCCTCGGCGCGCAGCGCCGCGACCGTGCTGGGGGCGGGGTGGCCGTACATGTTGTGCTCCCCGCAGCTGATCAACGCGATCCGCGGCGCCACCCTGCGCATCAGCTCCGGGTCCTGGTACGCGGAACCGTGATGGGCCACCTTGAGGACGTCCACCCCGCCGAGCAGCGCGCCTTCCGGCGATCTCAACAAGGCCTGCTGGGACGGGGGTTCGAGGTCCCCGAGCAGCAGCAGCCGCAGTCCGCCCGACCTGGCGAGCAGAGCGACGCTGGCGTCGTTCGGGCCGTCCGGATCCGGTGCCGGGCGGGGCGGGGGCCACAGCACCTGCCAGGAGAGCGAACCGGTCCGGCGCTGCTCCCCGGCCACGGCGTGCGTGAGCGGGATGTGTCGTGCCGCCGCCTCCTTGCGTACGAACTGCACCTGGTCCGCGGGTTCTTCGAAGCCCGTCGTCTCGATCGCGCCCACCGAACGCCCGCGCAGCACACCGGGCAGCCCGGCCACATGGTCGGCGTGGAAGTGGGTGAGGACGACCAGGGGGATCCTGGTGATGCCGAGGGTGCGCAGACAGTGGTCGACGAGCGTGGGGTCCGGCCCGGCGTCCACCACCACACCACTGCCGTCCCCCGCCGCGAGGACCGTCGCGTCGCCCTGCCCCACGTCGCACATGGCGAACCGCCACCCCGGCGGCGGCCACCCGGTGATCACTCTGGTCAGCGGCGGCGGCTGCACGACGACGAGCACGAGCAGCACCCCGCAGGCAGCGCACCACCACGGATGTCTCAGCAGTCTTCGGCCGATCAGCAGCGCGGTCACCGTGACCAGGGCGAGCAGTCCCGCCCCGCTCCAACTGCCCGGCCAGTCCACTCCCCCGCCGGGCAGGGCGGCCCCCGTCCGGGCGATGCCCGCGATCCAGCCCGCGGGCCAACTCGCGCACCAGGCCAGCACCTTGGCCATGGGCATCAGCACCGGCGCCGTCGCCAGCGCCGCGAAGCCCAGCACCGTGGCGGGCGCCACCGCGATCTCGGCGAGCAGATTGCACGGCACCGCCACCAGACTCACCCGCGCCGACAGCACGGCGACGACGGGCGCGCACAACACCTGTGCCGCGGCCGCCGCGGCCAGCCCCTCGGCCAGCCTCGGCGGGACCCGGCGCCTTCGCAGCGCCTCGCTCCAGCGGGGCGCGAGCGTGAGCAGGGCGCCGGTGGCCAGTACCGAGAGCAGGAAGCCGTAACTCCGGGCCAGCCAAGGGTCGTACAGCAGGAGGAGCAGGACCGCCGTCGCCAGCGCCGGGATGAGCGATCTGCGTCGTCCCGTGGCCAGGGCCAGCAGTACGACGGCCCCGCAGGCCGCGGCCCGCAGCACACTCGGATCCGGTCTGCACACGGCCACGAAGGTCAGCGTGAGCGCTCCTCCGAGCAGCGCGGTCGTCCTGAGCGGGATGCCGAGCCTGGGTGCCAGTCCGCGGCGCTCCACCAGTTGTGCCGTGCCGGGTGGCCCGATGAGCAGGGCGAGGATGATCGTGAGGTTGCTCCCGGACACGGCGAGCGTGTGCGCGAGGTCGGTCTCCTTGAAGGCCTCGTCCAGCTCCGGGGTGATCCGCGAGGTGTCCCCGACGACCAGGCCGGGCAGCAACGCCCTGGCGTCCGCCGGCAGCCCGTCGGTCGCCGCCCGCAGCCCGGCCCGCAGCCGTCCCGCGAACCGCTGCACTCCCGACGGCCCGCCCACCACCTCCGGCGCGGTCTTCCCCCGCACCCGCAGCACGGCCGCGATCCGGTCGCCTTCGACCGCCGCGGGCGCCAACCGCGCAACGACCCGCACCCGCGTGGAGGGCAGCAGCTGGAGCCAGGGCGACCGTGGCGGCCGCTCTGCGGAGGCCTCCCCTCCGGCATCACGTGCCCCCGCGTCGACGATGACCAGCACGGGCGCCCGCGTCACCGCCGCCGTCCCGCCCGCCTCCTCCACCCGGCGTACCTCCCCCTCGATCAGCACGGAGGCCGGGGCGACATGGTCCCCGCTGATCCGGGGCCGGCTGAGGCGTGGGTCGGAGCCGACCTCGACCTCGGCGGTCACGGTGGCATACTGCTGCGCCAGATCGGGTACGGGACCGCGCCGGACGTCGGCACCGTGCAGCCCCGCGGACACGGCGGCCGCGGCGACGCAGAGCAGCACGGCGGCGACGGAGGCCCGCGGCCACGCTCCACGCACCGGTCGACCGCCCGCCCGCGATGCCCGGCCAGCGGGCACAGGCACCGGTGCCGACTGCCCGGGCAGCGGACCGCCGCCCTGGTTGCCACCGGCGGGAGCACCGGCCGCCCACGGGTCGCCGACGGGAGCGCCGCCGCCCTGCCGGCCGCCGCCGGAGTCTTCACCCCAGCCGCCGCCACCGCCGTAACCGCCCTCACCCTGCCCACCGCGGCTTCCTCCGCCGTCCGCTGCCCGTCTCCGCACGAGCAGCAGCACCCCGGCCGCGACGAGGCACACGACGGCCGTGGTCATGACCCACATCACCGTCGCGTCCAGCATCACTGCGGCAGTCGCCCAGACCGCGAGCGCGGGCGGTACCAGGCGCAGGTCCGTCGGTCCTTCCTGTCGAGGGTGGGCGGCTCCGAGCCGCCTGGCGGAGGCGGCGTGGACGGCCGCGCGCCGAGCCTGGAGATCGGGAGCGCGACTCATGGCCGTACGAGATTCCGGAGATCGGCGAAGCGGCGATCGCCGATGCCGTTGACCTGGCGCAGCTCGTCCACCGAGCGGAAACCGCCGTGCTGGGTGCGGTAGTCGACGATGTGCTGGGCCAGTACGGGCCCGACGCCCGGCAGGGTGTCGAGTTGGTCCACGGTGGCGGTGTTGAGCGGGACCGGAGCTCCGGGCACGGCGCCCGCCGCCGAACCGGCCGGACCACCGGCGGCCACGCCGGGCGCCGGGGCGGCGGGACCGCCGACGATCACCTGCTCCCCGTCCACGAGGAAACGGGCCCGGTTCAGCCCGTCGGTGTTCGTGCCGGGACGCACCCCACCAGCCGCGCGCAAGGCGTCGGTGACGCGTGAACCGGCGGGCAGGTGATGAATCCCGGGCTCGCGGACCTTGCCGCTGACGTCCACGACGATCTCGGCCCCGGCTGTGCCTGCGGCATTCGGCGCCCCGGGCGAAGCGTCCGGTCCTCGCGATCCGCTCCCTTTCCGGTCACCGAAGGGAGCCGCCGCCCGCACCACCTCCGGCGCCCGCACGGACTGTGTCCGCCCGGCCCAGAAGTGCTGAACGGCGAACACCGCGGCCACGACGAGCAGCGCCGCGAGCGCGACCACGCTCCGCCGCTCAAGGCCGCACCTCGCCTGCAGCCACAGCGGCATCCTCTCCTGCAGCGCAAGCCCGGCCCGCGCCCGCCATGCCTCCCCGGCCGGAGAAACCTCCGGGCTCTCGCCCACGCCACCGACCATTGGAGCGTCCCGGCCCACAGCCTCCCCTGCAGTCGAGGGAGAGCGCCGCCCCACAACCTCCCCACCAATCGACGGAGAACGCCGCCCCGCCGCCTCCCCCGCAGTCGACGGAGAGCGCCGCCCCACAACCTCCTCACCAGTTGATGGAGAATCCGGGCCTGCAGCCTCCCGTCCGGCCGATGGAGAATCCGGCCCCGCACCCCCTCCTTCCGCACCCCGTCCTCCACGCGGAGGAAACGCGGAGTCCTCGTCCTCCCTCACAGGCCGCGTCGGCGGTCCCGCCCCCGACTCCCGCCATTCCCCGGCCCGTTCGGGAAACAGCACCTCCGCACGCCGTCGGAGTTCCTCCGCGGGCGCATGCCGGTGCCGATGCCGGACCCGGCTGCGGGCCATGGGGCGACGATGACGGATCCGGCCGTCGGATGCGGGGCTGCGCCCCGGACCACTGGTCGCAGTCGCTGTGCGTGAACGTGATCGAAGTGCCATGCCACAACGATGGGGCACTCCGCCACATCGCGATGATCTTGCTCAATTCCCGGGGATTACCCACCAGTTGTGGATAACTTCGCCCCTCACACGGGTGAGAGCAGGGGGTCCGGAGCCGTCACCGCGGCGAGACCACGACCCCCAGCAGCCCGGGCCCGGTGTGCGCCCCGATCACCGCCCCCACCTCACTCACATGCAGGTCGGCCAGCCCGGGCACCCGCGCCCGGAGCCGGTCCGCGAGGGCCGATGCCCGCTCGGGGGCGGCGAGATGGTGGACGGCGATGTCGACCTGGGCGCTGCCGGCTCGGTCGGCCACGATCTCCTCGAGGCGGGCGATCGCCCTCGACGCCGTACGGACCTTCTCCAGGAGCTCGATGCGGCCACCGTCCAGCTGCAGCAGCGGCTTCACGGCGAGCGCGGAGCCCAGCAGCGCCTGCGCGGCGCCGATCCGGCCGCCGCGGCGCAGATAGTCGAGGGTGTCGACGTAGAAGTAGGCGGACGTGCCGGAGGCCCGCTTCTCCGCGGCCGTGACGGCCTCGTCCACCGTCCCGCCCGCCTCCGCCGCCTCCGCCGCGGCCAGCGTGCAGAACCCGAGCGCCATCGCGACCGCCCCGGTGTCCACCACGCGCACCGGCACCGGCGCCTCACGGGCCGCCAGGACCGCGGCGTCGTACGTGCCCGACAGTTCGGCGGAGAGGTGGAGGGAGACGATGCCGGTCGCACCGGACTCGGCGACCTTGCGGTAGGTCTCGGCGAAGAGCTGGGGGCTGGGGCGCGAGGTGGTGACGGAGCGCCGCTTCTGCAGTGCCTGGGCCAGGGAGCGCGTCGAGATCTCGGTGCCCTCGTCCAGTGCCTGGTCGCCGAGGACCACGGTCAGGGGCACCGCTGTGATGCCGTGGCGCTCCATCGTCCGCGGCGGCAGGTAGGCCGTTGAATCGGTGACGATCGCGACATGGCGGGACATGAGCTGGAGGTTACCTGCCGTAGCGGCCGGACGGCAGCCCGGCCCCTCTCACCTGGTCTGCCCTTGACCGGATCAAGTAGTGCTCTCGGGACGGGGTTTCTTCTGCCAGGGGTAGGCGGGGCGCCGTCCCGGCGGAGTGATGGCGGGCTTCGCCGGGTCCTCGGCGGTCCGGGACCGTGACCCCTCAGGCCAGGTCTGGCGGGATGCTTCGGCGGCCGGGGCCTCGGGCCACGGCGGCGGAGTCGACGCCGGCTCCGCCGTCGTCCAGTGCCGCAGGGCTCCCGCCTCGACGTCTATCTGCGCGCTCAGCGAGTCCAGGTCGTCGTCGGCGAAGCGGCGGGCCCGGTCGCGGGCCGCCCAGCGCAGTGCGTCCGCCGACTGAACGATGCGCTCGGTGCGCTCCCTCAGGGCGGGCAGCCGCTCGGCGAGCGTCGTGCGGTCCGGCTCGGCCTCCAGGCGCTTGAGATCGCCGTCCAGTTCGTGACCGTGCGCGCTGAGGCGCTCGAAGAGGCCGAGGGACTCCTTGAGGGACTCGTCCTCGGCCACGCCCGCGTGCAGCGCGTCCTGCGTGGCACGCATCGACGTGCGCAGCTTCAGCCGCAGCCCGGCCAGCTCACCCGCCGATCCGGGCTGGGCGAAGGACTTGGCTCGCAGGGTGTGGTCCTCGACGGTGCGGCGGGCCTGGGTGATCGTGCGGTCCACGCCGCGCTTGGCGGCGCCGACGGCCTTCACCGTCGCGTAGACACCGAGCACCAGGAAGAGCACGAAGAGCAGGGCGAACACTGCGATCACTGCTTCCACCGCTCCTCCTCCGACCGGTCGCGACACACCCCGCGTCGCTCTTCCACGGTAAACGAGGCGGGCAGGCCCGGAGTTCCAGAAGAACCCCGAACCTGCCCGTAGGGGACTACCCCGAGGCGCTCACGCCCCGGGGCCTCCCGCGATGCCTACGCCGGAACGATGTTGACCAGCTTCGGCGCCCGCACGATCACCTTGCGGATCCCGGCGCCGTCCAGCGCGGCGACGACCTTCTCGTCGGCCAGCGCGACCTTCTCCAGCTCCTCCTCGGAGATGGCCGGCGAGACCTCCAGCCGGGCCTTGACCTTGCCCTTGATCTGCACCACACAGGTCACGGACTCGTCGACCACGTACGCCGGGTCGGCGACCGGCAGGTCCTGGTGGACCACCGAGTCGGTGTGGCCCAGCTTGCGCCACAGCTCCTCGGCGATGTGCGGGGCCAGCGGCGCCACCAGCAGCACCAGGGCCTCGGCGACGGAGCGCGGCACCGGGCCACCCGCCTTGGTCAGGTGGTTGTTCAGCTCGGTGATCTTTGCGATGGCGGTGTTGAAGCGCAGGCCCTCCAGGTCCTGGCGCACGCCGTCGATCGCCTTGTGCAGGGCGCGCAGCGTCTCCTCGTCGGGCTCGGTGTCGACGACGGTGACCTCGCCGGTCGTCTCGTCGACCACGTTGCGCCACAGCCGCTGCAGCAGCCGGAACTGGCCCACCACCGCGCGCGTGTCCCACGGCCGCGACACGTCCAGCGGGCCCATCGCCATCTCGTACAGGCGCAGGGTGTCGGCGCCGTACTCGGCGGCGATCTCGTCCGGAGTGACCGCGTTCTTCAGGGACTTGCCCATCTTGCCCAGCAGCCGGGAGACCTTCTCGCCCTGGTAGAAGTACGCGCCGTCGCGCTCCTCCACCTCGGCGGCCGGCACCGCGATGCCCCGGCTGTCCCGGTAGACGTAGGCCTGGATCATGCCCTGGTTGAACAGCTTGTGGAACGGCTCCGCGGAGGAGACGTGCCCCAGGTCGTACAGGACCTTGGACCAGAAGCGCGCGTACAGCAGGTGCAGCACGGCGTGCTCGGCGCCGCCGACGTACAGGTCGACGCCGCCGTGCGGCTGGCCCTCGCGCGGGCCCATCCAGTACTGCTCGATCTCGGGGTCGACCAGTTGCTCGCTGTTGTGCGGGTCCAGGTAGCGCAGCTCGTACCAGCAGGAACCGGCCCAGTTGGGCATGGTGTTGGTCTCGCGGCGGTACCGCTTCGGGCCGTCGCCCAGGTCCAGGGTGACGTTGACCCAGTCCTCGTTGCGCGACAGCGGGGTCTCCGGGGACGTGTTCGCGTCGTCCGGGTCGAAGGTGCGCGGCGAGTAGTCCTCGACCTCCGGCAGCTCCAGCGGCAGCATCGACTCGGGCAGCGAGTGGGCGATGCCGTCCTCGTCGTAGACGATCGGGAAGGGCTCGCCCCAGTAGCGCTGGCGGCTGAACAGCCAGTCGCGCAGGCGGAAGTTGACGGTGCCCTCGCCGATGCCCTTGCGCGCCAGCCACTCGGTGATGCGCGCCTTGGCCTCGACGACACCCAGGCCGTCCAGGGAGATGTCCCCGTGGGACGAGTTGATGATCTTCGCGTCGTACGCGGAGAAGGCGTTCTCCCACGTCGAGGTGTCGGTGCCCCGGCCGTCGGTCGGCTCGACGATGCAGGGGATCGGCAGCTCGAAGGCGCGCGCGAACTCGAAGTCGCGCTGGTCACCGCAGGGCACGGCCATGATCGCGCCTGTGCCGTAGCCCATCAGGACGTAGTCGGCGATGAAGACCGGGACCTGCTCGCCGTTGACCGGGTTGGTCGCGTACGCGCCGATGAAGACGCCGGTCTTGTCCTTGGCCTCGGCCTGCCGCTCGACGTCGGACTTCGAGGCGGCCTGCGCGCGGTAGTCGGCGACGGCCTCGGCGGGCGTCGCGTGACCGCCGGTCCACACCTCGTGCGTGCCCTCGGGCCAGGCGGCCGGGGTGAACTTCTCGACCAGCGGGTGCTCGGGGGCCAGCACCATGTAGGACGCGCCGAACAGAGTGTCCGGGCGCGTGGTGAAGACCGTGATGCGCTCGCCGTCGATCGGGAAGTCGACGCGGGCGCCCTCGGAGCGGCCGATCCAGTTGCGCTGCTGCAGCTTGATGGCCTCGGGCCAGTCCAGCGCCTCCAGGTCGTCCAGCAGCCGGTCGGCGTAGGCGGTGATGCGCATGTTCCACTGGCGCAGCTTGGCCTTGAAGACCGGGAAGTTGCCGCGCTCGGAGCGGCCGTCGGCGGTGACCTCCTCGTTGGCCAGCACGGTGCCCAGGCCGGGGCACCAGTTGACCGGCGCGTCGGAGGCGTACGCCAGGCGGAACTCGCTCAGGACGTCGGCACGCTCCGTGGCGCTCAGCTCGTGCCACGCGCGCGTGTGGCCCGGTACGGCACGGTCACCGGTCTCGAACTGGGCGATCAGCTCGGAGATCGGGCGGGCCTTGTTCGCCTCGTCGTCGTACCAGGAGTTGAAGATCTGCAGGAAGATCCACTGGGTCCACTTGTAGTAGTCCGGGTCGATCGTGGCGAACGACCGGCGCCTGTCGTGGCCCAGGCCCAGCCGACGCAGCTGGGCCTTCATGTTCTCGATGTTGGCCTCGGTGGACACCCGCGGGTGCGTGCCGGTCTGCACGGCGTACTGCTCGGCGGGCAGGCCGAAGGCGTCGAAGCCCAGGGTGTGCAGGACGTTGTGGCCGGTCATGCGCTGGAACCGGGCGTAGACGTCGGTGGCGATGTAGCCCAGGGGGTGGCCGACGTGCAGGCCCGCACCCGAGGGGTACGGGAACATGTCCATGATGAACTTCTTGGGCCGGGCGACGACCTCGGGGTCACCGGCCAGGTCGCCCTTGGGGTTAGGCGCAGCGTAGGTGCCCTCGGCGTCCCAGAAGTCCTGCCAGCGTGCCTCGATCTCGGCCGCGACGGCGGCCGTGTAGCGGTGCGGCGCTGCCGCCTCTGCGGCGGCAGCGGGGTTCGTCTCGCTCATGATCCTTAAGCTCCATCGATCGTCTCTGCCAGCAGCGGTGTCGTTCGAGAAACGAAAAATCCCCTCGCACAGGAGGGGACGCCGCGCCGATTCCGACCATCCGATTCGCCCGGTGGTCGGGACTGATCAGCGCGGCCCGCTAAGCAGAAGGCGTACAGCACGCATGGCGTTAGGGTACCGCAGCGCTTGAGCACGATGCGACGCGCTTCCGTATGGCTCCTTGGCACCACTGTCATCACCCGACAAAAGCTGAACCAAGGTCAAAAGTTACTTCGCGTAACACCCACTACCGGGACATCGCAACGAGCGCGTGTTCCTTAGATAACAACGCAATAACTCAAACCTCGTACCCATCGGTATGGAGCCACTTAGAGTTCGGCAGCGGGACCGCCTTCCCGAAACTGCTTCGGAGTTGCCCCCATGAACCCTCGTCGTAGTAACACCTCGCTCCCCAAGCCGGGCCGGTCGGCCTACGGGGTGGCGTCGGCTGTCGTACTGCTGCTCATACCCGTCGTCGTGCTGCTCGGAGGCGGGTGGCTGCAACAGTTCCTGAACTTCGGTGCGGGCGTCCTCTCGCTCGTCTGCCTCACCTGCTCGGTGATCTGGGGCCTGGTGGCCCAGGACCGGCTCATCCTGAACACGCGCCAGCGGATCATCGCCCAGGGCATCCACCGGGTGACGGCCGTCGGCTCGATCGCGTTCCTGCTGGTGCACATCACCGTCAAGCTGGCGCTGGACCACACGGTGCTGATCGCCGCACTGATCCCCTTCAGCCTCGGCGTCAAGGGCAGCGCGGGACTCATCGGCCTCGGCTCGCTGGCCGGACTGCTCATGATCTTCGTGGGCATCACCGGCGCCCTGCGCAACCAGTTCGCCTCCCCGGCGCCGGTCGCGGCGCGCTGGCGCGCGATGCACGCACTGGCCTACCCGGCCTGGTGCTCGGCGCTGATCCACGGCCTGTTCGCGGGCCGCGCTGCGAAGCCGTTCTTCATGATCTCGTACGAGCTGTGCCTGGTCGCGGTGGCCGCCGCGCTCGCCCTGCGGGCCGCTCCCCGGCCGTTCAAGCGCAAGGTCGCCGACCGGCTCGCCGCGCTCCTGGGCAACGAGCCGGGCTCGGCTCGCGCCGAGGAGCTCGAAGCGAGCCGTGCACGGGTCGGCGAGACCTCCTCCGCACTGCCGGGCTACGAGAACGCGCGGGCGCCGAAGCCGTCCCCCGCCGACACGATGACGACGCCCGCAGCGCCCTACTACGACGCCCCCGCCGCCCGCACCATGACCCCGGAGCCCGCGGGCGGCTTCGCGGCCGCCTACCGCGCCGTCACGCCCCAGCAGCGCGGCCCGCAGTCCTACGGAGCCGATCAGACCGCCCGCATGGACATGGCCATGGACATGCAGCCCACGGAGTCGATCCCGCGCATGGACGGCGGCGGCAGCACCTCGGGCAGCTGGCCCGTCCCCACGCCCCCGCCGGTCGGCGAGGCGCCCCCGTCGGCTTACGACCCGATGCAGGACACCGGATACAACATCCCGGCCTATGGCAATTCGGGCACCGCGGGGTACGGCGGAAGTGACATGTACGACACCGGTGAGACGAACACCCTCTACGGCACGTACAACCCGAACGACACGTACAACAGCGGTCCCGCCAATGAACCAGCGCCCGGTGCCTCCTTCGACGCGCCGGGTTCGGGCGAACCTTGGAACACGCCTTCCGGAGGCTATAGGTGAACGAGGCCCTGCCCGACGTCCCAGAAGTCCGCGTGGTCGGACTTCCGCAGCTCACGTCTGGCTTCGACCTTGTCGAAAGACTCGATCTGCCCATGCACCTCAAGGTGCACGGGCCGCTCGAACCGCTCGGCGGCGAGCAGCTCGCGAAGCTCGCCGAGAACATCAACCTGAAGGGCCGCGGCGGCGCGGGCTTCCCCTTCCACAAGAAGCTGCGCTCGGTCGCCGAAGCGGCGATCAAGCGCGGCGTACGGCCGGTCGTCGTCGTCAACGGAAGCGAGGACGAGCCGGCCTGCCGCAAGGACACGGTGCTGATCAACCGTGCCCCGCACCTCATCCTGGACGGCGCTCTGCTGGTCGCGGAGGCGCTGGGTGCCCGCACGCTCGTGGTGGGGGTCACCCGTGAGTCGACACAGCGCTCGATGGAGGCCGCGCTCGCCGAACGCGGCCTGAGCAACGGCCGCCGATCGGTTCTACGCGCGCGCGTGCAGCGCAATCCCATCCGCATGGTGACCGGAGCGGCGGCCTCGCTGATCCGCTCCATCGACGGCGGCCCGGCGATCCCGCCCGGCCGCAAGGTCAGCGCCTCCCAGAACGGCGTCGGCGGCGCACCGACCCTGCTGTCGAACGCCGAGACGTTCGCCCAGCTGGCGATCGCCGCCCGCATCGGCCCGGAGCGCTACGGCAACACCGGTCTGTACGACGAGCCGGGCACCGTCATGCTGACGGTCTCCGGCGCGGTCGCCCGCCCCATGGTGATCGAGGTCCCCACCGGCGTCCCGCTGCGCTACGTCCTCCAGCTCGCCGGCGCCCCGCCCGTCCCGCAGGGCGTGCTGACGGGCGGCTACCACGGCAAGTGGATCGACGCGGCGACGGTCAACGAGGCGATCGTCTCCCGCAACTCACTGGACGCCGTGGGCGGTGCGCTGGGTGCCGGCGCGATCCTGCCGATCAGTCAGGAGACCTGCCCGCTGGGCGAGTCGCTGCGCGTGGCGCAGTGGCTGGCCGAGGAGAGCGCGGGACAGTGCGGTCCCTGCTACCTCGGCCTGCCGGCCGCCGCGCGTGGCATGGCGGACATCCTCAACGGCGGCGGCCCGGCCGCCCTGGAGGCGCTCAAGCAGGTCGCCAAGAACGTGAAGCGGCGCGGCGCGTGCTCGCACCCGGACGGCTCCGCGATGTTCCTGGAGTCGACCATCAAGGCGTTCACCGACGACCTGGCCGCGCACGTCCTCGGAAACGGCTGCGGAAGGCCCGTGGAGGGCGTTCTGCCGCTCTTCGAGGGCGGCCAGCTGCCCACGGGCATCCCGGGCGGCGGCGAGCCCGTGGAGAACGGCCCCAGCCGCCAGAAGATCTACGTCGACTGGACGCTGTGCCGCGGCCACGGGCTGTGCGCGGACATCCTCCCGGAGGTGTTCGAGCTCGGCGCCGACGGCTTCCCGACCGTCGCCCAGGCACAGGTGCCGCGCTACGCGGAGGCCAAGGCCCTGCGCGCGGTGCGCCGTTGCCCGGCGCTGGCCCTGCGCATCGAGGAGGAGACGCCCCGGGACCGGGCGCCCTCCCGCAACCTGCCGGTGCTCTCGCAGGGCCGTGGGCGGCGCGCGCTGGGCCGCTGAGCCGACGTCAGGAGGGGGGCCGCCCGCACCGGGCGGCCCCCCTTCCGCGCAACTGCCCCCGAAAACACAAAGATCCCGCCGGATCGAAACGATCCGGCGGGATCTTGATTGTGGAGCTAAGGAGAATTGAACTCCTGACCTCCTGCATGCCATGCAGGCGCTCTACCAACTGAGCTATAGCCCCTTGCTTGGTCCTCCGGGGTTTCCCCCGGCGGCGACGCCAACATTACACGGTCCACCGGGTGGAACACCAAATCGTTTCCGTCGGCCCCGGGCTGGGCCGACGGCGTCAAGCGGTGACGAAGGAGTAGAACCGCTTGAGCGTGCAGTGCTCCTCCAGGAGGCGGCCGTAGATCGGCTCGCCCTCCAGCTCACGGTACGTCTCGATCGGGTCGCCCTTTATGATCAGCGCCCGCGCGCATTCCTCGCACCAGTACTGGTAGTCGGGGTTGACCGGTTCCATGTCGCGGACGATCGGCGTACCGCTGCCGCACCAGTCGCACTTTCGCCTGTGTGCACCCATCGATCAGCTCCAGCTGTGGCCGCAGGCCGTGCACACGTAGGAGATTCCGCCGTTGTCGCCGAGGACTTGGGCGACATGGACGGAACCGCAGGAAGGGCAGCTCAGACGGGTGACCGTGTCCCGTGTCGACGCCGCTTCGAGGAGGTGGCCGACCTCCTCGAGGATGCTCGCAGGCATCACTGCTCCCTCCCGTCGGGCCACGCCCCCTTCCGGCCGTTTGATTCTGCCACGGCCGGACCAATACGGTCAGCGACGCCTCAGTACCAGTCCGGACACGGCGCCTTCCCAGAGGTATACGCCTCCGGGACCGAAGTCATTCAAGCCGGTGTCGGAACATGAAAAAACCCGCCCCCCTGCGGGGACGGGATCTTCATCGGGCGATCTGTGGAGCTAAGGAGAATTGAACTCCTGACCTCCTGCATGCCATGCAGGCGCTCTACCAACTGAGCTATAGCCCCTCGTGCTCCCCGCTTGGCGGGGCGAACGAGTAGAACTCTAGCCTGCGACCTGCCGGAAAGTGAAATCCGGGTGTGCGGACCGCCGGGGCGTCAGTCGTCGTCGCCGAGCACCGGCTCCGGGAGCGTGCCGGCGTTGTGCTCCAGCAGGCGCCAGCCGCGGGCGCCCTCGCCCAGGACCGACCAGCAGCAGTTGGAGAGACCGCCCAGGCTCTCCCAGTGGCGGGCCTCCAGGCCCAGGAGGCGTCCGATGGTGGTGCGGATCGTCCCGCCGTGGCTGACCACGACGAGCGTGCCGTCGTCGGGGAGCTTCTCGGCGTGCCGCAGCACCACCGGGGCGGCGCGCTCGGCCACCTCGGTCTCCAGTTCGCCGCCGCCGCGGCGGACCGGCTCACCGCGCTTCCACGCGGCGTACTCCTCGTCGTACCGCTCGATGATCTCCTCGTGCGTCAGCCCCTGCCAGACGCCCGCGTAGGTCTCGCGCAGGCCCTCGTCGTGGATGACGTCCAGGCCGGTGAGCACGGCGAGCTCGGCCGCCGTGTGCGCGGCGCGCTGGAGGTCGGAGGCGACGATCGCGTCGGGCTTGAGGGAGACGAGCAGCCGGGCGGCGCGGCGGGCCTGGGAGACGCCCGCCTCGGTGAGCGCGACGTCCGTGGTGCCCTGGAAGCGGCGCTCCACGTTCCAGGAGGTCTGGCCGTGGCGCCACAGGATGACGCGGCGGCCGCGGCCGGGACGGCCGGCGGACACCTCAGCGGTGGCGCTCATCACCACTCACCGCCCAGGTCGGCCGCCTCCTCGGCAGCCTGCAGCTTGGCGTGCTCGGCGGCCTTGCCGCGGGTGGCCTTCGCGTCGGCGGGCAGCTCCAGCTCGGGGCAGTCCTTCCACAGCCGCTCCAGGGCGTAGAAGACGCGCTCCTCGCTGTGCTGGACGTGGACGACGATGTCGACGTAGTCGAGCAGGACCCAGCGGGCCTCGCGGTCGCCCTCGCGGCGCACCGGCTTGGCGCCGAGCTCCTTGTTGAGCCGCTCCTCGATCTCGTCGACGATCGACTTGACCTGGCGGTCGTTGGGTGCGGAGGCCAGCAGGAAGGCGTCCGTGATCGACAGGACGTCGCTGACGTCGTAGGCGATGATGTCGTGCGCGAGCTTGTCGGCGGCCGCCTGGGCGGCGGTGGTGATGAGCTCGAGAGAGCGGTCAGTGGCGGTCACTACGTGGCTTTCCGGTCGGTGGTCACTTGACACCAAGGGTCTCACGGACCGCCGACAGCACCCCACGTGATTAAGGGATCACGTGGGGCGGGGCCGGTCGGCTAGGACGACGACGGCTTGTAGTTCTGGCCGAGGATCACCGAGACGTTCGCGTTCCCGGTGGCCTTGCCCTTCGTGACCGAGGCGGCTGGCAGGCCCAGGGTCTTGGCGACCTCGGTGGCGTTCTCCTTGTCTGCGGCGTCGGTGTAGACGACCTTGGAGGTGGCCGAGGGGGATGCGGCGGTGCCGCCCTCCAGGAAGGTGAAGCCGCCGTTGAGGAGGACCACGCGGGCCTTCTCTGTGTTGTCCTTCACACCGCTGGCGTTCAGCACGGAGACTCGGACCGCGGCGCCCTGGTCGGGGCTCTTCGCGGTGCCGCCGAGGACGTCCTTGACCACGCTGGCACTGGCCTGCTGGCTCAGCGTGCCGTCGTTCTGGACGGGCAGCAGGGCGGTCTTGAAGTCTCCGCCCTTGGCGAGGTCGGCGAGCTTGGCGAGGAAGGTGCCGAGGTCCTTGTCGGTCAGCGACGGGTCCAGGATCTGCGCCAGCGTCTGCACGGTGGTGGTCGCCGTCGTCGGGTCGGAGGACAGCTTGCGCAGCGTGCCCTGCATGACCTGGCCGAACCGCTCCAGCTGGGCGTTCTCGGCCTCACCGGAGGCGCGGTAGGTGGCGTAGGCGACGGCCATCTTGCCGCTGAGAGTCTGGTCCTTGCCCTGGTGGACGAGGGGTGGGCTGCCCTTCTTCGTGGCGTCCGGGTCGGGTACGTCGGCGTTGGTGTCGACGTCGATGCCGCCGACGAGGTCGACGAGGTTCTGCAGGTAGGGGGTGTCCAGCCGCCAGGTGCCCTCGATGTTGGTGCCGAGGACCGTGTCGAGGGCGTCGCGGGTGCCGGAGGAGCCGTCGTCGTCGACCGACTTGGCGAGGGTGGAGGTGTTGCCGTCGTCGTCGGTCAGGGAAAGGGAGTTGGGCAGCAGCACGGTGGTGCCCTGCTTGGTGGTGGTGTTGTCGACGAGCAGCGCCGTGGAGGTGCCGCCCTTCTTGGTGTTGTGCAGGTGGACGACGATCACGTCGCGGTTCTGGGCGCCCGCGGCCGTCGCGGTGTTGCCCTTCTTGGAGTCGGGCGACGACAGGCCCGGCAGCTTCCCGGCGTACCAGAGGTAGCCGACCCCGCCGACCGCGACCAGCGCCAGGACGACGACGAGGGCGACCATGCGGCTGCGGGCGCGGCGCTTGGCCTCCTCGCGGCGCTCGGTGCGGTTCTCGGTGAAGTTCAGCCAGTCGATGACGTCTTCGGAGTCGCCGTCGGGATCCTCGACGAAGGCGAACTGCTCGGTGTGGTAGTCGCGTTCGACCCGCGGCGGGGCCTTCTCGCTCTGGTCCGGCTCCGCCGGGCCGGCCTGCTGCGGGATGTACGCGGTCTGTTCGGTGACGACACGGGGTTGCTGACCGCTCGCCGCGGCCTGCCCGTAGGGGTCGTACGGCGCCCCGGACGCGCCGCTGTGGTGCGACCCGGTGCCGTAGGGGTCGTAGGAGGGCACGGGCGGCTGCTGGCCGGTGCCGTAGGGGTCGTACTGCTGCGGGACCGGCTGCTGGCGGCCGGTGGCGTACGGGTCGTATCCGTAGCCCTGCTGCTGCCCGTACGGGTCGTACGGCTGCTGCGGGGCCTGTTGCGGCGCCGCCTGCCGGTAGACGGGTCGGCCGTACTCGTCATAGCCGACGAGTTCGTACTGGTCCTCGTGGTCGCCGCCGTAGCCCGCGTCGTATCGGTCGTTCACCGGTGCCCCTCTCGGCTCACTCGCCGCGGTACAGCTCGCGCTTGTGGATGTAGCGCACGACTCCGTCCGGCACCATGTACCAGATGGGGTCTCCCTTGGCGACTCTCGCACGGCAGTCGGTGGAGGAGATGGCGAGCGCGGGAACCTCCACGAGAGAGACACCGCCTTCCGGGAGGCCGTGGTCGGTCAGGTGGTGGCCGGGACGGGTGACCCCGATGAAGTGCGCGAGGGAGAACAGCTCCTCGCTGTCCCGCCAGGTCAGCAGTTGGGCGAGGGCGTCGGCGCCGGTGATGAAGAACAGGTCCGTGTCGGGGTTGAGCGCGCGCAGGTCGCGCAGGGTGTCGACCGTGTAGGTGGGGCCGCCGCGGTCGATGTCGATACGGCTCACCGAGAACTGCGGGTTCTCGGCGGTCGCGATGACCGTCATCAGATAGCGGTCCTCGGCCGGGGAGACATGGCGGTGGCTCTTCTGCCACGGCTGGCCCGTCGGGACGAACACCACCTCGTCCAGGTGGAACTGCGCGGCGACCTCACTGGCCGCCACGAGGTGCCCGTGGTGGATCGGGTCGAAGGTTCCGCCCATGACGCCGAGGCGGCGCTTGCCCGGGTTCGACGGCCCGTTGCCCGGGCCGCTCGCCGGGCGGGGTTCCGTGCCGATCGTCGCGTCCTTCGCCGGACCGGTAGGCATGTCCTGCTCTCCCATGCGTGCAGACCCTACCGGCCCGGCCTGAGGGCACCGGCCCGAGGATGTCCCGAAGTGCCCCGCTATGGGCACCGGGCGCCTCAGCGGTCGCGGTTGAAACGGGTGGTGATCCACAGCAGGAGCAGCAGGATGAACAGCGCGCTGCCACCGGTGACGTAGGGGCTGAGGCTCTCGTGGTTGCCGCCGTGCTCCTCGCCCTCGGCGGCAAGGGTGACCAACTGGGCTGCGGCGCTGTGGAAGCTCATCTCGGCAGGACCTATTCGGTGTGGGCGGGATAAAGATGTCGGCCCATCGTAAGCGGGCGCCTCCCGGGCGATCACCCCGACTCCGCTGTCGGGAACCCGGGGCGGTCGTCAGTCGTCCTTCTGCTTGTAGCCCCGCAACAGGAACCACCCGGTCAGCGCACAACCCACCATCATCACGATCAGTACGACCCGGAGCAGATTCCCCGGCCCTTGGTGCTGGGCGGCGCTCGCGGCCTCGGCGAGCCAGGCGGCCGCAGGGGTGTGCTCCATGGTTTTGGACTCCTTCGGTGTAGTGCCCGTCCACGGTAACTCCGCCTAGGCTGGGGCTCGCTTCGGGGGCGCAAAGGGCCGCACAAGGGTCCGCAAAGGGCCACTACACGCACATGGGGGAGAACATGTCCGACGACGGCCACCACGAGCACAACGGACACGAGCACGTACCGAGCAGGCAGCGCAGGCGGTTCCCCGGGATCTCCTCGCGTGCGTACGAGCACCCGGCCGACCGCAGCGCACTGGTGGCGCTGCGCAAGCTGAGTGGCTTCGACACGGTCTTCAAGGCGCTCAGCGGGCTGCTGCCCGAGCGCAGCCTCAGGCTGCTGTTCCTGTCCGACTCGGTGCGCGTCTCGGACCAGCAGTTCGCCCACCTCAACGACATGCTGCGGGACGCCTGTTACATCCTGGACCTGGAGAAGGTCCCGCCGATGTACGTCAATCAGGACCCGCAGCCGAACGCGATGTGCATCGGCCTGGATCAGCCGATCATCGTCGTCACGACCGGGCTCGTCGAGCTGCTCGACGAAGAGGAGATGCGGGCGGTCATCGGCCACGAGGTGGGCCACGCCCTGTCCGGGCACGCGGTGTACCGCACGATCCTGCTGTTCCTGACCCAGCTGGCGGTCCGGGTCGCCTGGATCCCGCTGGGCACCATCGCGATCATGGCGATCGTGACGGCACTGCGCGAGTGGTTCCGCAAGTCGGAGCTGTCCGCCGACCGGGCCGGCCTGCTGGCCGGGCAGGATCTGGAGGCCTCGATGCGCGGCCTGATGAAGATCGCGGGCGGCAACCATCTGCACGAGATGAACGTGGACGCGTTCCTCGAGCAGGCCGAGGAGTACGAGGCGGGCGGCGACCTGCGCGACTCCGTGCTGAAGATCCTGAACCTGCTGCCGCGCTCGCACCCGTTCACCACCATCCGGGCTGCCGAGCTGAAGAAGTGGTCGGAGACCCGCGACTACCAGCGGATCATGGACGGCCACTACCCGCGGCGCAGCGAGGACAAGGACACCTCGGTCTCGGACTCGTTCCGGGAGTCCGCGGCGAGCTACGCGAGCAATGTGAAGAGCTCCAAGGACCCGCTGATGAAGCTGGTCAGCGACATCGCCGGTGGCGCCGGGGGCATCGGCGGGCGGGTGCGGCGCGGGTTCGACGGCTTCACGAGCTCGGCTCCCTCGCAGGAGCAGCCGCCGCAGGACGAGCCGCCCACGGACACTCCGCGGCGGGACGAGGACTGATCCGAGGGTTCGAGGCCGGCGGGGACAACGGCGCCGCGCCGGCCGCTCACACCTTGGGCTGCGCGCTCGTCGCCAGCGAGCCGCAGAGGGCCGTGGCGCCGCCCGTGGCATAGGGGTCGGTGCCTGCGGGACCGCCCGCCTTGGCCGTCTGCCCGGCCAGCAGCGGGTGGAAGTGGTTCGTCGAGTCCTCGGCGCAGGACAGCGGGCCGGCCTGGACGTAGGAGACGACGAGCTGGGCCTCGTGCAGGCGCAGGTCGTCGCGGTCGAAGCGGAAGTGCAGCTCGCGCCGGACGGTGAACAGGGAGGCCGGGGCCTTGGCGTCGGCGCCGGTCGGCTTCAGGGCGTAGACGAAGGTGTGGTCCGCGGTGACCTCGAGGGTGGCCGAGTCGGTCTCGGTGGCCTGCAGCGTCCCCTGGACCCGGATCTTCCCGTCGGCGAGCTGGGCGCGGGTCTGGTCGAAGCGAACCAGCCATCCGGTGGGCTGGTGCCGGCCGTCGGCCGTCGGGTGGTCGAAACTCTGGTCGAACTGGTCGAGTTGGCCGCCGTCGAGCAGGACGCGCGCGGCGCGGACGTCCTGGCTGCTGAGCACCTCGGGGTAGAGCGAGGAGTGGACTATGTAGTCCTTGGCGGTGGTCAGGGCGGCCACCACCTGGCTGTCGGAGAAGTGCGCGGTGCGCCGGGCGGCGGGCAGCGGTATGCCCTCGGCGCCGACGCGGAACTGCGCGGCGGGACTGTGCGCGTACAGGTACTCGGGATCGGCCGCCCCCGGCACCTTGCCCTGTGGGGAGAGGGGTATGACGGTCATCCGCAGGGGCTCGACGGGCTGCCGGGCGGCGGAGCTCTGGTAGGGGTGCCGTACACCCATGTAGATCGCGGTGCCGAAGGCCACCGCGATCAGCAGGACCAGGATCAGCGCCTGCCGGGACAGGCCTCTGCGCAGCGGCGGGCGGCGGCGCACCGCGGGCGCGTGGTCGGCCATGCGTTCCTGCGCGGAGAACTCCTGGAGGCGGGCAGCGCGGACGAACGACTCGTCGAAGACGACGGATCGGTATTCGTCCTCTCCTCCACCGCCGGGGGCGCCCTCGGGTGTCCCCTCAGGTGGGTCTCCAGGCCCTCCCATATATTCAGGGTAGGTCTCCGGGAGGCCCGGTAAACGCCCTGGTACACGACAAGTTCTGACAGGTTCTCACCAGGTTCGAAAGTGAGCACGAAGGGAACGCCCGGGGCGACGCTCAGGGGGGCGGCGGGATGACCGAGAGCGCCGGCTGAGAGTTGTCGGCGGAGGCGGAGGGCGGCGGCGCGCTGCCCTGCTCCAGGCCGGTCGAGGCGGGCGGCGGCGGCCCCTGGTCCCGGCTGCCCGAGGAGGCGCCACGGTAGACCGCGGTGAAGGCCAGCGCGACCATGCCTATGCCCATCACCAG
The DNA here is from genome assembly GCF_053598255.1 of Streptomyces sp. NPDC001157. Classification (NCBI taxonomy): domain Bacteria; kingdom Bacillati; phylum Actinomycetota; class Actinomycetes; order Kitasatosporales; family Streptomycetaceae; genus Streptomyces; species Streptomyces sp. NPDC001157. The sequence goes on from NZ_JBSFJW010000016.1 coordinate 67,857, forward strand.
GGCGAGCATCCAGGCGACCGGGCGGTGCCAGCGGATCTGTTTGCCGTACGCCCCCGGGGCGCCGTAGCGGCCTTCCAGGATGTCCGTGTCGTCCAGGTCGTCCAGATCGGGATCATGGCCGAAACCGGAGGGTTGGTACCCCTCCTCGTACCGCTCGCCCCTGCCGTGGGCCCGGCGCGCTTCCGCCTCGGAGGCCTCCGCTCTCGCCTGGGCGGCGGCAAGGAGGCGTTCGACGGCGGTCGGCTCGTGCACCACGGCCGCCCGTACGAAGGCCTCGTCGAAGACCACGGAGGCGAACTCTTCGTCCGACACCCCGCGGTCGTGGTCGTCGTCGGGCTCCCAGCCGTCAGGGAACGGCGTGCCCCCCACGTCCTCCGGCACGGGATCCAGAGTAGACCTGGGGGGTCAATTTGGGCAGACGGTATGGAAATTCATCCGCCTTGTGAGACACCTCTCGTGAGCCTCGCGCCCCGCCGCAGGGGCACTCAGCGCCGGATGTGTCCGTCCCCGGTGACGATGTACTTCGTGCTCGTGAGCTCCGGCAGGCCCATCGGGCCGCGTGCGTGCAGCTTCTGCGTGGAGATGCCGATCTCCGCACCGAAACCGAACTGACCGCCGTCGGTGAAGCGGGTGGAGGCGTTCACGGCGACGGTGGTGGAGTCGACGAGCTGGGTGAAACGGCGGGCGGCCTGCTGCGAGGTCGTCACGATCGCCTCGGTGTGACCGGAGGTCCACAGCCGGATGTGCTCGACGGCCTTGTCCAGGGAGTCGACGACGGCGGCCGCGATGTCGTAGGAGAGGTACTCGGTGTCCCAGTCCTCGGGCGTGGCCTCGACGACGGTCGCCTTGGAGTCCTTGGCGTACGCCAGCACCCGCGGGTCGGCGTGGACGGTCACGCCGGCCTCGGCGAGGGCGTCCAGGGCGCGCGGCAGGAACTCGGGGGCGATGTCCTGGTGGACCAGGAGGGTCTCGGCGGCGTTGCACACGCTGACCCGCTGGGCCTTGGAGTTGATCAGGATGTCGATCGCCATGTCGAGGTCGGCGTGGGCGTCGACGTAGACGTGGCAGTTGCCCGTGCCGGTCTCGATGACCGGGACGATGGACTCCGTCACGACCGTCTGGATCAGGGAGGCGCCGCCGCGCGGGATCAGGACGTCGACCAGGCCGCGGGCGCGCATCAGCTCGCGCACGCTCTCGCGGCCCTCGCCGGGTACGAGCTGTACGGCGTCGGCGGGGAGCCCGGCGCCGCCGACGGCGTCCCGGATCACCCGGACGAGGGCGGTGTTCGACTCGTAGGCGGAGGCCGAGCCGCGCAGCAGGACGGCGTTTCCGGACTTCAGGCAGAGGGCGGCGGCGTCGACGGTGACGTTCGGTCGGGCCTCGTAGATGATGCCGACCACGCCGAGCGGGACGCGGACCTGACGCAGGTCGATGCCGTTCGGGAGGGTCGAACCGCGGACGACCTCGCCGACCGGGTCGGGCAGGGCGACGACGTCACGCACGTCGGAGGCGATGGCACGCACCCGCTCCGGGGTGAGGGTCAGCCGGTCGATGATGGCCTCGCTGGTGCCGGCCTCGCGGGCCTTGGCGATGTCCTTGGCGTTGGCCTCGACGATCTCGCTCGTACGGACCTCCAGGGCGTCCGCGATGGCGGCCAGCGCGTCGTCCTTGACCGCGCGCGGCAGCGGGGCGAGGTCGGCGGCGGCGGCCTTGGCGCGGTAGGCGGCCCGGTTGACCGGGGACATGGAGTCGTACGGCGAAAGCGTGGTCATGAGGGAAGGGTAGTGCGCCGGACGGGCCCGTCCAGCAGCCGTTCCAAACCCCGAGACACGCCCTTATGCGCCTAAACCGGCGCCGCTCTCGCGGACGTGGTTGCTCGCCGTGGGGGTTCCTCAATCGATGGTTGTGGTCCTTGGTCGTGTCAGAACGGGTGTACGCCGACCGGTGTTGCGGGTGCCGGGCCGTACCCCGCCGCGATCCGCTGGTGGTAGGTCTCGCGGTCGATGACCTCCAGGCCGACGATCTCCCAGGGCGGCAGCTTGGCGGTCTGGCGGTGCTCACCCCACAGCCGCAGGGCGACGGCGGCCGCGTCGTGCAGGTCGCGGGCCTCCTCCCAGTAGCGGATCTCCGCGTGGTCGCCCGCGTACCGGCTGGTCAGCAGAAAGGGGTGGTCGTGAGCGAGCTGCTCGAGGCCGCGCCGCACCTCGGTCAGGGGGGCCTCCTCGCCGGAGACGCTGAGGGTGACATGCCACAGGCGGGGCAGGTCGGCCGGTTCCTCGTACCGGTCGCCGGCCGCGACGCTGGTCAGGGCGCGCTCCTCGCCGGCCGCGCGGGAGGGGGCGCCGTCGCGGGACGCCGCCGCCCCAGGGCGCACTCGTCTCACGACGGCCTCCTTCACGCAGTGATCGACTGGCGGACGTGCGGAATGTATCCCTGAGACAAAGTTGAGCAGGCCGCAAGGGCTCGCGGGGCGGTTTTGCGGAACGTCCACCTCAGGACGGGTCGATTTGCGGGGCGTTCCCCCCGTTTTCGGCCGGGGCCCGGGGGTGCGCCCGGAGATGCGGTGGTCGGGGGCGGGGGTCGCCCCAGAGGGCCACAGCAGCCGGGCCGACCCCCGAGACGCAAGGGCCACGGCCCGGAGTTCCTCCCAGAGACGGAAGGGCTATGGCCCGGAGTCCCTCCCAGAGTCACAGCAGCCGGGCCCGGGGAAGGGTCCACGCGCCCCAGAAAACAGCAGCCGGGCCGGGCGGACCAAACCCAGGGAGACAGAGCCCGGGCTCCGGAGCTGTCCCCGAAAACACCGCAGCCGGACCCAGGGCTCGCCCCTGAGGCACACCAGTCCGGTCTCGCGGACCACCCAGGGACACACCAGCCCGACTTCCACGGCCGCCCTAGGGAAACCACCAGCCCGACCCCCAGGGCTCGTCGCAGAGGCATCAGCCGCCCGATGCTGCGGACCACCCCAGAGACCTACCAGCCCACCCCCCAGGGCTCGTCCCAGGGACACCAGCAGCCCAACCCCCGGAGCTCGCCCCACAGACACCAGAGAGACACCAGCAGCCCGATGCTGCGAAGCACACCCCGGAGACACACCAGACCGCCGCCGCAGGCCACCCCAGAGACACGCCAGACCGACCCCCAAGGCCGCCCCAGAAAGACCAGCAGCCCGACCCCCAGAGCTCGCCCCGGAGACGCCGCAGCCGCCCCAGGGTCGGCCCAAGATGACGAAGTGGCGCCTCGCAGGCGTCAGGGGTGCAGAATCACCAGGTCGTCCCGGTGGATGACCTCGCGTTCGTAGGCCGGGCCCAGTTCGCGTGCCAGTTCTCGGGTGGAGCGGCCGAGCAGCTGGGGGATCTCCTTGGCGTCGAAGTTCACCAGGCCGCGGGCCACCGCGCGTCCCTCGGCGTCCCGCAGCTCCACCGGGTCCCCGGCGACGAACTCGCCCTCCACGGCGGCGATCCCGGCCGGCAGCAGCGACTTGCGGCGCTCGACGACCGCCCGCACCGCGCCGTCGTCCAGCGTGAGGGAGCCCTGCGGGGTGGAGGCGTGCTGCAGCCACAGCAGCCGGTCGGCGGAACGCTTGCCGGCGGGGTGGAAGTAGGTGCCGGTGTCACCACCGTGCAGGGCCTCGGCGGCGTGGATCGCGCTGGTCAGGACGACGGGGATGCCGGCGGCGGCCGCGATCCGGGCCGCCTCGACCTTGGTGACCATGCCGCCGGTGCCGACACCGGCCTTGCCCGCGCTGCCGATCTCGACGTGCGCGAGATCCTCGGGCTCGCGTACCTCGGCGATCCGCGAGGTACCCGGCTTGCTCGGATCGCCGTCGTACACGCCGTCGACGTCGGACAGCAACACCAGCAGGTCGGCGTGGACGAGGTGGGCGACGAGGGCGGCGAGGCGGTCGTTGTCGCCGAAGCGGATCTCGTCGGTGGCGACGGTGTCGTTCTCGTTGACGATCGGGAACGCGCCCATCGCGAGCAGCTTGTCGAGGGTGCGGGAGGCGTTGCGGTGGTGGGCGCGGCGGCTCATGTCGTCGGAGGTGAGCAGGACCTGGCCGACCCGGACGCCGTAGCGGGCGAAGGAGGCGGTGTAGCGGGCGACCAGCAGGCCCTGGCCGACGCTGGCGGCGGCCTGCTGACGGGCGAGGTCCTTGGGGCGGCGGCGCAGGCCCAGCGGGGCGAGCCCCGCGGCGATGGCGCCGGAGGAGACCAGGACGATCTCCTTCTCCCCGCCGCTGCGGCTCTTGGCGAGGACGTCGACGAGCGCGTCGACGCGGTCGGCGTCCAGGCCGCCGGACGCAGTGGTCAGCGACGAGGAACCCACCTTGACGACGATCCTGCGGGCCTCGCTCACGGCCTGCCTTGCCCCTGCCACGTTGTTCTTCCGTCCCCTCGCACGCTCAGGCTCCCCCGCCCGGCAATCTACGCGAAGGGGACCGCAGCCCGCGCGCCGGTCCAGTCCCCGGACGGGCCGCACGGTTCACCCGGTGCGGCAGCGCCCGGCGCCGTCAGACCGCCGCGGCAGTCCCGCCCGGGGTGCGTGGTCTGCCCGCGCCGGTCCGTGCCCTGAGCACCCGGCGCGCCTTGCGCACCGCCCGCTTCAGCACCGAACGGACGGAGTGCTCGCGGTAGCCGGGGCAGGCGCGGGCCTCGCGGGGTGCGGCGAGGTAGACGGAGTCGGGTATCGCGGCCGTCGCGTCGCGGAAGTGCGGGTAGGCCAGGTAGACCTCCCGGCCCTTCTTCTCCAGGAGGGCCGCCGCCTGCTTCTTCGCCTTCACGAACTCCACGACGGGGACGAGGAGTTCGGGTCGCTGCTCGGCGACCAGGTGCAGGCGCAGCCGCTCCTCGACCTTGAGGCGGACGGCGACGCCCTCGCTCCAGAACTCCTCCATCAGCGGCTTCGCCAGCTCGAACTTGTGCCGCCGTACCTTCTCGCTGTCCGTGAGGTACTTCGGGCCGAACTGCGGCAGCAGTGTGACCAGGAAGGGGCGGACCAGGAGCAGGTCGCGCCTGTCCCCGGCGGGGACGAGGTCGGCGATCAGGTTCATGAGGGCGCGCGCGGAGTCGAAGCGCAGGGTGTAGCCCCCGGTCTTCGTGACGTGCTTGCCGTCCTCGCGGCCCACCAGGTAGTAGCAGGTGTAGTCGGCGAGCACGGAGACGCCGTTCGCCCGCAGATAGGTTTCCATGGTGAACAGCGCGTCCTCGCCGGTCCACAGGGACTCGTCGAAGCGCATGCCGTGGCGCTCCAGGAGCTCGCGGCGGAACAGCTTCTGCGCGCTCAGCGTGAACTTGATGTTGGAGGAGAAGACGTCGGTACGGTCGAGGGTCTTGCCCCACATCGACTGCGGCGGCTTGCGGTTGATGCCCTCGACGCGGCCGAGGACCACGTCCGTGCCGTTGCGGTCGGCCATCGCGACCATGCGCTCCAACGCCTCCGCGCCCAGCCGGTCGTCGGCGTCGAGGAAGAAGACATAGCGACCGGCGGCTTTGCCCAGGCCGACGTTGCGCGGGCCGCTGGGGCCGCCGGAGTTGTCCTGCCTGATGACCGTGACCGGCATGGCCGAACGGGCCGCGAACTCCTCCAGGTACTCCCCCGTCCCGTCGCTGGAGCCGTCGTCGACCGCGATGACCTCGATGCGCTCCGGGTCGATGGTCTGTGCCTCGACTGACGCCAGGCACTCGACCAGATACGGCATCGCTTCGTACGCCCCGATGACGACGCTCACATCAGGCTGCGACACGGTCACTGTTTCCCCCTCATCAACGGGATATTTCCCCCGTATCGCCTCATTCGCTACCTGAAATGACGGACGAGCGAGGCAAGCGGTTGCCCTCTGGCCACGATTTCGTGACTCAGTTCACGCGGCGAACAGACGGCTACGGACACATGAACATACGTAGAAGGGCCTGGTTTTCGAGGATCACTCCTCGAAAACCAGGCCCTTCTCACGCGTTTCACACGGTGAGCTGCGGCCTTTTTACCGGACTCTTCATCCGGTGGGCGGCTGCGCCGACAGCGCGTCCGACAGTTCGTCCGCGCCAGGGGTACCGGCCGCGGCGGCCCGGGACTCCTGGCCGAGGTTGCGGGTGTCGGCCTTGAGCGTCAGGTTCGCCACCGCGGTGTTGAACTGCTCGATGGACGTCGGCTCGTCCGGGCCGAGCAGGTACTCCTTCAGCTCCTTGCGGTCCTCCGCCAGTGCGTCGGCGGCCGGGTCGCGGACCGCGTCCAGCAGTTCGCCCAGTTCGGCGGCGCTGTTGGAGAGGATCACCGCGGCGCGCACGGCGGTGTTCTGCCGCTTGAACTCCTCGGCGCCCAGCCCGGCGGAGTCGGTGACCGCGTACGGCTTGCCGCTCGCGATGAAGTCGGAGACCACGCTGGAGATGTCGGAGACCATCGCGTCGGAGACGTTGAAGCAGTCGTACAGGCGCGGCTCGGCGCCCGTGATGACGCGGTGCTCCCAGACGGGGAAGGAGCGCCAGTACGCGTCGTTCCACTCGCCCCGCAGCCGGGCGATCTCTTCATGCTTGGCGGTGTCGACCACGCCGTCACGCGTGGCCTCGGCCTCGTCGCCCCGGTCGCTCGCGGGGCCGGACAACTCGGCGAGGCGGGTCTCGATCCGGGCCAGTTCGGCCTTGGCCTTCGCCTGGTCGGCCGTGTCGACGGTGAAGCGGGCGTCGGCGGCACGCGCGGCGGCGGCCTTCTCGACCAAGGCGACGACGCGCCGGTGCGCGGCGGCGGCCTCCTTGCTGACGGTGCCGGTGAACGGGTGCGCCTTGTAGAGGACGCGGACCGGCGGGTCGGCCTTCACCAGCTTCTTCACGATGTTCTCGCCGGCGAGCACGAGCGAGGTGTTGCCCGGGTCGCCGTCCCATCCCTCCCAGGTGGGCGCGTACAGCACCGTCGGGCAGCGTCCGTCAGCGGCTTCGCCGCGGGGGTCCTCGGGCACGTCCTGTCGGCGCTGGATCGGCGCCAGCTGCGGTCGGCCCACCTCCACGATGTCCTCGTCACGGACGCCGACATCGGCTATGGCGTAGCGGTCGCGGCCCGCCCGCCCCGCGGTCCACACCTCGTCGTAGACCTTGCTGAACGGGTTGACGCTGGCGAGCTTGTCGCTGTCGCCGTGGCCGATGAAGACGTGCTTCATGGTGGGGACGCGCAGCAGGTGGATGTTCTTGCCGACGTTCGCCGCGTACAGCGCCACGCGCACGGTACTGAGGTCCATGTTCATCAGGTGCACACCGCCCGGCACGCAGATGACGGGGGCCGTGGTGGGCGCCAGGTTGGCCAGGATGACCCGCTCGCGCAGGATGACCAGCGGCTTGGAGTCGAGCTGCTCCATCGTCTCCAGCCACATGTTGACCTGGTACGCGGAGTCCTTGGAGCCCGAGAAGTACAGGACCGTCTCCGGCTTGTACTCCCGCAGCCAGTCGTCGACGGCCGCCAGCACCTTCTCGGCGGTCGGCGGGATCTTGTTGCCGCGGACGTACGGCATCAGCGCGAGGACGTACAGGCAGCCCAGGAACAGGGTGACACCGATGCCGATGAAGCCCGGCACGGACGACCCCACCTCGGCGGCGACCAGGAGGCCGACGACGGCCGCGAGGTCGAGGTGGAGCATCTTCTCGGCCGAGCGGTTCAGCAGCCCCTGCGGCGGCGCGTCCGGGATGCGGATGCGCGAGGCCAGGTCGACATTGCGGGTGGCGACCGGCATCCGGCGGCGGTTGCGGATCAGCGTGACCACGGCGCCGTGCGGGGCCTGGAGGCCGTAGAACGCGATGAAGCAGCCGATCGCGCCGTAGTAGATCAGGTTGTTCGCGAGGTCCAGCCGGGCCAGCAGCAGGATCAGCAGCAGCTCTCGGATCAGGAAACGGATCGAGAGGCCGGCTCTGACCTTGCTGAGCCTGTTGACCAGATAGCTGCCCTTGCGGTGCAGATAGTGGTCGGCCAGGTACGTCACGGCGGCCGCTGCCGCGAAGGCGTAGACGCTCGGAATGAGCGCGGCCACCATGATCGCCGGGAAGCCCAGCATCATGAGGACCGCCGCGGCCAGCTCGGACGCGCTGCCCACCCGGGCGACGCGAATGGCGGTGGATATCACGGAGAACCTGCTCTGGGAGGGTGAGTGCCGGTTTTGTTCTGAAGTGCGCAGGGTTTGTGGCAATTCGATGGGAATTCGTCGGGTGTACGGATTCAGGCCCCTGCGTTCACCCGGTCAATGCACTGCATTGACACCGGAAAGCAGAGGCCTGAATAACGGAAGACTAATTCCCGTCGATTATTACATGCCGCCCTGTCGGTCCAGCACCGAGGCCAGCGCCTGCTCGAAGCCGGAGGCCTTCGCCGCGCCCGCCGTCGGATCCTGCTGGCGGACGTCGATGACATGGCCGGTCAGCTCGGACAGCAGCACGTCCAGCGAGGTGCGGGCCACGGCCTCGGAGGAGAGCAGCGAACCCTCGGGCTCCTGGCCGAAGGCCTTGGTGCGCATGGGCGTCGCGGTGCGCTCCGGGTTGACGCAGTTGACTCGGATGCCGTCACCGGCCCACTCGTCGGACAGGGCCTGGGTGAGGTTCACCATGGCGGCCTTGGTCGAGGAGTAGAGGCTGTACTCGGCGCGGCCGCGGGTGTAGCTGCTGGAGGTGTACAGCAGCAGCTGGCCCTTGGTCTCCGCCAGGTACTTGTACGCGGAACGAGCGATCTGCACCGGGGCCAGGTAGTTGACCTTCAGCGCTTCCTCGATGGTCGCATTGTCGGTCTCGGCCAGCTTGCCGATGCGCAGCACGCCCGCGGTGTTGACGACGTAGTCGATCCGGCCGGTCTCCGCGTACGCCTTGGACAGCGCGTCGTCGACCTCCTCCGGGTTCTCCACGTGCGTGCCGGTGGTGGAGCGGCCCAGCGCGTACACCTTGGAGCCGTAGGACTCGGCGAGCTCGGCGATGTCCTTGCCGATGCCGTACGAGCCACCGAAGATCACGACCGTCTTGCCGGTCAGCAGCTCGCGGTAGGCCTCCTCGCTCACCTGCTCGGGCGCGGCGGTCGAGGCCAGCTGGAACAGCTTGTCCGCGATGAAGACGTCGACCGGCTGGGTGACCTTCATGTTGTACTCGTCGCCCGCGACGACGTGGATCGGCACGTCCGGCAGGTACTTCAGTACGACGGAGCAGTCGTCCGTGGCCTGGAAGTTCGGGTCACCGGCCGCGACCTCGTAGGCACGCTTGATGGTCGACAGCTTGAAGGCCTGCGGGGTCTGGCCGCGGCGCAGCCGGGAGCGGTCCGGGATCTCGGTGATGAACTCGCCGTCCTCGCCGTGCGTGCGGGTCACGATGATGGTGTCCGCGGACGGGATGGCGACGTCGACGGCCTGGTAGCGCTCCAGCGCGACCACGCAGTCGTCGATCACGCGCTGCGCCAGCAGGGGGCGTACGGCGTCGTGGAACAGGACGTTGAGGTCCTCGCCCTCGGCCAGGCCCTCGCCGAGGGCCTCGATGGCGCGCTCGGTGGTCTCGTTCCGGGTCGAACCGCCCTCGATGATCTTCTTGACCTTCTTGAACCCGGCCTTGGCGACGATCTTCTCGACGTCGGGTACGTATCCCGGCGCCATCAGCACGATGACGTCGTCGATCGAGTCGGCCTTCTCGAAGGTGGTCAGGGTGTGCTCGATGACTGCCTTGCCGGCGATCTTCAGCAGCTGCTTGGGGATCGAAAGACCCACACGCTGGCCGGTACCGCCGGCCAGGATCACTGCGGTGGTACGGGGCTTGGCTATGCGCTGGGACACAGAGGACCTACCTTGGGGCGACAGGGAACGCGGAAATGGTCCCACTTGCGGTTACCGCTGTGCAAGGTGAGCGCCGTTCGCTGCATATGTGCGCGCTACCTGTCATTCACCTGGCACTGCTGGTGACGGTGGGACCGCCTCCGTGAGCTCCCTCGGAATTGCTGTGAGTAACTGCACAGGGGTTCAGGGTTCAGTGCCGCCGCAGCTTCTTCGGGCAGCGGTGGCCGAGCACCTTCCCGGGTTCCACCGAAGACGTCCGGTGAACCGTGCGCTTCCTTGGCCACCTGGGCGGCCGCCCCGGGAGCGGTGCGTGGCTCGCGGGGTCCCGAGGACCCGTACGCCCGTATGGGCGATGGGGCCAATCATCTCGCCGCCGATCCCGACGACGGCCTCGACGGCGGTGTCGGGCTGCACGCGTTCTTCATATACGTGACCGTGCCGTTGCAAACGAGCCTGGAATGCAGCCCGTCCGGCAGTCCATTACCCCGGAATTTCCCCATGGGATTCCGCAGCATTTCAGTCTCGGCACGCGCGAGAGCACCGTGGGACTCCGGTGAGTCCCACGGTGCTGATGAGTCCCACGGTGTTTGCGCGGACCGTCAGACCACCCGCACGCCGGGCTCGCCCGATTCCACCCGCAGCCGCGCCAGCGTGCTCGCCGTGGCCGTCTGCTGCCGGACCGTGTCCACCACCCTCACCTGGGCGTCGATGCCGTCGCGGTCGATGTCGAAGAGGTGGTAGCCGCGGTGGGCGTCGATCAGCTTCCAGTGCGGGTTGTCCGGCATCCGCGGGTCCCACTCGGCGTGGAAGGCGGCCTGGTCCTGGTCGCCGTTGCTGGAGATGGACGTACCGACGAACTCGGCGCCGACGACGTCGGAGTCCGGGTCGTCGTAGTCGGCTTTGAGGTCGCTGATCATCGTGAGGTGGCGGTCGCCGCTGAGCACGACCGGGTTGCGGATGTCGGCGAACTCCTCCAGCAGGGCGTTGCGTTCGACCTGGTAGCCGTCCCAGGCGTCGTAGTACCAGAGCTTGCCCTCGCCGATCTGGAGGTCGGTCTCGGCCATCATTATCTGCGAGGCGATCAGGTTCCAGCGGGCCGGCGAGTCCTGCAGCCCGTCCAGGAGCCACTCCTTCTGCTCGGCGCCGAGCATGGTGAGCGACGGGTTCTCGGCGGCCGTCTGGCTGGTCACCTGGTCGCTGCGGAACTGCCGGGTGTCCAGGACGTTCAGGCGGACGAGGCGGCCGAACTCCAGCCGCCGGTACATCTGGATGTGGGGGCCGTTCGGGATCGCGGAGGCACGGACCGGCATGTGCTCGTAGTACGCCTGGAAGGCCGCGGTCAGCCGGGCCACGAACGCGTCGTGCGGCTGCTTGTCGGGGTCCTGCGGGATCTCGCCGGCCCAGTCGTTGTCGACCTCGTGGTCGTCGAAGGTGACCACCCAGGGCGTGGTCGCGTGCACCGCGGCGAGATCGGGGTCGGTCTTGTACTGCGCGTACCGGTTGCGGTACTGCTCCAGGGTGAACGGCTCCCCCGTGCCCTCGTGCCTGCGCACGGCCGTGGCCGACGGCGTGGACTCGTAGATGTAGTCGCCGACGAACAGGACGAAGTCGGGGTCCTGGGCGAGCATGTCGGCGTACGGCGTGAAGTAGCCGTGCTGCCAGTTCTGGCAGGAGGCGAGAGCGACGCGCAGCGAGCCGCCCCTGCTGTGCGGGTGCGGGGCGGTGCGGGTGCGGCCGGTGGGCGAGATCTGGCCGCTCGTGCGGAAGCGGTACCAGTACGAGCGGCCCGGGCGCAGACCCCGTACGTCCACGTGAACGCTGTGTCCGTACTCGGGCCGGGCCTCGGCGACGCCCCGGCGCACGGGCTTTCTGAACCGGTCGTCCTCCGCGAGCTCCCACTCCACCGGGACCACGCTGTCGGGCATGCCTCCGCCGTTCAGGGGGTCGGGGGCGAGCCGGGTCCACAGCACGATGCCGTCGGGCAGCGGGTCACCGGAGGCGATGCCGAGGCTGAACACTCCGTCGGGCAGGGTGGCTTCTGCCGCACGGGCGGTGCCGGGCAGCCAGAGCTGGGCGGCCGCGGCGGCGCCGAGGACGGCGGCACCGGCGGTCAGAAAGCGGCGTCGGTCGGACGAGATTGCTCCGGTCATCGCGAACTCCCCTGTCTCGCAAGCCTCTTGGACACGTGAAAGCTCACGTAGCCGGGCGGTCCACCCGCTGAACGGAGGCCTTCGCGTGCATGACAAATAGGCAGACAACAGAAGACCCGTTGCGACACGGGAACAACACGACCAACGTATTTTGCCGCAACGGGCCTTACATGCCCTCAATTGACACTGGGCAGGGGGCTGTTCAGTGAGCGAAGTTCAAGCCGAGTTCGGTGTCGACTCCCGTGACGGCGATCGCCACCCCGAGCTCGGCGCGTGACCTCAGCGGGTGAACTCGCCGCCGAGCAGGGCGAGTTCGGGGTCCGTGCCGAGGGCCCTGGCACCGAAGGAGACGGAGCCGGTGGTGGTGACGCCGGAGGCAGTGGAACGGAAACCCCATACCGAACCGGCATTCGCGTTCTCACCGGGCGCACCGACCACCAGATCCGCACGGCGGTCGTCGTCGGCGTCGAGAAGGGTGACCGCCTCGCCGAAGCGGTCGGCGCGCTCCGCGCTGCCGGGGACGCCCGCCGTGTTCTGGCTGAACACCTTCGTACCGGCACCGGTCGGCCCCGACGCGCTGCCGGGAACGACGGCGACCGTGCCGGCGTCCCGTATCCCGGAGAAGCCCTCACCGGGGATGCCGACCGCGATGTCGGCGTAACCGTCGCCGTTCACGTCACCGACCGCGACGTCCGTGCCGAAGAGATCGCCGAACTCCGCCGCCCCCGGCACACCGGGCGTGTCCTGGTCGATGGTGCGCGGGTCGGAGGTCCGCGGCCCCTGTGCCGTACCCGGCACGACGCCGATCCGCTCGCCGTACTCGCTCGGGTCGGGCGTGCCTTCGCCGGAGTATGCGACCCGGGGCCGGCCGAAGACGAGATCGTCCCGCCCGTCGCCGTTGACGTCACCGAGCGCGATGCTCTGGCCCCCCTCGATCTCCCGCCCCTCGCCGTCCTTCAGACGCACCGGCGAGGCGAGCCCGTTCCGGGTGCCGTGCAGATAGAAGAGGGTGTGCCCGACGTTCTGGTCGCCCGGGTCGTCGAAGTCGAACGGCCCGGTCAGCACGACCACGTCGCTGATGCCGTCCCCGTCGACGTCCCCGGTCGCCACGTCCAGCACCTGCACATCGGCGTCGGTGAACGCGATCCCCTGGCTGCGGGCGGGCACTCCGGTACGGCTGAACGGCCCCGACTCCAGCGACGAGGGCCCCGCCAGGTCGGCGTGCCCGTCCCCGTCGAAGTCACCGGCGACGACGCGCGCGGAACCGTCGGTGAGGGCGCCCGGCAGAAGCGTCCCGCCAAAGAGCCCGCTCTTCCCGCCCCACAGCACGGTCACACTGCCGTGCCGGGCCGCCCCGCCCTGCGTCCACTGCTCCCCCGCCGCCGGGACCACGAGGTCGGTGTAGCCGTCGCCGTCCAGATCTCCGGCCGTGAGATGGGCACCGAAGTGGTCACCCGCCTCGGGGATGCCGGGCACACCCGGGGTCGCCTGTGTGAAGACCTTCTTGCTCGCGAGGTTCAGCCCATGAGCCGACCCGTACACCACGGCCACATAACCGGCGGCCTTCTTACCGCCGACCGCGGCGGCCGGCGCCCCGGTGGCGAGGTCCTCGTACCCGTCACCGTTGAAGTCCTGCCGGACGCTCTTCGCCGCGGCGGGCTGCGCATGGGCGAGCGGCGAGGCGACGGCCGTCCCGGCGAGCAGCGCGAGAGCTACCACGACTGCACGCCGCGATCTGGGCACAACAACGGACTGGGACACGTCGACTCCGGGAATCTGAAGGGCAGTTGACGGCGGTGGAGATCCAAGATCCTCATCCGCGTTGCCCAGTACGACTCACCGTGAGTCAAAGGGGTTGCCCTGATACACCCCGCAATTTCCCCCGCCGTTAACCATTTCAGCCCGTCCGGCTTTGAGGACGAGGCCGTTCAGGCCGACAGCGCGGGCCTGGGGGCGGCAGCCCCCAGGCGGCACCAACCCGCCGCGCGCCTACTCCCCGAACGGTTCGAAGCCGCCGTACTCCCGGAGGGCCTCGTCCCGCTCCGCCTCCCGGTCCCGGCGCCGCTGCGCCGCAGGCCTGGGCGCCTCGAACCGGTGGTCCTCACCACGACGGCCCAGCATCTCCGCCCCGGCCATCACCGACGGCTCCCAGTCGAAGACGACGGCGTTCTCCTCGGGTCCGATGGCGACGCCGTCGCCCGACCGGGCGCCCGCCTTCATCAGCTCCTCCTCCACACCGAGGCGGTTGAGGCGGTCCGCGAGATATCCGACGGCCTCGTCGTTGTTGAAGTCGGTCTGCCGCACCCAGCGCTCGGGCTTCTCACCCCGCACCCGGTACAGCCCGTCCTCCTCGCGCGTCACCGTGAAGCCGGCGTCGTCGACGGCCTTGGGCCGGATGACGATCCGCGTCGCCTCCTCCTTCGGCTTCGCGGCGCGCGCCTTCGCCACGATGTCGGCCAGCGCGAACGACAGTTCCTTCAGCCCGAGATGGGCCACCGCCGACACCTCGAAGACCTGGTACCCACGCGCCTCCAGATCCGGCCGCACCATCTCGGCGAGGTCCTTGCCGTCCGGTACGTCGATCTTGTTCAGTACGACGATCCGCGGCCGCCGGTCGAGCCCGCCGTACTGCTTCAGCTCCTCCTCGATGACATCGAGGTCGGAGACGGGATCCCGCTCGGACTCCAGCGTCGCCGTGTCCAGCACGTGCACCAGCACACTGCACCGCTCGACGTGCCGCAGGAACTCCAGCCCCAGCCCCTTGCCCTGGCTGGCACCGGGGATCAGCCCCGGCACGTCCGCGATGGTGTACACGGTCGAACCGGCCGTCACCACACCCAGGTTGGGGACGAGGGTGGTGAACGGATAGTCGGCGATCTTCGGCTTGGCCGCCGACAGCACCGAGATCAGCGAGGACTTGCCGGCGCTCGGGTACCCCACCAGCGCCACGTCCGCGACCGTCTTCAGCTCCAGGACGATGTCCTGCAGATCGCCGGGGACACCGAGCAGCGCGAAGCCGGGCGCCTTGCGCCGGGCCGAGGCGAGCGCCGCGTTGCCGAGCCCGCCGCGACCGCCCTGCGCGGCGACGTACGAGGTGCCGTGTCCGACCAGGTCGGCGAGCACATTGCCCGCCTTGTCGAGGACGACGGTGCCGTCCGGCACGGGCAGCACGAGGTCCTGGCCGTCCTTGCCCGACCGGTTGCCACCCTCACCGGGCTTGCCGTTGGTGGCCTTGCGGTGCGGGGAGTGGTGGTAGTCGAGAAGAGTCGTCACGGACTGGTCGACGGTGAGGATCACATCGCCGCCGCGCCCGCCGTTGCCGCCGTCGGGTCCGCCGAGCGGCTTGAACTTCTCACGGTGGACGGAGGCACAGCCGTGACCTCCGTTACCCGCGGCGACATGCAGTTCGACGCGGTCCACGAAGGTGGTCATGGTTCTGTGCCTCCAGAAAAGTACGGGTGTTACCTATGTCAACACGCGAAAGGCGGACCCGCCTTCCCACCAGGGAAGTGAGGTCCGCCTCGCGCAAAGCTTCCGATCAGGGCCTGATTCAGGCGACCGGAACGATGTTCACGACCTTGCGGCCACGGTGGGTACCGAACTCCACCGCACCGGGCAGCAGCGCGAACAGCGTGTCGTCGCCGCCACGGCCGACGCCCGCGCCGGGGTGGAAGTGGGTGCCGCGCTGGCGGACGATGATCTCACCCGCGTTGACGACCTGACCGCCGAAGCGCTTCACGCCGAGCCGCTGGGCATTCGAGTCGCGACCGTTCCGAGTGGACGATGCGCCCTTCTTGTGTGCCATCTCTCCTCAGTCCCTTACTTCGCAGCCGTGGGGATCTCAGTGACCTTGATCGCCGTGTACTGCTGGCGGTGGCCCTGACGACGGCGGTAGCCGGTCTTGTTCTTGTAGCGAAGGATGTCGATCTTGACGCCCTTGTGGTGGTCCACGACCTCGGCCTGGACCTTGATGCCGGCCAGCACCCACGGGTCGCTGGTCACAGCGTCGCCGTCGACAACGAGCAGGGTCGAGAGCTCGACCGTGTCGCCAACCTTGGCAGTGGAAATCTTGTCAACCTCAACGATGTCGCCGACAGCAACCTTGTGCTGGCGACCACCGCTGCGCACGATGGCGTACACGCGGATCTCACTCTCTCGCTCGGGAACGGCACCCCCGCAGTCCAGCCACCCGACACGGGCAGCCTCTCCGGAGCACCCAGTGCCCTGGAGGAATGAGGTTTACGGGGATGTGGCGCGTCCATATCCAAGGACACGCCGACGGTCAAGGTTACGGGGCCGTGGCCGGAGGGGTCAAACCGGGCCGGGCCCCACACGCGTGCGGCCGGTCACAGGGACCGGCCGCACAGCGCACTGCTCAGCTCTCGTCGGCAGCGGCCGAGACCGCGGTCTTCTTCGCCGTCGACTTGGCAGCGGCCGTCTTGGCGGTCTTCGCCGCCTTCTTGGCCGTGACCTTCTTCGCCGCCGTCTTCTTGGCGGCGGTCTTCTTGGTGGCGGCCTTCTTCGCGGTGGCCTTCTTGGCCGTCTTGCGGGCAGCCGTCTTCTTGGCCGGAGCGGCCTCTTCGGCGCTCTCCTCCGCGGCCGCCGGCTCCTCCGCACCAGACGGGACGACCACGACGGCCGTCTCCTCGGACGCGGTCGGCGCGGTCTCCTTGCGCACGGCACGGCGCCGCGGGCGGGCCGGAGCGGCGCTCTCGACCGGTGCCTCGGGCTCCGCGACGGCCTCCGCCTCCACCGCCGGCGCGGCCTCCGCGACCGGCGCGGTCTCGGCGACCGTCACCACGGTGGCCTCGGCCCCCGCGGGCGAGCCGGCCGGCGCGGACACCTTGCGGGTCGCACGGCGGCGCGTACGCCCCTTGGGCGCGGCCTCCTCGACGGCCGGAGCCTCGGCGGGGGCGGCCTGGACGACCGCGTCCTCCACGGCAGCGGGCTCGGCCAGCGCCTCGGCGGCGGGCTCCGGCTGCACCGGACGCTCCACCTCTTCCTCGGCGGTCACGTCCTGAGCGGTCGGCGCCTCGGCCTGCTCGTACCGCGGTGCCTCACGTCGGGCCGCACCCGCCGGGGCGGACGCCCGACGGCTCGCCCGGCGCCGCGAACGGCCACGGCCGACCGCGGCCTCCGCCTCGGCGACGCTGCTGTATAGCTCCTCGTCCGGCGCGAAGGCGGGCGCGGAGAGCGCGACCGGCTCGGCGACCTCGGCGGCGACCTCGGCCTCGGTCTCCTCGGCCTCCGGAGCCTCGACGGCCACCGCGGCCTCGTGCACGTGCTCGTGCCCGTCGCCGCCGCGCCCGCGCTTCTTGCGCTTGCCGCCGCCACCCGCGGAGGTCGGCTGCTCCATGTGCACGATGACACCGCGGCCGTTGCAGTGGACACAGGTCTCGGAGAAGGACTCCAGCAGACCCTGGCCGACGCGCTTGCGGGTCATCTGGACCAGGCCCAGCGAGGTGACCTCGGCGACCTGGTGCTTCGTACGGTCCCGGCCCAGGCACTCCAGCAGGCGCCGCAGCACCAGGTCCCGGTTGGACTCCAGCACCATGTCGATGAAGTCGATGACGATGATGCCGCCGAGGTCGCGCAGCCGCAGCTGACGGACGATCTCCTCGGCCGCCTCCAGGTTGTTCCTGGTGACGGTCTCCTCGAGGTTGCCGCCCTGGCCGGTGAACTTGCCGGTGTTGACGTCGACGACGACCATCGCCTCGGTCCGGTCGATCACCAGCGAACCGCCGCTGGGCAGCCAGACCTTGCGGTCCAGGGCCTTGGCGAGCTGCTCGTCGATCCGGTACGTGGCGAAGACGTCGACCTCGGACGTCCACTTCGACAGCCGGTCGGCCAGGTCGGGCGCGACGTGCGAGACGTAGCCGTGGATGGTCTCCCACGCGTCGTCGCCGCTGACCACGACCTTGGTGAAGTCCTCGTTGAAGATGTCGCGGACGACCCGGACGGTCATGTCCGGCTCGCCGTACAGCAGCGTCGGGGCGTTGCCGTTCTTCGACTTCTTCTGGATGTCCTCCCACTGCGCCTGCAGTCGCTCGACATCGCGGCGCAGCTCGTCCTCCGAAGCGCCCTCCGCGGCCGTACGGACGATGACGCCCGCGTCCTCGGGGACGATCTTCTTGAGGATGGTCTTCAGCCGGGCCCGCTCGGTGTCGGGCAGCTTGCGGCTGATGCCGGTCATCGAGCCCTCGGGGACGTACACGAGGTAGCGACCCGGGAGGGAGACCTGGCTGGTCAGACGGGCACCCTTGTGCCCGATCGGGTCCTTGGTGACCTGGACGAGCACGGACTGCCCGGACTTCAGGGCGGACTCGATGCGGCGCGGCCCGTTGGCCATGCCGAGCGCCTCGAAGTTGACCTCACCGGCGTACAGGACGGCGTTGCGGCCCTTGCCGATGTCGATGAAGGCGGCCTCCATCGACGGCAGCACGTTCTGGACCTTGCCCAGGTAGACGTTGCCGACGTACGAGGTGGCCTGCTCCTTGTTGACGTAGTGCTCGACGAGCACGCCGTCCTCCAGGACGCCGATCTGCGTGCGCTCGCCGTACTGGCGCACGACCATCACGCGCTCGACGGCCTCGCGGCGGGCCAGGAACTCGGCCTCGGTGATGATCGGGACACGGCGACGGCCCTGCTCACGGCCCTCGCGGCGGCGCTGCTTCTTGGCCTCCAGACGCGTGGAGCCCTTGATGGACTGCACCTCGTCGGACGGCTCGGCCTTCGGGCGGGGCTCTCGGACCTTGACGACGGTGCGCTCCGGGTCGCCCTCGCCGGGCTCGTTGTCCACGGAGGTGTCACCGGCACGACGACGACGGCGACGGCGACGACGGCTGCTGGAGCTGGAACCGCCGCTCTCGCCGGCCTCGTCCTCCTCGTCGTCCTCGACCTGCTCGGCGGTGTCCGCAGCGTCCTCATCGGCCCGCGCGGCCTGTACGGCGGCGAGTTCGTCGGACTCCTCCGACTCGTCCTCACCGGCGGACTCGGCGGACTCACCACGACGACGGCGGCGGCCGCCACGGCGACGACGGCGGCGCGAACCGGTCTCCTCGGACTCGTCGCCCTCGGCGGCGTCCTCGGCCGACTCCTCGGCTTCCTCCGCCTCGTCCTCCACGGCCGTCTCGACGGCCTGCGGCTCGGCCTCCTCGCCGAACGCGGCACCCCGGCGACGGCGGCGACGACGCGCCCCGGCCTGCTCCTCGGGGAGCTCCTCCGGCTCGGCGGTCTCGGCCTCGGCGGCCGCTTCGGCGGCGGCCCGCTGCGGCGTCTGGAACTGCGGCTCGGTGAACACGGGCGCCTGGAACACGGCGACGGCAGGCCGGGCCGGCCGCCGCGGACCCTCGTCCTCGACGCTCTCGGCACCCTCGACGGCACCGGCGGTCTGCGCGGGCGCGGCGAACCCGGTGGCGGCCTTACGGGCGGCCCGGCGACGCGTACGCCGCGGTGCGCCGTCCTCCTCGGTCTGCTCGGCAGCCGGAGCGGTGACGGGCTCTTCCACAGCGGGCGCCTCTTCGGCGGCGGTGGTCTCCTCGACCGGCGTGGACACGCGACGCGTGGCACGACGGCGCGTACGGCGCGGGGCGGCGTCCTCGGCCGGCTCGACGGCCTCGGCGGCAGGCGCCTCGGCCACGGCGGGCTCCTCGGCGTCCTCGGCAGCGGTCGCCTCGACGGTGACGGGCGCCGCGCCGGGCGCCGACACCCGGCGCGTGGCACGACGACGGGTTCGGCGCGGAGCGGCGTCCTCGTCGGACTCGACGACCGCCTCGGCCGGGGCCTCGGCGACGGCCGCGCTCTCCGGCTCCTCGACCGCAGCAGCAGCGGGCACCACGGTCTCGGCCGCCTCGGCGGCAGCGGGCGCCCCGGCAGGCGCGGACACACGACGGGTCGCACGACGACGCGTACGCCCGGCGGGCGCGGCCTCCTCGGCAACCGAAGGTGCCTCGGCGGCCTCTTCGGACTCCTCGACCTCAGCGACCTCTTCGGCCTCGTCGGCCTTCTTTTCGTCGTCGCTGTCGGCCGGTATGGCCGGCGCGACGATCTCCTCCGGGGTTTCGGAGGCGGCCGCGGCGGGGGGACCCGCCGGGCGCGAAGCAGCTCGGCGCCGACGACGCGGCGGCAAGGTGTCGCTGGGGGTGTTCAGTTCGGAACCCTCGGTGGGTTCGGTCGGTTCGAGCATGCGGGCATTTCTCCCGTCAGGCTCCCGGGCGCCGCGCCTGGTCCGGCGTTGATGCCGGTGACGTCCGCGGCTCGCGCGATGCGCGGTGCCGCCGTCCGGGGCGCGGGCGCCGCACGGGAGCTCTCTGTGTCCTGTCTCGCCGGTTCCGTACACCGAATGCGTACGGCCTGGCGAAAGTCTTCTGTGTCGGTGCGCTGCCCGACCCAGGTGGCTCCCGAGTACGAGGGCGGCGCTTCGACGTCCGTCCTTCGCGGGACCTTCCTTACGCCGACGCCTTCGCGGCGGCAGCGGAATCGGCCGTGGATCGGGCCGTCGCTGCCTCGCGGTCGGGCGCGAGCGGGTCGGTCACCGTGCCGGTCTCTTCATCGAACAGCCCCTGCGCCAGCCTGGTCACCGCTGCGGGGACCGGCGGCGCCAGGTCGGCCACGGCGCGGAGACCGGACAGGACGTCGTCGGGTCGTACGGCAGGCGTCACGTGCCGAACAACCAGCCGCAGTATCGCACAGGGCTGGTCGGTCGGCCTATCAGCCGGATCACTATGCGTTTCAAGATGTACGACCGCGGGGCGGGCGTCGAAGGTCCGGACGCCGTTCTTCGTCATGCGCTGGACCTCGACGGCCTCGGCGGTGTTGAAGGCCTGGGTGGCCCGCTCCGCCTCGGCCGGGTCCACGCCGTCCAGCCGCAGCTCCCACACGGAGGCCGTGAGCCGGTCGGCGAGGCCGGAGGTCCGGGCCTCGACCGCGTCGACGACGTCCAGCCCGGCGGGCAACGACTCGTCGAGCAGGATCCTCAACTTCTCCGGATCCCGCGCCTCGGTGAGGGCGATCTCCAGATACTCCGCCTCACTGCCCGTGCCGGTGGGTGCGGCATTGGCATACGACACCTTCGGATGCGGCGTGAACCCCGCCGAGTACGCCATCGGCACCTCGGCGCGGCGCAGCGCACGCTCGAAGGCGCGCTGGAAGTCACGGTGGCTGGTGAACCGGAGGCGGCCGCGCTTGGTGTAGCGCAGTCGGATGCGCTGCACCGCGGGTGCGGGCGGCGGGCCTTCGGGCTGTCGCTTGCCCAGTGTCGTTCAGTCCTTCGTGAGAGCGGTCGTACTGCTACCAAGAGTACGTGTCTCGCGGCCCGTAGGTTCCCGCCGGGCCACAGCCTCTCTCCGCTCGGGCTCCCCGAAGAGCATCCGCCGGAAGTCGGCGCGCGCCTGCCGCGCGGCCTGGCGGGCGGAGGCGAGCGCCAGCCGGGTGGCCCGCCCCACACTGCGTGCCGCCTCGGCGACGGGCCGCAGCACGGCATCCCGTACGACATGCCCGACCGGAGTGAGCACGGTCCGGTACGCCCAGCGCACCGGCTCCACGAAGATCCACCGGAAGAGGGTGCCGAGAGCCCGCCCGACGGCGAGCGAGATCCGCCCGGCGACCCGCCAGGCATGCCCGATCGCCTGCCCCACCTCACGCCCGACGACGGCGAGAACCCGCCCGACGGGCACCAGCACCCATCGCCACAGGGCCAGTGCGGGCAGTACGAACAGCACCCGGCCCACCCAGTACAGCGCGATCCCGACGCCGGTGGCGATGGTGCCCCCGAGCCATGCGATCGCCCGGCCGACCGGTGCGAGCACGCGCGCGTACAGCCACACCGCGGGGACGACGACGAGATACCGCACCAGCCACGCGACACCGGCGTACGCACCGGTCCCCAGCAGGGCGAGCACCGCCCCGATCCCCCTGAGCACCCACATCACGCCATGCCCGACAGGCGTCAGCACGCGCCCGTACAGCCACACCAGGCCCTGCCCGAGCGGGGTCAGCACATACCGGTGGATCCACCCCAGCGGCACCACGACGAGCACGTTCCCGAGCCACCCCAGAGCCCTGCCGACGGGCAGGAGGACGTACCGCCAAAGCCCCACCAAGGGCCACACGAGCACGGCCCGCGCGACCCACAGCAGCGCCCGGCCGACCGGCCGGAACACCGTGTCCCTCAGAAACCGCCCGGCGACGACGAGCGCATCCCACACCATCCGCACCGGCACGACCAGCACGAGCACGACGATCCGCACAGGAAGTCGGATCGCGACGACGAGGCACCCTTCGGGGGACTGCCGTGCGGGCTGCTGTCCGGAGTGTCCGGCGGGCGGTTTCTGCAGATCCATACCCACACAGACGCCGGGGCCGCCCGTCCGGATCCCCCTCCGGTGCACCGATGAGTTCCGGAGCCCGGCGGGGTCTACCTCCGCAACAGCGAAAGTCACGCGCGAGCTCTGTGAGGGGACCATGACCACCCACGCACTACCCCCCGTCGTCGACGCCGCAACGTGGGAGCGCGAGCTCGCCACCCTGCGGGCCCGGGAGAAGGCCGCGACGCGAGAACTCGACGCCATCGCCGCCGAGCGTCGCCGTCTGCCGATGGTCGAGATGCCCGACTACACCCTCGAAGGCGAGGACGGCCCCGTCCGGCTGGCGGACGTCTTCGAAGGCCGGCGGCAACTGATCGTCTACAACCACATGTGGTTCGCCGGCCAGGAATGGCAGTGCCCGGGCTGCACCGGGTTCACCTCGCAGTACACCCGCCTGGAGTTCCTGGACAACTACGACGCACGATTCGTCGTCGTCACCCAGGGGCCGATCGAGGAGGCCCTCGCCTACAAGCGGCGCGTCGGCAACCGCATGACCTGGTACTCGACCGCCAACAGCTCCTTCGGGACCGACGTCGGCGCACCGCCCGACGGCGGGTTCGCGGTCAACGTCTTCCTGCGCGACGGCGACGCCGTCTACCGCACCTGGCACACCAACGGCCGCGGCACCGAGCAGCTCAGCCACAGCTTCGCGCTGATCGATCTGCTGCCGTACGGCCGCCAGGAGGAATGGCAGGACTCACCCGAGGGCTGGCCCCAGTCCCCCACCTACAGCCGGTGGGCGTCGTCCAAGGAGATCGCCGCCCTCTACGGCCCGGCCTCCGACGACAGCTGAACCCTGGTGTCGGCCCACGCCCGGATCGCCTCCGCGTGCTCACGGATCAGGGACATACGGGCCTCCCATTCCGCTCCGCTGCGATGGTCGGGGTGGGCGGTGATCTGGCCGCCGTGCTTGCGGTAGGCAAGCCCGGTCTCGCCGATGAACCATCCGTCCGCCAGGGCGTCCAGGCCGAGCAGCAGCCCGGTGTCGCCCGAGGCGGGCAGGGCCATCCAGCCGCCCAGCAGCGCCAGCAGGGAGCGCCTCACGCAGAGGGTGGCGGGGTGGACCTGCGGCCGATGCTGCTCGGCCCAGAAGCCGAACTCGCTGCCCCTGGGAAGCCGGCCCGGTCGCGGGTCGCTCGATGCGAACGAGACGGTGCTGCCGTCCTCGAGGAGATCGACGACCCGCGAGGTGGTCCAGCCGACCGAGGCATCCCCCTCCAGCACGGCGAGGTCCCGGGCGAGCGTGCCGGGGGTGAGCTGGTCGTCGGCGTCCAGTGTCTTCACATAGGCACCGGTCGAGCGCGCGAACGCCATGGTCCGCGCCACATGGGGCCCACCGGCACGGGACGCCGAAACCCGGATCCGTGGATCGTCGGCCGGCAGATACGACCGCGCACGCACGTCACCGCCGTCCTCCTGGACGCACCACTCCCATGACCATCCGTCAGGAAGCTCCTGGTGGAGCAGTGAGGCGTAGGCGTCGGGAAGGAAACGGACGGCGCCGCTGTGTACGGGGGTGACGAGGGAGACGACGTTCACGAAGTCTCACCCTACGGACCGGACCGTCACCCTCCAATCGGGGTCAGGAGCTGCGACGGCTCTGCGCCTCTGCCTGGGCGATGGCCTCCGCTTCGGCGTCGGCCAGCGCGAGCGCGACGCCGAACGCCTGGGTGATGTGGCCCGCGGCCGACATGACGCGCGCCGTTCCCACCACGGGGGCGATGGCGACGAGAAGGTCCTGGAGCTGTTCGACCGTGAATTCGGCCTTGACCGCGGGGTCGATGTGCGCGAGGTAGGAGATCGCCGGTGCGTCCATGGCCACGAGTGCGGCGATGCGGGTGAGGATGATCGACCGCGGGTCCATGTGACAGCGCTCGACGGAGTCGAGGGTCATCGCGGCAATCGTGTCGAGTACGGGCGTGTCGGATTCAGTGGCCATGACGAACCGCCTTCCGGTGCCGAGGAGAGCCGAACCGCCACCCGGCAAGCGCGGGCTCCCCCTGCAGATCC
The DNA here is from genome assembly GCF_053598255.1 of Streptomyces sp. NPDC001157. Classification (NCBI taxonomy): domain Bacteria; kingdom Bacillati; phylum Actinomycetota; class Actinomycetes; order Kitasatosporales; family Streptomycetaceae; genus Streptomyces; species Streptomyces sp. NPDC001157. The sequence continues at coordinate 92,156 of NZ_JBSFJW010000016.1, forward strand.
GGCGGGCCGACTCAATCGTAGGCACCCCGAGTCGGGGGCGCGCGCCGAGCCGGCCCGGGCCGGTTACTTGTTGACCACCGTCAGCGGCAGCAGCTTCTTGCCCGTCGGGCCGATCTGGATGTGCGTGTCCATCTGCGGGCACACCCCGCAGTCGAAGCACGGCGTCCACCGGCAGTCCTCGACCTCCGTCTCGTCGAGGGCGTCCTGCCAGTCCTCCCAGAGCCAGTCCTTGTCGAGGCCCGAGTCGAGGTGGTCCCAGGGCAGGACCTCCTCGTACGTCTTCTCGCGCGTCGTGTACCAGTCGACGTCCACGCCGAAGGCGGGCAGCACCTTGGCGGCGCAGCTCATCCAGCGGTCGTAGGAGAAGTGCTCGCGCCAGCCGTCGAAGCGGCCGCCGTCCTCGTAGACGGCGCGGATGACGGGGCCGATGCGGCGGTCGCCGCGGGAGAGGAGACCCTCGACGATGCCGGGCTTGCCGTCGTGGTAGCGGAAGCCGATCGAGCGGCCGTACTTCTTGTCGCCGCGGATCTTGTCCCGGAGCTTTTCGAGGCGGGCGTCCGTCTCCTCCGCCGAGAGCTGCGGGGCCCACTGGAAGGGGGTGTGCGGCTTCGGGACGAAGCCGCCGATCGAGACCGTGCAGCGGATGTCGTTCTGGCCGGAGACCTTGCGGCCCTCGGCGATCACCTTCATCGCCATGTCGGCGATCTGGAGGACATCTTCGTCGGTCTCCGTCGGCAGGCCGCACATGAAGTACAGCTTCACCTGGCGCCAGCCGTTGCCGTAGGCCGTGGAGACCGTGCGGATCAGGTCCTCTTCCGAGACCATCTTGTTGATGACCTTGCGCATGCGCTCCGAGCCGCCCTCGGGGGCGAAGGTGAGGCCGGAGCGGCGGCCGTTGCGCGTGAGTTCGTTCGCCAGGTCGACGTTGAAGGCGTCGACACGGGTCGAGGGGAGCGAGAGGCCGATCTTGTCTTCCTCGTAGCGATCGGCCAGGCCCTTCGCGATGTCGCCGATCTCCGAGTGGTCCGCGGAGGACAGGGAGAGCAGGCCGACCTCCTCGAAGCCCGTCGCCTTCAGGCCCTTCTCCACCATGTCGCCGATGCCCGTGATGGAGCGCTCGCGGACCGGGCGCGTGATCATTCCGGCCTGGCAGAAGCGGCAGCCGCGCGTGCAGCCGCGGAAGATCTCCACCGACATGCGCTCATGGACGGTCTCAGCGAGGGGGACCAAGGGCTGCTTGGGGTACGGCCACTCGTCGAGGTCCATGACGGTGTGCTTGGAGACCCGCCACGGGACGCCCGACTTGTTCGGTACGACACGGGCGATACGGCCGTCGGGGAGGTACTCCACGTCGTAGAAGGCGGGGATGTAGACCGAGCCCGTCTTCGCGAGACGGAACAGGACCTCCTCGCGGCCGCCGGGGCGGCCCTCCGCCTTCCAGTCACGGATGATCTTCGTCATGTCCAGCACGGCCTGCTCGCCGTCGCCGATGATCGCCGCGTCGATGAAGTCCGCGATCGGCTCCGGGTTGAAGGCCGCGTGGCCGCCGGCCAGGACGATCGGGTCGTCCAGCGTCCGGTCCTTGGACTCCAGGGGGATCCCGGCGAGGTCCAGCGCCGCCAGCATGTTGGTGTAGCCCAGCTCGGTGGAGAAGCTCAGCCCGAACACGTCGAAGGCCTTCACCGGCCGGTGGCTGTCCACCGTGAACTGCGGGACGGCGTGCTCCCGCATCAGCGCCTCCAGGTCCGGCCACACGCTGTACGTGCGCTCGGCGAGGACGCCCTCCTGCTCGTTCAGGACCTCGTAGAGGATCATGACGCCCTGGTTGGGCAGGCCGACCTCGTAGGCGTCCGGGTACATGAGCGCCCAGCGGACGTCACAGGACTCCCACGGCTTGACCGTGGAGTTGAGCTCTCCGCCGACGTACTGGATCGGCTTCTGCACATGCGGGAGCAGAGCTTCGAGCTGCGGGAACACAGACTCGGCGGCCGCAGCGACTTCGGCAGACATCTCGCGAACCTTCGTGGGATGGGCTGATGGGACGACCTGAACTGACAGGGGTGACCATCTAGCCTAACGCGGTCCTGCACCCGCCCCGACCGCTCAGACCTGCATCCCGTCCTTGACCTCGTGCCACACGCCTGGCAGCTGTACCTCCACGGCCGTGGCGCGCGCCTCCTCACGGCCGTAGAGGACTCCGTACGTGAACGAGCTCTCCCCCGCCGCGTGGGCGACGGCGGACAGCTCGCGCAGGGTCTGGCGGGTCATGACACTGTCCTGGTGGTCGCCGAGCAGGGTCTGGAGGGACTTCATCGACTTGGTCAGCGCGGTCGCCGGGCCGCCGAGGGCCGGTGCGGCGGCCTCCGCCGAGTATCGCGTCCGCTTGGCCTTCTTGCGGGCCTCGTGCAGGGCGACATCGCGCTCGTGGCCCGGTTCCAGGGCGATGGCCTGCTCGACCAGGTCGGACAGCTTCCCGAAGTCCTTCCGTACGGCCTTGGCGATCACCTTCTCCGGCTTCCCGGCGGCCGCCTCCAGCAGCGGCGGGTCCGCGACCAGCGTGTCCAGGCTGTCGAGCAGCTTCAGATACCGCTGGGAGTCCAGGACGCCGGTCAGGCGGCGGCGCGATCCGCCGCGGCGGGCGTTCATCCAGGTGCGCAGCCGGGTGCGGATCGGGCCGGAGAGCAGCGGCCTGGGCAGTTCGTCCAGGGCCGCCGTCAGTCGCTCGGTCAGCACCTCCCGGTCCCGGTCCACGCCGAGCTCGCCGGCCAGCCACTTCAGTTCCTCGCCGATGGGGTCGGTGACGGCCCGGTCGAGGACCTTGCCGTACGAGCGGAAGGCGCTGCGCATCCGGCGGGTGGCGACGCGCATGCGGTGCACGGAGTCGTACGCGTCCTGCCGTACCGCCGGGTCGAGTTCGATGATCGCGTCGCGCTGCTCCCGGACGTAGGCGAGGACGTGGTCGCCGGCCGTCACCGGCTGCTTGGCCTGCTGCTTCTTCCCGCGTTTCTTCTTCGGGGCGGTCTCGGCCAGGGCCCGGGCAAGCTTGGAGGCCGATGCGGAGGGTCGTACGCCCGCCTTGCGCAGCCGCTTGTCGACCTTGTCGAGGAAAGCGGGGTCGCCGCCGTCGGCGAGTTCCACCTCCAGCTCGGTCCACTGGGCCGAGCCGCCGTCGCCGGTGAGCCGTTCGGCGCGTACGGCGTCCACGCTGACCTCGGCGAGCAGTCGGCCCCCGGCGTCGACCAGGTCGCGGACGTCACGGTCGGAACGCAGCCGGACCACGGGCAGCAGCTCGGCGTCCCGGACCCGGGAGCGGACCAGGCCGGCGAGGCTGCGCGGGACGGAGTCGGAGAGCGGGGCCCGGATCTCGTCTCGGACGCCGGGGGCGACCGGGAACTTCAGATGCCAGCCCGCGTCGGAGCCGCCGGTGCGGCGGCGCAGGGTGATCGCGGACGCGGCGAGGCGTTCGTCGGAGGTGTCGTAGTAGGTGGCGTCCAGGTGCGCGACGCCCTTGTCGACCACCGCGTCGATCCCGGCGACGCCGGTCAGGTCGGGCAGGCCGCTCTCGTCGGACTCGTACTTCCGCTCGATCTCCCGCTTGGTGTCCGCCATGAACCGAATCTAGTTGCTGCGGAACTGCCGCGACAGAGGGGCGCCACCGCCGAAGGCCTACGCGGACATGGGCCGCTGCACCCTGATGGACTGCAGCAGCCCCACCGCCATCCACACCGCGAACATCGACGAGCCGCCGTACGACACGAACGGCAGCGGCAGGCCCGTGACCGGCATGATCCCGAGGGTCATGCCGATGTTCTCGAACGTCTGGAAGGCGAACCAGGCGACGATCCCCGCGGCGACGGTCGTGCCGTACAGCTCGGTCGAGTCGCGGGCGATGCGGCAGGCGCGCCACAGGACCACGCCGAGGAGGAAGATGATCAGCCCCGCGCCGACGAAGCCCAGCTCCTCGCCCGCGACCGTGAAGACGAAGTCGGTCTGCTGCTCGGGCACGAACTGGCCGGTGGTCTGCGAGCCGTGGAAGAGGCCCGCTCCGGTCAGACCGCCCGAACCGATCGCGATACGCGCCTGGTTGGTGTTGTAGCCGACGCCCGACGGGTCGAGGCTGGGGTTGGCGAAGGCCGCGAAGCGGTTGATCTGGTACTCGTCCAGGATGTGCAGCTGCCAGATGGCGATACAGCCGACGACACCGGCCGTGATCAGACCGAAGACCCAGCGGTTGGAGGCGCCGGAGGCGAGCAGCACGCCCAGGATGATGGTCACCAGCACCAGGACCGTGCCGAGGTCGGGCATGAGCAGCACGATCAGGATCGGTACGGTGGCCAGGCCCAGCGCCTGCAGGACCGTGCGGTGGTCGGGGTACGGTCTGTCGCCCGCGTCCACCCGGGCGGCGAGCAGCATCGCCATGCCCAGGATGATCGTGACCTTCACGAACTCGGCGGGCTGCAGGGAGAAGCCGCCGCCGAAGACGATCCAGTTGCGGCTGCCGTTGATGGTGGCGCCGAGCGGGGTGAGCACCAGCAGGATCAGGAACACCGAGGCGCCGTACAGGATCGGGACGGCGGTGCGCAGGGTGCGGTGGCCGAGCCAGATCGTGCCGGCCATCAGGGCGAACCCGATGCCGGTGTTCATGATGTGCCGGATGAGGAAGTAGTACTGGTCGCCCTGGTTGATCTCGGTGCGGTTGCGGGTCGCCGAGAAGACGAGCACCGAGCCGATCGCCGAGAGCGCGAGGGCCGCAAGGAGCATCGGCCAGTCCAGCCGGCGGGCCACGGAGTCACGGGCGAAGATCCGGGTCCAGCCCGCGCGGCGGGGGCCGTATCCGGGGACGGAGAAGCTGCCTGCGCCGGTCATGTGAGCATCCTCCGGCTTCCCCGCCTGCGCGGCCGCCTGCGGGTGGTCCGGTTGGTCGACGTGGGCGAGGGCGAGGTCGCGGCGGCCTGGCTCGCGCCCGGGGAGGGGCTGGCGTTGTCGTTGGCGTGGAGTTCCTTGGCCGGGTCCTTGGGGACCTTCGGCGAGGCGATCGTGCCGTCCGTCTTGACCTTGGGCAGGCCCTTCTGCGGGCTGGGCAGCAGTGCCTTCTTGTTGTCGATCGAGCCGTCGGGCTGGACGCCGTAGAGGGCGCTGTAGATGCTGCGGACGGCCTCACCGGAGGCGCCGGAACCCGTACCGGCCTGGGCGATCGTCATGACGACCGAGTAGTCCTTGGAGTACGTGGCGAGCCATGAGGTGGTCTGCTTGCCGTAGACCTCCGCGGTACCGGTCTTGGCGTGCAGTGTGATCTTGTCCTGCGGCCAGCCCTTGAACTTCCAGGCGGCGGTACCGGCGGTGATGACGCCCGCGAGAGCCTTGTCGATGCCCTTGTGCGTGGCCTCGCTGATGGGGAGCTTGCGCAGGACCCGGGGCTTGATCTCCTTGACCGTCCTGCCGTCGGCGCTGATGATCGCCTTGCCGATGGTCGGGACGTGCTCGGTGCCGCCGTTGGCGATGGCCCCGTAGATCATGGCCTCCTGGATCGGGGTGAGGAGGGTGTCCCCCTGGCCGATGGAGTAGTTGATCGAGTCGCCCTCGCGCATCTTGTAGCCCTCCAGGCAGCCCTCGTACTCGATCCTCTCGACGTAGGTCCCGCCCTTCTTGCCGCTCTTGCACCAGGCGTCCTTGTTGGCCTTCCAGTAGTCCCGCTTCCACTGGCGGTCGGGGACGCGGCCGGTGACCTCGTTCGGGAGGTCGATGCCCGTCTGCTTGCCGAGGCCGAACTGGTGGGCGGTCTTGTAGAAGTAGTCCTTGGGCTGGCCCTTCTTCGGGTTGATCCCGCCGTCCTTCTTCCACTCCCGGTCGGCGAGGCCGTAGAAGACGGTGTCGCAGGAGACCTCCAGGGCGCGGCCCAGCGAGATGGGGCCGAAGCTCTCGCCCTCGAAGTTCTTGAAGACCTGGCCGCCCACCGAGTACGAGCTGGTGCAGGGGTAGCCGCCGTCCCAGGCGTAGCCGGCCTGGACCGCGGCGGCCGTGGAGACCACCTTGAAGGTCGAACCCGGCGCGGACTGACCCTGTATGGCCCGGTTGAGCAGCGGGTAGTCGGAGTCCTTGCCGGTGAGCTGCTTGTAGTCCTTGGCGGAGATGCCGCCGATCCAGACGTTCGGGTCGTACGTCGGTGCGGACGCCATGGCGACGATACGGCCGGTCTTGGCCTCCATCACGACGACGGCACCCGAGTCGGCCTTGTACTTCTCGCCGGTGACCTTGTCGTACTGGGTGCGGGCGATCTTCATCGCGTTGTGCAGCTCGTACTCGGCGACCCGCTGGACGCGGGCGTCGATGCTGGTGACGAGGCTCGAACCGGCCTGGGCGGGATCGGACTTGGCCTTGCCGATGACCCGGCCGAGGTTGTCGACCTCGTAGCGGGTGACGCCGGCCTTGCCGCGCAGTTCCCTGTCGTACTGGCGCTCCAGGCCGGAGCGGCCGACCTGGTCGGAGCGGAGATACGGCGAGTCGGTGTCCTTGGCCTTCTGGATCTCCTCGTCGGTGACGGGCGAGAGATAGCCGAGGACCTGCGCGGTGTTGGACTTGCCGGGGCCGGGGTAGCGGCGCAGCGCCTCGGGCTCGGCGGTGATGCCGGGGAAGTCCTCGGAGCGCTCGCGGATCTGCATGGCCTGGCGGGGCGTGGCCTCGTCGGTGATGGGGATCGGCTGGAAGGGCGAGCCGTTCCAGCAGGGCTGGGGCGTCTTGGCGTCGCACAGCCGGACCCGCTGCATGACCTCCTTGGGCTTCATGCCCAGGACCCCGGCCAGCTTGGTGAGGACCGCCTTGCCGTCGTCCTTCATCTTCAGCAGGTCGGTACGGGAGGCGGAGACCACGAGGCGGGTCTCGTTGTCGGCGAGCGCCACGCCGCGGGCGTCCAGGATCGAACCGCGTACGGCGGGGTCGACGACCTGCTGGACGTGGTTGCCGGACGCCTCCTTGGCGTACTCGCTGCCCTCGCGGATCTGCAGGTACCACAGCCGGCCGCCGAGGGTGCCGAGCAGGGAGAGGACGAGGATCTGGATGACGACCAACCGGATCTGGACCCTTGGGGTCCGTCCGGTCTCGGGAATATTGGTCACTGCGGCTGCCTCCCCCTCTCAGTGTGTGTACGTGTCATATCCGACGGAGCTGTGAATGGAGCCCGCCGCCAACTCCCGCCTGCTCACAGCCGCTTGACCCCCTTGATGCGGCCCACGCGGGCGGTGCGGGTGCGGGCCCTGGCCTTCAGGCCGCCGAGGCCGCCGCGCTGGCCGCCGAGCTTGAGGCCCGTTCCGGCGGAGATCCAGCCGGAGGTGATGTCGGTGGCCTTCTTGGACGGGGAGCTCGCTTCGGCAAGGGGGTCGTTGTCCGCGCGCCGGGCCAGGGCCATGATCCCGGGGACCACGAAGGGGGCGAGCAGCAGGTCGTACAGGGCCGCCGAGAACAGCAGGCTGACGAGGCCGACATGGCGGGCGGCGGTGTCGCCGACGAGGGCGCCCACGCCGGCGTACAGCAGGGTCGAGCCGATGGCGGCGGCGACCACGACGAGCATGGGGCCGGTGGCCGACTTCAGCCGCCCGTTCTCCGGTCTGGCCAGCCCGGCGAGGTAGCCGATGACGCACAGCACCAGGGCGTAGCGGCCGGCGGCGTGGTCGGCGGGCGGGGCCAGGTCGGCGAGCAGGCCCGCGCCGAAGCCGACGAGGGCGCCGCCGACATGGCCGTAGACCAGGGCCAGGCCCAGCACGGTCAGCAGCAGCAAGTCGGGGACGGCGCCCGGCAGATGGAGCCGGGCGAGGACGCTCACCTGGACCACCAGGGCTACGACGACCAGGGCGGAGGAGAGCAGGATCCGGTTGACGCGCATGGGGATTCAGCTCCTACTGCTGCTGGGTCTGGCCGTCGAGGGACGCGCTCGGGGACGGGGTGACCGTGACGGTGACCGTCGGTGTGGGCGTCGGCTGGGGCTTGTCGGGGAGCACCGTGTCGCGCGGGTCCTTCTTCGGGGTCTCCACTACGACGCCGACGATGTCGAGCTTGGAGAAGCCGACGTACGGCGTGACGTAGAGGGTGCGGGTCAGGTTGCCGCCGGACGGGTCGACGCGGGAGACCACACCGACCGGGACGCCCGGCACGAAGGGCTTGTCGGCCTCGGAGCCGAAGGTGACCAGCCGGTCGCCCTTCTTCACGTCCGCCTTGGAGTTGAGCAGTTCCACCCGGAGCGGGCGGTCTCCCTGCCCGGTGGCGAAGCCGAGTTCGTCGCTGCCCTCCATGCGGGTGCCGACGGTGAAGTCCGGGTCGTTGGCGAGGAGGACGGTGGAGGCGTCGGGGCCGACGTTGGTGACCCGTCCGACCAGGCCGTCGCCGTTCAGCACGGTCATGTCCCGCTTGATGCCGTCGCTCGCACCGACGTCGATGGTGATCGTCCAGGAGAAGCCCTGGGCCGCGCCTATGGCGATGACCTGGGCGCCCTTGATGCCGTACTGGCCCTCGGCGGAGACCTTCAGCATCTTGTCGAGCTGCGCCAGGCGGCTGCGGTTGCGGTCGTCGCTGCCGAGCTTCGCCTTGAGGGCCGCGTTCTCCGTCTCCAGACGGGCGAGCCGGTCGTGCCGGGTGCCCGAGTCACGGACCGCGGAGACGGCGTTGCCGACCGGGTTGACCGCCGACGACACGCCGTCCTCGATCGGGCCGAACACGGTGGCCGCGACCTGGCGGGCACCGTCGACCGGTGAGTCCTCCCCGCCGCGGATGTCCACCGTGATCAGCGCGAACGCGATGGCGATCAGCAGCACCAGGAGCAGCCGGCTCTCTCGTGTGTCCCTCACGTGCGGCGGCCGTGCCTTCCTCATAGGAATGTGCAGAGGTTCAGGTGTTCAGTTCAGCTGGGCAGTTCCAGCGTGCAGAGGCTTATGGGCGAGCTTATGCCTCTATATCAACTGCCTCTATATCAACGATCCGCCGTACGAGAGGAGATCGTCCCGTACGGCGGAATCGAAGAGTTATGTCATCTGCGCGGCTGGGCGTCCAGCACCTGCTGGAGCGCCTCGAACTCCTCGACGCACTTGCCCGAGCCGAGCGCCACGCTGTCCAGCGGGTCCTCGGCGATGTGGATCGGCATCCCGGTCTCGCGGCGAAGCCTTTCGTCAAGGCCGCGCAGCAGCGCCCCGCCGCCCGTCAGCACGATCCCCCGGTCCATGATGTCGCCGGACAGCTCCGGAGGGCACTTGTCGAGGGTCGTCTTGACGGCGTCCACGATGGCGTTGACCGGCTCCTCGATCGCCTTGCGCACCTCGGCGGCGGAGATGACGACGGTCTTGGGCAGTCCGGAGACGAGGTCCCGGCCGCGGATCTCGGTGTGCTGGTCGTCGTCCAGGTCGTACGCCGAACCGATCGTGATCTTGATCTGCTCGGCCGTCCGCTCACCGAGGAGGAGGGAGTACTCCTTCTTGATGTGCTGGATGATCGCATTGTCCAGCTCGTCGCCCGCGACGCGGATGGACTGGGCGGTGACGATGCCGCCGAGCGAGATGACCGCGACCTCCGTGGTGCCGCCGCCGATGTCCACCACCATGTTGCCCGTGGCCTCGTGGACCGGCAGGCCGGAGCCGATGGCCGCCGCCATCGGCTCCTCGATGATGTGCACCTGACGAGCACCTGCCTGCGAGGACGCCTCGATCACGGCACGGCGCTCGACACCCGTGATACCGGAAGGCACGCACACGACCACGCGCGGCCGCGCGAGATACCGCCGCTTGTGGATCTTCAGGATGAAGTAGCGGAGCATCCGCTCGGTGATCTCGAAGTCGGCGATGACACCGTCCTTCAGCGGCCGTACGGCAACGATGTTGCCAGGGGTCCGACCGATCATCTTCTTCGCCTCGGCGCCGACCGCGAGGATGCCACCCGTGTTGGTGTTGATCGCGACGACGGACGGTTCGTTGAGTACGATCCCACGACCCCTGACGTACACCAGCGTGTTGGCGGTCCCGAGGTCGACAGCCATGTCACGGCCGATGAACGACATTGAGTTCCCCATCAGGATTCGTCTGGCCTTCCTGGGAGCTTTTGAGGGCTTTTCAGGTCGGCGAAGTGGGTGCTGTGACGTGAAGGCTTCCATCGTAGACGCGCCTGCACGAACACTGCGCGAGGGTCTTCGCCATTGTCAGCAGATGAAGTGTCGCCTCGCTTGTGGAGACGGCCCATCGGGGGCACTCGTTCCCCCGATCGGCACGCATATGCCAGAGGACGGCCGGAAACTCTCGGCCGCCCCAGGTCAGACGGGCGAGCGACCTGACGGTCACTCAAAAATTCATAGGTTCGTCGCTCAACCGCGGCCGGGGAAAAAGATCTTCACCTCGCGCTCGGCGGACTCCTCGGAGTCGGAGGCGTGGATCAGGTTCTCGCGGACGATCACGCCGTAGTCGCCGCGGATGGAGCCGGGGGCGGCGGCGATCGGATCGGTCGGGCCGGCGAGCGCGCGCAGCCCCTCGATGACCCGCTCGCCCTCGACGATCAGCGCGACGACCGGACCGGAGGCCATGAACTCCACCAGCGGCTCGTAGAAGGGCTTGCCCTTGTGCTCACCGTAGTGCTGCTCCAGGGTCTCCTGGTCCAGGGTGCGCAGCTCCAGCGCGGTGATCTGCCAGCCGGCCTTGCGCTCGATACGGCTGATGATCTCGCCGGTCAGGCCACGGCGGACCGCGTCGGGCTTGAGCAGGACGAGGGTGCGCTGGGTCACTGCGGGCTCCTATAGAAGATCAAGGATGGTGCGGGGGTGTTCGAAGATTACAGGGCGTGTCCGGGCCCCTGTTACACAGCGTCAGGTGTGGAGGAGCCCGCCGAGCCCGTCTCCGCCGCGGCGAACCGCGCCTTCGCCTCGTCGATCTTTCTTCCGTAGTGCACCGAGGCCCACCACAGGGCCGCGAAGACCACGCCCAGGAAGAACATCGTCGGGACGACGAAGCCGGAGGCGACGAGGGCGGCCTGAAGGGCCCAGCCGAGGGCGATGCCGCCCGGCCGCGTCACGACACCGCACAGCGCCACGCACAGGAACATCGCGATGCCGCTGACCGTCCACACCGTCGATGTGGCGAGGTCGGGGTCCTTCATGGCGACGAGTCCGGCGAAGCCGATCACGAAGAACTCGCCGATCAGGGTCGAAGCACAGAGCGTACGCACGAGTTGTCAGCCCCTCCCCAGCAGCAGCCGGGCCTCGCCGACGGTGATCACTGAGCCGGTCACGAGCACGCCGCCGCCCGCGAACTCGCCCTCCTCCTCGGCCAGCGTGATCGCGGCCTCCAGGGCGTCCGGCAGCCGTGGTTCGACCTGGACGCGCTCGTCGCCGAACACCTCCACGGCGATCGCGGCGAGCTCGTCGGCGTCCATCGCGCGGTGGCTGGAGTTCTGCGTGACGACGACCTCCGCGAAGATCGGCTCGAAGGCTTCCAGCACTCCTCGTACGTTCTTGTCGCCGCTCGCGCCGACCACACCGATCAGCCGGCTGAAGTCGAAGGCCTCACCGACCGCCTCGGCGGTGGCGCGGGCGCCCGCCGGATTGTGGGCGGCGTCCAGGACGACGGTGGGCGAGCGCCGTACGACTTCGAGCCGCCCCGGAGACGAGACGGCTGCAAAGGCCTTGCGGACGGTGTCGATGTCGAGCGGCTCGGGCCGCTGGGAGCCGACCCCGAAGAACGCCTCCACCGCGGCGAGCGCGACGGCGGCGTTGTGCGCCTGGTACGGCCCGTGGAGCGGGAGATACACCTCGCCGTACTCGCCGCCGAGGCCGCGCAGGGTGAGCAACTGCCCGCCGACGGCGACCTGCCGCGAGACGACCCCGAACTCCAGCCCTTCGCGGGCCACGGTGGCGTCGACCTCGACGGCCTTCTTCAGCAACACCTGCGCCGCGTCCACCGGCTGTTGGGCCAGAATGACCGTCGCGTCCTGCTTGACGATGCCGGCCTTCTCGGTGGCGATCGCGGCGGGCGTCTCGCCCAGCCGGTCGGTGTGGTCGAGATCGATGGGGGTGACGACGGCGACGTCCCCGTCGATGACGTTGGTGGCGTCCCAGGAGCCGCCCATCCCGACCTCGACGACCGCGACGTCCACCGGCGCATCCGCGAAGGCGGCATACGCCATGCCCGTCAGCACCTCGAAGAAGGACAGCCGGTACTCCTGCTGTCCGTCGACCATCTCGATGTACGGCTTGATGTCGTGGTACGTCTCGATGAAGCGCTCGGCGGAGATGGGGGCGCCGTCGAGGCTGATGCGCTCGGTGATCGACTGGACGTGCGGGGACGTGTACCGGCCGGTGCGCAGCTCGAAGGCGCCGAGGAGAGCCTCGATCATGCGGGCGGTGGAGGTCTTGCCGTTGGTACCCGTGATGTGGATCGAGGGGTACGAGCGCTGCGGCTCGCCCAGGACGTCCATCAGAGCGGCGATACGGCTGACCGACGGCTCCAGCTTGGTCTCGCCCCAGCGGGTCGCCAGGTCGGCCTCGACCTCGCGGAGAGCCTTGTCGACCTCGGGGTCCTCGGGTCGTGCCGGCACGTCGGCGCTGGGGGCTCCGCCCTGGGTGCGCAGGGTGCGGCTGCCGGCCTCGATGATCGCGAGATCCGGGTCCCGGTCGGTCTCGGCCGCGATGATCTCGTCGAAAGGGTCGTCGCTTTCACTCACGGGGTCAGTCTACGGACGTGGACTGACAGCGTGCCCACGGAGTGGGATGGCAAAGGTTGCCAGGCGGCTGCGGGTCGGTTGTGGCTGGTCGCGCAGTTCCCCGCGCCCCTGAGGGGCGCGGAGGGCCCCGGAGTCTTGAAGACTCCGGGGCCCTCCGCGCCGTATAAACGCCTACGCCTCCGGCAGCCGGTCCAGCTGGGCCTGGATCCGGGCGATGTCCTCCTCCGCCTTGGCGAGCCGCCCGCGGATCTTGTCCACCACCTGGTCCGGGGCCTTCGCCAGGAATGCCTCGTTGCCCAGCTTGGCCGTGGCCTGGGCCTTCTCCTTCTCCGCGGCCGCCAGGTCCTTCGCGAGGCGCTTGCGCTCCGCAGCGACGTCGATCGTGCCGGAGAGGTCGAGCGCGACCTCCGCACCGCCGACCGGCAGGGTCGCCGTGGCCGTGAAGGAGTCGCCCTCCGGCTGCAGACGCAGCAGCTGGCGGATGGCGGCCTCGTGGGGGGCCAGGTCCGTGCCGTCCAGGGTCAGACGGGCCGGGACGCGCTGGCCCGGCTGCAGGCCCTGGTCGGCGCGGAACCGGCGGACCTCGGTGATGACGGACTGCAGGGTCTCGATCTCCCGCTCCGCCGCCGCGTCACGGAAGCCGCTGTCGTTCGGCCACTCGGCGATGACGAGCGACTCGCCGCCCGTGAGGGTGGTCCAGAGCGTCTCCGTGACGAAGGGGACGACCGGGTGGAGGAGCTTGAGGGTGACGTCGAGGACCTCACCGAGGACCCGCTTGCTGACCTCGGCCGCCTCGCCGCCCGCGATGAACGTCGTCTTCGACAGCTCGACGTACCAGTCGAAGACCTCGTCCCACGCGAAGTGGAAGAGCGCGTCCGAGAGCTTCGCGAACTGGAAGTCCTCGTAGAGCGCGTCGACTTCGGCGACGACGGAGTTGAGGCGGGAGAGGATCCAGCGGTCGGTCGCGGACATCTTCGAGGCGTCCGGCAGCGGGCCCTCCACCGTCGCGCCGTTCATCAGCGCGAAGCGGGTGGCGTTCCAGATCTTGTTGGCGAAGTTGCGGGAGCCCTGGACCCAGTCCTCGCCGATCGGGACGTCGACGCCGGGGTTGGCGCCGCGGGCGAGGGTGAACCGGAGGGCGTCGCTGCCGTACTTGTCCATCCAGTCCAGGGGATTGACGGCGTTGCCGAAGGACTTCGACATCTTCTTGCCGAACTGGTCGCGGACCATGCCGTGCAGGGCGATGGTGTGGAACGGCGGGGTGCCGTCCATCGCGTACAGGCCGAACATCATCATCCGGGCGACCCAGAAGAAGAGGATGTCGTAGCCGGTGACCAGGACGGAGTTCGGGTAGAACTTCGCGAGCGACTCGGTCTGTTCGGGCCAGCCGAGCGTGGAGAAGGGCCACAGGCCGGAGGAGAACCAGGTGTCGAGGACGTCGGTGTCCTGGCGCCAGCCCTCCCCGGTGGGAGCCTCGTCGTCGGGACCGACGCAGACGACCTCGCCGTTCGGGCCGTACCAGACCGGGATCCGGTGACCCCACCACAACTGCCGCGAGATGCACCAGTCGTGGAGGTTGTCGACCCAGTCGAAGTACCGCTTCTCCATCTCCTGCGGGTGGATCTTGACCTTGCCCTCGCGGACCGCGTCACCGGCGGCCTTGGCGAGCGGGCCGACCTTGACCCACCACTGCATGGACAGCCGCGGCTCGATGGTGGTCTTGCAGCGTGAGCAGTGGCCGACGGAGTGGACGTAGGGCCGCTTCTCGGCGACGATCCGGCCCTCGGCGCGCAGGGCGGCGACGATGGCGGAGCGGGCCTCTAGCCGGTCGAGCCCCTGGAAGGGGCCGTGCGCGGTGATCACGGCGTGCTCGTCCATGATCGCGATGGCCGGCAGGTCGTGCCGCTGGCCGATCTCGAAGTCGTTCGGGTCGTGGGCCGGGGTGACCTTGACGGCACCCGTGCCGAACTCGGGGTCGACGTGGGTGTCGGCGACGACGGGGATGGAGCGGTCGGTCAGCGGGAGCTTGATGAGCTTGCCGACGAGGTGCTTGTAGCGCTCGTCGTCGGGGTGAACGGCGACGGCCGTGTCACCGAGCATGGTCTCGGCACGAGTGGTGGCGACGACGATGGTGTCGTCCCCCTCCCCGTACTTCATGCTGACCAGCTCGCCGTCGTCGTCCTGGTACTCGACCTCGATGTCGGAGATCGCGGTCAGACACCGGGGACACCAGTTGATGATGCGCTCGGCGCGGTAGATCAGCTCGTCGTCGTAGAGGCGCTTGAAGATGGTCTGAACGGCCTGGGAGAGCCCTTCGTCCATGGTGAAGCGCTCACGGGACCAGGCGACACCGTCACCGAGGCGCCGCATCTGCCCGCTGATCTGCCCGCCGGACTCGCCCTTCCACTGCCAGACGCGCTCGACGAAGGCCTCACGGCCGAGGTCGTGCCGGGACTTGCCCTCCTTGCCCAGCTCCCTCTCGACGACGTTCTGGGTGGCGATACCGGCGTGGTCCATGCCGGGCTGCCAGAGCGTCTCGAAGCCCTGCATGCGCTTACGACGTGTCAGCGCATCGATGAGGGTGTGCTCGAAGGCGTGCCCGAGGTGCAGCGAGCCGGTGACGTTGGGCGGCGGAATGACGATGGTGTACGGCGGCTTGTCGCTCTTCTCGTCCGCCTCGAAGTAACCGCGCTCTACCCAGCGCTCGTACAGCGGCCCCTCTACATCGGCCGGCGCGTACTGGGTCGGCAGTTCGGTGTCGGGCGCTGGTGGCTGCTGCTGAGCGTTCTCGGTCACGGGGTCAGTTTAGGGGTGTCGCAGGCATGTCCCGAAACGTGTTTGCTCTGTAACGGTGGGGGCCCCGATGCGGTGCGCTGTCCGTGTCTGCGCCAGGATGTCGGCACCACATAAACATTCTGGAGGGGAACCCAGTAATGAGCTACAACCAGCCGGGCCCGTACGGCGGGCAGCCCCAGCAGCCCGGTCCGTACGGCCAGCCGGGCCCGTACGGCCAGCAGCCGCCGCAGGCCCCCCAGCCCGGCTACGGCTACCCCCAGCAGGCCCCTCCGCCCCAGCCCCAGCCCCAGCCCCAGCCGGGTTACGGCTACCCGCAGCAGGCTCCCCCGGCGCAGCCCCAGCCCGGCTACGGCTACCCGCAGCAGCCCCCCTACGGTCAGGACCCTTACGGCCAGCAGCCGTACACCGTCCCGCAGCCGCCGGTGCCCGGCGGGGGCGGCGGCAAGAAGGCGGGCCTGATCATCGGCGCGGTGGCGGTCGTGGCCGCGATCGGTGTCGGGGTGTGGTTCGTGACCAGCGGCAACGGCGGCTCCGGCGGCGGAAGCAGCATCGCGAACGACGGGACGTACAAGCTGACGACGCCGGCGACGATCGTCTCCGGGCAGTACAAGAAGGGCAGCGACTCCAAGGCCGACGGGATGTCCGACAAGGACATCAAGGACACCGAGGCGATGGGCGTTCACAACGCCAAGGACGTCAGCGCGGCCTACACCTCGGGATCGGGCCTCTCCGCGAAGAGCCTGATGTTCGCGGGCGTGTACGGCACCATCGACGACCCCGAGAAGACCGTCGACGCCATGTTCGCCCAGATGAAGACGGAGTCCACGAAGAGTTCCAGCTCCTCCGAGGGCAAATTCGTGGGCAGCCCCCAGGAGTTCAAGCCCGCCGGCTTCGAGAACGGCATCATGAAGTGCCAGGTGATCGAGACCACGACGTCCGGCCAGACCATGAAGATGCCGTTCTGCATCTGGGGTGACCACAGCACCCTCACATACGTGCTCTCGTACGACATGGCCGCACTGGCCTCGGGCCAGACCACATCGATGGACGACGCGGCGGCGCTGACCGCCAAGGTCCGCAACGACGTGCGCGTCAAGGCCTGACGCCGTACACCTCGGGCACAGAGCCACGAAGGGGCCCCGGTCGGTCGACCGGGGCCCCTTCGCCGTGTGCGGTGCGGCGGTTACGCCGTCTTCTGCTCCCCCGGGCCGCGGCCGTTGCGGGCGTCCCGCGGGATCAGCGTCGGGTTCACGTTCGAGTGGACGACGTCCGCCGTGACGACCACGCGGGCGACGTCCTTGCGGGACGGGACCTCGTACATGACCGACATGAGGACTTCTTCCATGATGGCCCGAAGCCCTCGCGCGCCCGTCTGGCGGAGGATGGCCTGGTCGGCGATGGCCTCCAGGGCCTCGCGCTCGAAGTCCAGTTCCACACCGTCGAGTTCGAAAAGGCGCTGGTACTGCTTCACCAGGGCGTTACGGGGCTCGACCAGGATCTGGAGCAGGGCCTCGCGGTCCAGGTTGTGGACCGAGGTGATGACGGGGAGGCGGCCGATGAACTCGGGGATCATGCCGAACTTGACCAGGTCCTCGGGCATGACGTCCTCGAACTGGTCCTTGGCCTCCAGCTCGCGCTTGGAGCGGATCGTCGCACCGAAGCCGATGCCCTTGGCGCCCGCCCGGGACTCGATGATCTTTTCCAGACCCGCGAAGGCGCCGCCCACGATGAACAGGACGTTCGTCGTGTCGATCTGGATGAACTCCTGGTGCGGGTGCTTGCGGCCGCCCTGCGGGGGCACGGAAGCGGTCGTGCCCTCCAGGATCTTCAGCAGGGCCTGCTGGACGCCCTCGCCGCTCACATCGCGTGTGATCGACGGGTTTTCGCTCTTCCTCGCGACCTTGTCGATCTCGTCGATGTAGATGATCCCGGTCTCGGCCTTCTTGACGTCGTAGTCGGCCGCCTGGATCAGCTTGAGCAGGATGTTCTCGACGTCCTCGCCGACGTAGCCCGCCTCCGTGAGCGCCGTCGCGTCGGCGATGGCGAACGGGACGTTCAGCATGCGGGCCAGGGTCTGGGCCAGGAGGGTCTTGCCCGAGCCGGTCGGTCCCAGCAGAAGAATGTTGGACTTCGCCAACTCGATCGCGTCGTCGCGGCCGTTGGCGCCGCCGTTCTCGCCGGCCTGGACGCGCTTGTAGTGGTTGTAGACCGCCACCGAGAGGGCCTTCTTCGCCGGCTCCTGGCCGACGACGTAGCCCTCGAGGAACTCGTAGATCTCGCGCGGCTTGGGAAGTTCCTCCCAGCGCACCTCGCTCGTCTCCGCGAGTTCTTCCTCGATGATCTCGTTGCAGAGGTCGATGCACTCGTCGCAGATGTACACACCAGGCCCTGCGATGAGCTTCTTGACCTGCTTCTGGCTCTTGCCGCAGAACGAGCACTTGAGCAGATCGCCGCCGTCACCGATGCGTGCCACGGTGTGCTTCCCCTTCGCCTGGGAGACGCCTGAATCCAGCGGCTCCTGGTGCTGCCTTAATCCGACGGTACCTTGCCGGGCCCCCCGTTCGGGCCCCCCTTGGCGCGGTTCACTTTGACGTGCAGCGTGTCAAAGCGCACTTACCGTGCCAAGGGGCGGCAGACGATACAGCCTCCGACTAGCGGACGGCCGCGTTGTTCATCTTCCGGGTGGAGATGATCTGGTCGATCAGGCCGTACGAGAGCGCCTCCTCGGCCGTGAGAATCTTGTCGCGCTCGATGTCCTCGCGGATCTTCTCGATCGGCGTGGTGGAGTGCTTGGCCAGCATCTCCTCCAGCTGCGCGCGCATCCGCAGGATCTCGTTGGCGGCGATCTCCAGGTCGGAGACCTGGCCGCGGCCCGTCTCGCTGTAGGGCTGGTGGATCAGCACGCGGGCGTTCGGCAGCGCCATGCGCTTGCCCGGCGTACCGGCGGCCAGCAGGATCGCGGCGGCGGAGGCCGCCTGGCCCATGCAGACCGTCTGGATGTCCGGCTTCACGAACTGCATCGTGTCGTAGATGGCCGTAAGCGCCGTGAAGGAGCCGCCGGGGCTGTTGATGTAGACCGAGATGTCCCGGTCGGGGTCCATCGACTCCAGGCACAGCAGCTGCGCCATGACGTCGTTGGCCGAGGCGTCGTCGATCTGGACGCCCAGGAAGATCACGCGCTCCTCGAAGAGCTTCGCGTACGGGTCGTACTCGCGGATGCCCTGTGAGGTGCGCTCGACGAAGCGCGGGATGACGTAACGGGACTCCGCCGTGGGGCCCGTGTACTCGGCGCGTGAGCGGTCGTACATGCCGCTGCCGGGGAAGTCGTTCACTGTCTGTCTCCTAGGAGCTGAGGCGGTCGGCTGGGGGCTGTGCGGGGCCGTACGGGCCCCGCGGTGGGGCTCAGGCCCCGGTACCGCCGCCGCCCGGCATTCCGGCGGCCGTGGGGATGACGTCGTCGATGAGGCCGTACTCCTTGGCCTCGTCGGCGTCGAACCAGCGGTCGCGGTCCGAATCGCGGGTGATCTGCTCGACCGACTGGCCGGTGTGGAAGGCCGTGAGCTCGGCCATGCGCTTCTTGGTGTGCAGCAGCCGCTCCGCGTGGATCTTGATGTCGGAGGCCGAGCCGGCCAGGCCGGCGGAGGGCTGGTGGATCAGGATCTCGGCGTTCGGCAGCGCGAAGCGCTTGCCGGGGGTGCCCGCGCTGAGCAGGAACTGCCCCATGGAGGCCGCGAGGCCCATGGCGATGGTCACCACGTCGTTCTTGATGTACTGCATGGTGTCGTAGATCGCCATGCCGGCCGTGATCGAGCCGCCCGGGCTGTTGATGTACATGTAGATGTCCTTGTCCGGGTCTGCGGCAAGGAGCAACAGCTGCGCGGTGATCTTGTTCGCGATGTCGTCGTCGACCGGCTGGCCGAGGAAGATGATCCGCTCGTTGAGCAGTCGGTTGTAGACATGGTCGCCGAGGCCACCGCCGATGGAGGGCTCGCCGGCGGCGGAGGGCATCAGATTCGTCACGTATCCACCTGCTCGTCTTACGACGGCGCCGGGCCGTCTCACGTTTCCCTGCGGGGGGCCTCCGGCGGTTTCGCGGAGTTGACTGCCCCCATATTCATGGACCCTAACGCGCGGGTCCCTTCGGGGAATCCCGCAGAGGGGGGTGTTCGCCGGGGGCGTAGCGTCGTGGGTACTTTCCGTTCGTCGGCCACTGCGGGTAGTGGGGGCTGTTCGCGCCCACGCGGCGGAGCCGCACATCGGCACAGCCCCGCGCCCCTGGGGAGGCAAACGGGCCCCGGGTCGTCATACGACCCGGGGCCCGTCCTACGAACTGCAAGGCGCCGTGGGCGTCAGCCCTCGGTCTTCTCCTCGGCCGTCTCGGTGGCGTCGGCCTCGGTGGCCTCCGCGGCGACCTCGGCGGCCGTCTCGACCTCGTCCTCGTCGTCCAGGTCGATGACCTCGCCGTTGGTGTCCTTGACCGTGGCGGCCTCGACGACGACCGCGAGGGCCTTGCCGCGAGCGACCTCGCCGACCAGGAGCGGCACCTGGCCGCCCTCGACGACGGCCTGGGCGAACTGGTCGGGGGACATGCCGGAGGAGGCCGCGCGCCGCATGAGGTGCTCGGTGAGCTCCTCCTGGTTGACGTTGAGCTTCTCCTGCTTGACCAGCTCGTCGAGGACGAACTGGGTCTTGATGCCCTTGACCGCGGCTTCCTTGGTCTCGGCGTCGAACTCCTCGACCGTCTTGCCCTGGATCTCGAGGTACTTCTCGAGGTCGAGACCCATCTGGCCGAGCTGGTGGTGCTCGAGGTTGTGCTTACGGGTGTTGATCTCGTCCTCGAGCAGCTTCTCGGGGACCGGGACCTCGACCAGCTCGAGCAGCTTCTCCAGGACGCGCTCCTGGGCCTGCGTGGCCTGGTCGTACTGCTTCATGTTCTCGAGGCGCTTGCGGCTGTCCGCCTTCAGCTCCTCCAGGGTGTCGAACTCGGAGGCGAGCTGCGCGAACTCGTCGTCCAGCTCGGGCAGTTCGCGGGCGGCGACCTGGGTGACCTTGACGGTGACCTCGGCCTCCTTGCCGGCCGCCGAGCCGCCCTTGAGCTCGGAGGTGAAGGTGGCCTCGCCACCGGCCTCCAGGCCCTTCACGGCGTCGTCGATGCCGTCGAGGAGCTCGCCGGAGCCGATCGTGTAGGAGACGCCGCTGGCGACGCCGTCCTCCAGGACCTCGCCCTCGACCTTGGCCTCCAGGTCGATGGTGACGACGTCGCCGTCCTCGGCGGCGCGCTCGACCGGGGAGGTCGCGGCGAAGCGCTCGCGGAGCTGCTCGACCGACTTGTCGACGTCCTCGTCGGTGACCTCGACGGCGTCGACCTCGACCTCGATGCCGGAGTAGTCCGGGATCTCGAGGGCGGGGCGGACGTCGACCTCGGCGGTGAAGTTCAGCGTCTCGCCGTCCTTCAGCTCCGTGATGTCGACCTCGGGCTGGCCGAGGACGTTCAGGTCGGCCTCGTTGACCGCCTCGGTGTAGAACTTCGGAAGCGCGTCGTTGACCGCCTCCTCCAGGACCGCACCGCGGCCGAACCGCTGGTCGATGACGCGCGCCGGGATCTTGCCCTTCCGGAAGCCCTTCACCGTGACCTGCTGGTTGATCTTCTTGTACGCCGCGTCGAGGCTGTCCTTGAGCTCCTCGAAGGGCACCTCGACAGTGAGCCGAACCCGGGTCGGGTTCAGGGTCTCCACGGCGCTCTTCACGGTTCGGTCTCCTTGTGGCTGACTTCTTGGTTTCTGCCGGAGCCAGACTGGTCCGGCGGATTTCGCCGCCCGGAGGACGTCCTAAGGATCTCCAGTGGTGGTCCAGTGGATTCCTGCGGATGAGACACACGGGCGCGCAGCTTGCATAGTAACCGCAGCCGCTGAACGCCCCAAAGGCGATCAAGCAAGGCGATCGCCCGGGGTGACCGGTGTTGACCGGTCGGTGGTCGGGGTGGCGGGATTTGAACCCACGGCCTTCCGCTCCCAAAGCGGACGCGCTACCAAGCTGCGCCACACCCCGTCAGGTGCGACACGTAGGGTACATGGCCGCAGGCAGTGCAGCTGCCGGATTTACGGGGTGTGCACCGAGGGGGCCCGACCCGCTACGATGCCTCCTGTGCCGCAGTCACCTGACCTGCGGCGCGTGCTGTGCGGGCGTAGCTCAATGGTAGAGCCCTAGTCTTCCAAACTAGCTACGCGGGTTCGATTCCCGTCGCCCGCTCTCCACACATCGGGGCCGGGCCGGAGGATCTTCCTCCGGCCCGGCCCCGATCGTTTCGGCGAGGCCGGTTTCAGATGAGGCAGCGGGCCAGCAGCCAGCGCGCTTCGTGTGCCGACAGGGTCAGCGAGTCCTCGTCCCCGGCATCGATGACCAGCACCACTTCGTCGGTCGGCCAGTGCGCGGCCAGCTGGCGCAGGGTGACGGGCCGGTAGCAGGGCACCTGAGGGAAGGCCCTGAGCAGGCGCTCCTCCGAGGTGAAGACCATGACCGCGGGGGCGTCCTGCACGCTTTCGACGACCGGGAGCACGAAGCGCACGAACTCGCTGCGGTCGCGGGCGTAGCGGATTCCGCTGACCGCCGGGATCAGCACATCGCAGCCCGACAGCACCTCCAGGGCCAGGCGATCGGGTGCTCTGCCCAGATCCCGCAGAGCGTCCCGCGCCACCGCCTCGAAGAGCTCGGCGGGGATCTCGGTCATGGCCCCACACCCTTGCGCGCGTACACGAGTCCACACTCCAAGACGTCGGCTACCCGCGATCGCCACGATCATGCAGGGCGGAGCCGGACCGGCGCAGAGCGTGATCGCCCAGGGGCGCGGCACGGCGGCGTCCGCGTCCTCCGCCGGCGGAGCATCCCCCGGATCAGAAGCTGATCGAGTTGATGGTCTCCGCTATCGAGTTCAGGAACCGGTTGATCGACGGGGCCATGCCGGTCGATGCGAGGAAGAAGCCGAAGAGCACCGCGACGATCGCCGGGCCGGCCTTGATCGAGCCTCCCCTGATCAACACCACCAGGATGATCGCCAACAGCAGCACCACTGACAGTGAAATGGCCACAACTGATCACACACCCTCGGTCGGTCCGCTCTCCCGGCCCGGGAGTGCCAGCCCCGCGCACCCCCGCCAGAACCATCGTGCCACCAACGAGGCCCCCGTATGCGGCAGGTGAGGCATCGTCGGTCACACCTGTGCCGGACCTTTGCCTCGGCCATGCGGGCGCGGCCCGTCCGAGATCCCCAACACCCGCCTGTCGCACAGCAATTCGAGGGTGCACCCGCACACGAAATTCAGCGAGATCGTTTCCATGTCCACACAACGCGTTCGCGGGTATTTCGAATTGTTGTCACGGGCACCGCGGAGCCACCAACACCGGCCCTCCAAAAGGTCAATGAAGCAGACATTCCACCGGAGTCGCCCCCTGGTCATATGCCCCGCTTAGTCGGGATGAGTCGTGACAACCAGGACATGTAATGGTGTGTTGACCGTCACCTCCATCAGGTTGTCAACTTCCCTTAATCTCGGGTATCCGAAGCCAATTGGCAGGAACGACGTGGGGAGTTTTACGAAAACCCACAGGCGGCGCTAGGGTGCCTCAGATGTTTCACGCCGCCAAGAAAGCGCCGCTCCCTCCGGCACAGTCGCCGGCGTCGGGCGTGCCGAGTCCGCGCTCACCGCAGAAACAGCAGAACAACCCCTCCGAACCCGGCAAACAGCGCGACTCGTTCTTCGACAACGCGAAGTACCTGGCGATCGTGCTGGTCGCGATGGGCCACTCCTGGGAGCCGCTGAAGGGCGACAGCCGCATCCTGGAGGCCGCGTACACCGTCGTGTACTGCTTCCACATGCCGGCGTTCATCATCATCTCCGGCTACTTCTCGCGCAGTTTCGACATGCGCCCCGACCGCCTCAGACGACTGGTCACCGGCGTCCTCGTGCCGTACATCGTCTTCGAGACCGCGTACACCCTCTTCAAGCGTTACGGCGACCACGACCCGAGCATGACGGTCAGTCTGCTCGACCCCTGGTACCTCACCTGGTTCCTGATCGCGCTGTTCATCTGGCGACTGACGACCCCGCTGTGGAAGAACCTGCGTTGGCCTCTGCCCATCGCACTGGGCATCGCGATGTTCGGGTCGGTCTCGCCGGAGATCGGCAACGACCTCGACCTCCAGCGCGTCCTGCAGTTCCTGCCGTACTTCGTGCTGGGCCTGTGCATGAAGCCCGAGCACTTCCAGACGGTGCGCACGCGGAAGATGCGGATCCTGGCGGTGCCGGTCTTCGCGACCGCGATGGCCGTCGGATGGTGGGCGGTGCCGCGGATGAACACCGCGTGGTTCTACCACCGGGACGCCGCCCAGGAGATGGCCGCGCCGTGGTGGACCGGACCGGTCATGGTGCTCGCCCTGTTCGGCTGCTCGCTGCTGCTGACCGCCTGCTTCTTCGCCTGGGTGCCGCGCCGGAGGATGTGGTTCACGGCGCTCGGCGCGGGCACGCTCTACGGCTATCTGCTGCACGGCTTCCTCGTGAAGGCCGGCGAGTTCTACGGCTGGTTCGAACCGGATTGGCTGCACCGGCCGTTGGGGGAGATCTTTGTGACGGTGGCTTTCGCCGGGGCCGTCACGTTGCTGTGCAGCTCGCCGGTGCGGCGGGTCTTCAAGTTCGCAATGGAGCCTGAGATGAGGTGGGCCTTCCGGCGGGATGCGGCGGGGGTTGCGCGGGAGCGCGAGATGGCCAACGCCTGAGGATTTGCCACGATATGTCGTCTCGCGTCTGCGGGTTCGTCGTAGTTGATCGCGCCCACGCGGCGGAGCCGCATATCGATACAGCCCCGTGCCCCTTTGGGGCGCTACTGCTGAGGTAGGCCGAGAAGTGCGCGCATCCTTGCGTACTTCTCGGTCAGCCGTGTGCGGGTGGCCTCGTCATCGAGGCGGGCGAGGCGAGCGGGATCTGCATTGTGTGCCAGGTCCGACTCCTTCACCAGGAGTGCGCCCGGCGTGGACAGGATCCGTTCGGCGTACGCCTCCGGGCTCTCCCCCGCGCGCTTGGTGACCGCCAGGACGATGTCCTTCGTGCGGCGGCTCAGCGCCGCCTCGTTCAGCCACTGTTCGGACAGTGCGTCGTCCTCGACGGCGTCGTGGAGCCAGGCTGCCGCTGTCTGTTCCTCGTCGCCGCCACGTGCGCGTACGCCCTCGGCGACGGCCCGGAGGTGCTCGGCGTAGGGGCGTCCCGCCTTGTCCGTCTGGCCTTCGTGGGCGGCGCGGGCGGTGGCCTCGACCTCGGCGAGGGTCATCGGCACCCGAGGGGTTTCGGTCATCGGCTCATCCCAGGGTCGGCGGCGGGGAGGCCGCCGTCGGGCCCTCCCGGCAGATCAGCAGCAGTGCGCGGTCGTCGTTCACGTCCTTCGCGACCGCCTCGATGAGGTGCCAGGCGGCGCCGTGGAAGCCGCCGGCGACATAGCGGTCGGCCTCGCCCGTGAGGCGGTCGATGCCCTCGACGATGTCCCGGTCGGAGGTCTCCACCAGGCCGTCTGTGAACAGCATCAACACGTCACCGGGGCGGAGCGAGCCCTTCACGGGGTCGAACTGCGCACCGTCGTACACACCCAGGAGCGGGCCCTCGGCCGCCTTCTCCTCCCAGCGGCCGCTGCCCGCGCTGAGCTGGAGACCCGGCGGATGGCCCGCGGAGTAGAGCTCGTAGTCGCCCGAGTCGAGGTCCAGGACGAGGTGGATCGAGGTCGCGAAGCCCTCGTCCCAGTCCTGGCGGAGCAGATAGCCGTTGGCCGCCGGGAGGAACGCGTGCGGGGGCAGGGAACCGAGGAGGCCGCCGAACGCCCCCGACAGGAGCAGGGCGCGCGAACCCGCGTCCATGCCCTTGCCCGAGACGTCCGTCAGGACGACCTCCAGCGTGCGGCCGCCGTTGGTGCGGGCGGCGACCACGAAGTCGCCCGAGAAGGACTGGCCGCCCGCCGGCCGCAGCGCCATCTCGCGGTGCCAGCCCACCGGCAGCTGCGGCAGCTTGCTCTGCACCCGGATGCGTTCGCGCAGGTCGAAGAGCATGGTGCCGCCGCGCCGCCAGGGCACACCGACCCGGCTGCGGAACTGGGCGATGAGCAGGCCGAAGAAGCCGCAGGCGGCCACCACCAGCACGACGCCCGGGGTGACACGGGAAGGGCCCTCCGTATAGGGCCCCAGTTTCACCGACTCCACGATCAGTGCCGTGGCCGCGGCCGCGTACAGACCGAGCAGGCTCGCCGGGCGCAGCAGCAGGCCGCCCGCGACGATCGGCAGGACCAGGACGGCCGGGGAGCACCACACCGAGTTGGCGAGCGTGACGGCCGCGATCAGCGGGACGGTGAGCAGCAGACCGGCCAGCGCGACCCAGTCCGAGCCGTCCCCGCGGAAGTAGTCCACGGCGCTTCTGCGCAGGCCGACGCGGGCCCGGTGCCACTGCACTTTCAACCGGGCCGTGAACGTCTCGGCTTCTGCGCGCCGCTCTCGTCCTGCTGCCATTAGTTCGGGACCCTATCCATCGGACCAGCTGCTTGGCACGGGAGGTCCCACTTGTCCCCCGTCCGAGGTTCAACTTCACAGTGAACTTCACAGAAAGCCGTCGCGGGTCCGCCAAGGCGAAATTCCCTCGCTCGCCCCGCAATGCCCTGGTAGGCATGGTTCATGCGGACTGACGGGACTGAACTGCGCGTGCTGCGCCAGGACGACTGGGACGAGTGGTACGACAACCTGATCCGCGCCTTCGGTGGGGTTCCGGAGTCGGCCGAGGAGCGGGCGCTGTGGCGCGAGCTCACCGAGACGGACCGTTCCATCGGTGCCTGGGACGGTGATGTGTGCGTGGGTACGGCGGGCGCGTTCTCCTTCCGGCTGACCGTGCCCGGCGGGGCCGCGGTGCCGGCCGCGGGCGTCACCATGGTCAGCGTGGCCGCCACGCACCGCCGACGCGGGGTGCTGACGTCCATGATGCGGCGCCAGTTGGACGACGTACGGTCGTGGGGTGAGCCGCTGGCCGTCCTGACCGCGTCCGAGCCGGTGATCTACGGGCGGTTCGGGTACGGCGTCGGGACGTACCACGTCAATGCCGAGATCGACACGACTCGGGTACGGCTGTCCGTGCCGCCCGGCACCGATGACGTACGGCTGCGGTACGCCGACCCGGCCGATGTGCTCGACGCCTGCGAGGCGGTGTACGCGCAACTGGTGGCGCGGCGGCCGGGGATGGTGGCGCGGATCCCGGGCTGGGAGCGGCTGTGGCTGCTCGACACGGAGAGCGAGCGGGACGGTGCGTCGCCGCTGCAGTGCGTACTCGCGGAGCGAATTGGGGGGAGCGAAGCGACTTCGGTTGAGGGTGGTGGTGGGAGACGGGCGGGCGGCGAGGTCGTCGGGTACGCGCGCTTCCGGATCAAGCGGGACTGGGAGCCCGCGGGCCCCAAGGGCACGGTGGTCGTACAGGACGTGGACGCGCTGGACCCGGCGGCGCACGCGGCGTTGTGGCGGTTCCTGTTCGGGATCGACCTGACGTCGAAGATCGACACGCGGCGGCGGCCGCTGGACGAGCCGTGGCAGTACCTGGTGTCCGACATCCGGCGCTGCGCCCTGCTGGTCCGGGACTCGTTGCACGTACGGCTGGTGGACGTCGGGGCGGCGCTCCAGGCGCGGACCTACCAGACACCGGTGGACGTGGTGCTGGAGGTCGAGGACGCGTTCTGCCCCTGGAACGAGGGCCGTTGGCGGCTGACCGGCGACCCGAAGGGCGCCTCGTGCGAGCGTACGGCGGACGCGGCCGATCTCGCCCTGTCCGTACGGGAGTTGGGCTCGGCGTACCTCGGCGGCGTCCCGCTGGCGTCGCTGGCGGCGGCCGGCCGGGTGCGCGAGCTGCGCCCGGGCGCGCTGACGGAGGCGTCGCTCGCCTTCGGCTCGACGGTGGCGCCCTGGCTGGCGCACGGGTTCTAGGCCCTGGCGGCGCGTCAGCGCTGTTGGCAGGTGGGGCACCAGAAGAGGTTGCGGGCGGCGAGGTCGGCGGTGCGGATCTCGCCGCCGCAGATGTGGCAGGGCAGGGTGGCCCGGCGGTAGACGTACACCTCGCCGCCGTGGTCGTCGACGCGCGGCGGGCGGCCCATGGCCTCGGGGGTGTGCTCCGGGCGGACGGTGTCGATGCGGTTGTTGCGGACGCCCTCGTGCATCAGCTCGACCAGGTCGGACCAGATCGCGTCCCACTCGGCGGGGGTGATGTCCTTGCCCGCGCGGTACGGGTCGATGTTGTGCCGGAAGAGGACCTCGGCGCGGTAGACGTTGCCGACGCCGGCGATCACCTTCTGGTCCATGAGGAGTGCGGCGATCGTCGTACGGCTGCGGGAGATTCGGCGGTACGCCGTCTGTGGGGTCGCGTCCTCGCGGAGGGGGTCGGCGCCGAGGCGGTCGTGTATCGCGTGCTTCTCGGTGTCCGTGATGAGCGCACAGGTGGTCGGGCCGCGGAGGTCGACGTACGACGTGGCGTTCGCGAGGCGGAGGCGGACGGTGTCCGTGGGTGGGGGTGGTGGGGCGTCGCCGAAGGTGACCTTGCCGAAGAGGCCCAGATGGATGTGGACCCAGTCCGTGTCCCGGAAGCCGAGGAAGAGGTGTTTGCCGTGGGCCTCGGTGTGGGTGAGTTCGGCGGTGTTCAGGAGTTCTGCGGCGTCGGAGAATTTGCCCTGGGGGCTGGTGACGTGGGGGGTCGTGCCGAGGAAGCGGGCGGCGTAGTCCTTGGCCAAACGGTGGATCGTGTGCCCCTCAGGCACGGTGGCTCCTGTTCGTCTGCGGGCGGGGTGGGCGTGGGTTTGTTCGCCCCCGCCGCCCTTACCCGTTCCCGTCCCCCGGGGCTGCCGCCCCTTCGGCCCCGCCCAAGGGGCTCCGCCCCCTGGACCCCCATCGGCCTGAACGGCCTCGTCCTCAAACGCCGGACGGGCTGAGAGTGCCCGCCCGGCCGAAAAGTGAACGACGGACGGGCCGGGAGGGCTACTGCTGCGGGTGGTGTGCCGGGATCGGGGGGAGGTCGCCCGTCGTCTCGTAGGCCGTGAGCATGTCGATGCGGCGGATGTGGCGGTCGTCCTCGGAGAACGGGGTGCCCAGGAAGGTCTCGACGAACTTTGTCGCCTCCTCCTGTGTGTGCATGCGCGCGCCCACCGCCACGACGTTGGCGTTGTTGTGCTGGCGGCCGAGGGAGGCCGTCTCCTCGCTCCAGGCGAGGGCCGCGCGGACGCCCTTGACCTTGTTCGCGGCGATCTGCTCGCCGTTGCCGGAGCCGCCGATCACGATGCCGAGGGAGTCGGGGTCCGCGGCCGTCCGCTCCGCGGCGCGGAGGCAGAAGGGCGGGTAGTCGTCCTGGGCGTCGTAGATGTGGGGGCCGCAGTCGACGGGGTCGTGTCCTGCCGCCTTGAGCCACTCGACGAGGTGGTTCTTGAGTTCGAAGCCCGCATGGTCGGAGCCGAGATACACGCGCATGGTTCCGAGTGTGACATGGCTGTTTCCGGGCGGCAGCCTCGGGTGTCGGCCGGGAAGGAAGCGGGTCCCGCGCAACAGTTCACACCATGGAACCTCAAGAAAACCTCAAGTAACGATCTGGATTCAAAGGTTCACGAATTCCTTTACCTCCGTTTCACTGGACCAACTCGTACGCGACCCGTACGGGACCGCTCACCCGGCGCAAAGGAATTCCCCCATGACTGGACTCCAGGCGGGACTGAAGAACCGCCATCTGTCGATGATCGCCATCGGTGGCGTCATCGGCGCCGGCCTCTTCGTCGGCTCCAGCTCCGGTATCGCCACCGCGGGACCGGGCATCCTCCTGTCGTACGCCCTCGTCGGCACGCTCGTCGTCCTTGTGATGCGCATGCTCGGCGAGATGTCCGCCGCCAACCCGAGCTCCGGCTCGTTCTCGGCGCACGCCGACCGGGCGCTCGGCCGCTGGGCCGGGTTCTCCATCGGCTGGCTCTACTGGTTCTTCTGGGTCGTGGTGCTCGCCGTGGAGGCCACCGCCGGGGCCAAGATCCTGGCGGGGTGGGTGCCGGCCGTTCCGCAGTGGGGCTGGGCCCTGATCGTGATGGCGGTGCTGACCGCCACCAACCTCGTCTCGGTCGGTTCCTACGGCGAGTTCGAGTTCTGGTTCGCCGGGATCAAGGTCGTCGCGATCGGTGCGTTCATCGTGGTCGGCGGGCTCGCGGTCTTCGGTGTGCTGCCGGGTGTCGACAGCGACAAGGCCGGCCTGAGCAACCTCACCGGCCACGGCGGCTTCCTGCCCAACGGGCCCGGCGCGATCCTCACGGGCGTACTGCTGGTCGTCTTCTCCTTCATGGGCAGCGAGATCGCGACACTGGCGGCGGGTGAGTCGGAGGACCCGCAGCGGGCCGTCACCAAGTCGACCAACAGCATCATCTGGCGTATCGGCGTCTTCTACCTGGGCTCGATCTTCGTCGTCGTGACCCTGCTGCCGTGGAACGACCCGTCGATCAAGAAGCAGGGCTCCTACGTCGCCGCCCTCGACTCGCTCGGGATCGCGCACGCCGGTCAGATCATGAACTTCATCGTGCTGACGTCGGTGCTGTCCTGTCTCAACTCGGGGCTGTACACGGCCTCCCGGATGGCCTTCTCGCTCGGTGAGCGGGGGGACGCGCCGAAGGCGTTCGCCAGGACGACCTCGCGGGGCGTTCCCCTGGCCGCGATCGTCGCGTCCGTCGTCTTCGGGTTCGTCGCCGTGTTCTTCAACTACAAGTTCCCGGACTCGGTCTTCCTCTTCCTGGTCAACTCCAGTGGTGCGGTGGCCCTTTTCGTGTGGCTGGTCATCTGCTTCTCGCAGCTGCGGATGCGGAAGATCATCCAGGCCGAGGCGCCGGAGAAGCTGGTGGTGAAGATGTGGCTGTACCCGTATCTGACATGGGCGACGGCCGCGCTGATCGTGTTCGTGCTCGGTTACATGCTCACGGACACGGAGCACGACGGGCGCGAGACCGTACTGCTGTCGCTGCTTGTCGCCGCGGTCGTGCTGGTCGTCGCCGTGGTGAAGGAGAAGGTGCGCGGGGGCGGCCGGGCGGTCGCCGCGGGCACGTCTTCGGCGGAGGTGCAGGGCCGGGACAAGGTCAAGTCCCGCTGACGTCAGCGGTGTTGTGTGCGGCATGAGGGGCCCGCGGTGCTGTGAGCACCGCGGGTCTCTCGTCTGCTCGCCGCTGCGCCTCACAGCACCGTGAAGCTGTCCTTGACCTTGTCGTAGGTCTTGACGGCCTGGGCTTCGGTCTCCGGCTGGTACCAGGTGTTGATCTGGTACGACTTCCCGTCCTGGTCGAAGCCCAGCAGCCGGGCGTGCCAGGGCGTGCCCTTGAGGGTGAAGGTGTACTCCCAGACCACGGCCGGGTTGCCGCGGAACGTCGTCTTCTCCAGGCGGATCTTCCGGTAGTCCTGCCCCTGGTGGGCGTCCTGCTCCGACTTCTGCCAGGTCTCCATCAGGTCGCCGCGGGCGAGGGACGACTTGGCGACCAGTTCCTGTGCGCCGTCGGGTGACGTGTAGTGCACCTCCGCCCCCGTCTTCAGATCCCGCCGCCAGCCCTGCGGCGGCGCCCACGCGAACCCACCGGCCTCCCGGTGCGCACCCGGCGGCAGGCTCTGCGGCCTGGACGTGCCTTCCACGGTGGGCGACGGGCTGCTGGGGGGTGTGGTGGCGGACGTCGTCGGTGACGTCGAGGAGCCTGCGTGGTCACCGCCGGGCGATCCGGAGTTCGTCAGAAGGAGTACGGCGACGACGGCACCGGCCGCCACCAGACCGACGGCGGCCCCGAGCACGGCACGGCGGCGACCGCGATGGGAGCCTGCGGGGCCGGTCGGGCCCGGGAGGGGGCCGCCTTGGGGGGCACGCAGGGGGTGGGGGCCCAGCGCGGGGCGGCTCTGCTGGATGCCTGGGTGCGCGAGTGGTGCGGGGTCGGAGCCGTTCCGATGCGCGGGGCGCTGTTGGGTGACCGGCTGGGGGCGGACAAGTGAGACACCGGGCCGTGGGGGTGCGGGGGGCGCGGAGCTGGCGGACGAGGTCTCGGAGCGGACCTCCGAGCGCAGTTCGGAGGGGACTTCTGTGGAGGCGTTGGGGTGCTGCGGGGCGAGGGGCGCCTGGGAGGCGGCTGCGGTGAGTTGGGCGGGTGGCGTGGGGTTGTGGAGCTCGGGCGGTACCGAAGGCGCGGAAGGTGTGGGTGGCGTGGGCGGTTGTTGCGCTGCCGTGCGGCTGGGCGAGGCCTCAGGGACGGCGGTCGGAGCCGGGGGTCGGTCTCGGCCGAAGTCGTGGGTGTCCGGCAGCTCTTGGGGTACCGCGTCCTCGATGGGGATGTGTGCCGTGGGGTTGTGGGGCTCGCGAGGTGCTGAGGGCGCGGAGGGTGTCGGGGGTGCTGTCGGAGACGGGGGTGCCGTCGCCGCGGGTGGGGCGGGAGGCTGTTGTGCTGCCGTGCGGCTGTGCGAGGCCTCAGGGACGGCGGTCGCGGCCGGGGGTCGGTCTCGGCCGAAGTCGTGGGTGTCCGGCAGCTCTTGGGGTACCGCGTCCTCGATGGGGGCGGGGGCCGGTTGCCTGGGGTCGCGTGCGGCGCGTACCAGACGGGTGTCCAGGTAGGCAGGGGTGGGCCCCTCGTTCGAGGCCGCGGGGATGGTCGGGAGCGGCTCCGAGGGGCCGGGGGTGTCGGCCCCGGAGGCCTGCTCGGCTTCGGCACGCGCCGTCCCTTCGGCCGCAGGAGCAGCGGCCGGGGTCGGATCGGCACCCTCGACCGGTTCGGTACCGGGTGGCTCCTGGGACTCGGGCGGCTCTTCCATGTCTGTCGGTCGGCCGGACTCCGTCGCCGCCCCGCGCCCCTCCTCCTCCGCCACCGCACCATCGCTCTCTCCCCCGCCCACGGGAAGAGTCGGCGTGGGTGCCGGGTACGCGATCGGGCGCAGGGCCTCCTCCAGGTCGTGCAGGGTCGGGCGGATCGAGGGGTCCTTTTCGAGCAGGGCCGCCAGGATGTCGCGCAGGGGGCCTGCCGCGGCAGGGAGTTCGGGCTCCTCGTAGAGGACCGCGTGCAGTGTGGCCAGGGTCGTGTCGCGGGAGAAGGGGGAGCGGCCGCCCAGGGCCGCGCAGAGTGTCGCGCCCAGCGACCACACGTCCGACGGTGGGCCCTGGGGGCGCCCGGCGATACGTTCGGGGGCCATGTAGTCGGGGGAGCCGACGAGCATGCCGACCATGGTGAGCGCCTTGGCGTCCTGGATCGCGGCGATGCCGAAGTCGGTGAGGACGATGCGTCTGCCGCTGTCCTCCACCAGGACGTTCCCCGGTTTGAT
Source organism: Streptomyces sp. NPDC001157 (assembly GCF_053598255.1). Lineage (NCBI taxonomy): Bacteria > Bacillati > Actinomycetota > Actinomycetes > Kitasatosporales > Streptomycetaceae > Streptomyces > Streptomyces sp. NPDC001157. The sequence continues at coordinate 124,986 of NZ_JBSFJW010000016.1, forward strand.
GTCCCGGTGCAGGACACCGCGTGCGTGCACCTGCCGCAGCGCCGTCACCAGACCGAGCCCGATCCGTGCCGTCTCACCCGGCCCCAGCGGCCCCTCCTCCACCATCATCCGTTCGAGGGAGCGGCCGACCACCAACTCCATCACGATCCACAGGCGTTCGCCCTCGTCGACGACGTCGTAGACGCGCACGACATTGGGATGGTCGATCCGGGCCGTGGCCCTGGCCTCCCGCAGGGTGCGTTCGCGGCGGGTGCGGGTGTCCTCCGCGTCCAGGCCGTCTATCCGCATCTCCTTGACGGCGACCGGGCGGTCGAGCATCTCGTCGGCGGCTCGCCACACCCGCCCCATTCCCCCCTGGCCGATGCTTTCGACCAACCGATAGCGCCCCGTCACCAGCAACCCTGGAACTCCGCCGCTCCTCGCATTCCCCGGCAATCCGCTGCACCCCCTCAGCCACCGAAATTCCCTCAGCTGTCTTGATTACCTCGATCGCACCCCGACTGAAACACAATGGTCACACTTCACGGCGTACCAGCATAGTGCGGAGAAATCTTGTGGTAGCTCTTCAAGTACTGCGAATTCAGGCGCAGCCAAGGGGGATGTGAACATGAGTTCTCGTCGCACGACGACCATCGCGGGATCGCTGGTCGCGGCATCTTTTTCGGCGGTGATGATCCTTTCCTTCACCGCCAGCGCGGACGACCAGGGACCCGGCAGCAGCAAGGGGGGAAAGGCCGTCGACGAGGCACCGGCAGGTGTGAAGCTGACCACGCTCCTGCCCTCCAGGATCTCGGTCGACAATGGCTCGCAAAAAACGGCGCTCACCGCCATGGTCAAGAACGAAGGGACCAAGGACAGCGGAAAGATCCAGCTTCTGGTCGTCGGTTTCGACGGCCTCACGGTCAAGAGCGTGCAAGGCTGCTCCCAGATTGACGGGAAGAGTCTTTCGGCCGGCTCGAACAGCGGTTTCTCCTGCCCGATCGACAATCTCGCGGCCGGCAAGTCGAAGTCGTTTGCCGTCGACGCCACTTACGACCTGCACAAGACCGGCAAGATCTGCCTGCCCGTACAGTCCGGTGACGGGAAGAAGACGTACTGGCAGCAGGGACCGGTTCCGTTCGGTACGACCAACCCGTCGCCGAACGCCCCGGCCACCCCGCTGCTCCTCGGCACCGACAACAAGCCGGTGGCGCCGGGCGGCGGCAAGGAGCTGCCCAAGACCGGTGTCGGACGCGATGTCCTGCCGCTGGGGGCGGCGGGCGCGTCGCTGATCGCCGCCGGCGCGGCGGGGCTGTGGTGGTCCTCCCGGCGGCCGACCCCGCAGCGACTGCGCGGCTGAGCGCCCTCGGGCACACCGGTCGCGACTTCGCCCGCATAACCTGACGGCAGTTGTCAGGTTATGCGGGCACGATGCCTTTCATGAACTCCGTCGACCACACCCCTGACCTGCTCGCTCTCCGTCCCGGCGATCCCGGCTACGACGAGGAACTCGCCGGTTTCCAGACCGGGTTCGCTCAGCGTCCGGCCGTCGTCTTCGCGGCCGCCTCCGCGGAGGACGTGATCGCCGCCGTACGGTACGCGGCCGACCACGCCCTGCCGATCGGCGTCCAGGCCACCGGGCACGGGCTGCCCGGCGCCTTCGAGGGTGGGGTGCTGGTGACGACGAAGCGGATGGACCGGGTGACACTCGACCCCGAAGCGCGCACCGTCCGCGTCCAGGCGGGCGTCCGCTGGGGGCAGGTCGTGGCGGCCGCCGAGCCGTACGGCCTGGCGCCGCTCAACGGCTCCGCCCCGAGCGTCGGCGCCGTGTCCTACACGCTGAGCGGCGGACTGGGCATCCTGGCAAGGGAGTTCGGGTACGCGGCCGACCATGTGCGCTCCCTGGACCTGGTCACGGCCGACGGCCGGCTCCGGCAGGTGACCCGGGAGTCCGACCCCGACCTGTACTGGGCCCTTCTCGGCGGCGGCCACAACTTCGGCATCGTCACGGAGCTGGAGATCGGCCTCGTCCCCGTGCGGACGCTCTACGGCGGTTCGCTCGCCTTCGACGGGCGCCAGGTCGATCCGGCGGCCCTGCTGCGGGCGTACGAGGAGTGGACGCGGACCGTGCCAGACGGGCTGACCTCGTCCTTCGCGGCCGTACCGTATCCGGACATCCCGGCGCTGCCGCCGCATCTGCGCGGCCGGTACGTCGTCTCCGTGCGCGTCGCGTACACCGGGGCCGACGGTGATCGGCTCGTCGCCCCGCTGCGGGAGGTGGGACCCGTGCTCGCCGACTCCCTGCGCGAGATGCCGTATGCCGAGAGCCGCACCATCCACAGCGACCCGGACTTCCCGCATGCGTACTACGGGGACAGTGCGGTGCTGAGCGAGCTGGACGTGGAGAGGGCCGGTGAGGTGCTCGCCGCCACCGGGCCGGATGCGGAGGGGCCGATGTGCGTCCTGCAGATCAACCACCTGGGCGGGGCGCTCGCCCGGCCCGCGCCGAACTCGGTGCCGTATCGCGAAGGGCGGTTCCTGGTACGGCTGCTGACGGTGGGCGACCGGGACGTGGCACGCGCCGTGCTGGATCCGGCGTTCGCGCTGCTCGCTCCGGTCACGATCGGGCGTGCGCTCAACTTCGCCTTCGGTGCCGGGGACCGGACGGACGGGCTGTACGACGCCGGAACGAGGAAGAGGCTCGCCGAACTGAAGTCGTCGTACGACCCGGCGAACCTCTTCCGCAGGAACTACAACCTCAGCCCTTGTTGACGAGCTTCCAGGCGGTGGGCATGACGCCCATCGCCAGGGCGGCCTTGAGGGCGTCGCCGATCAGGAACGGCGTGAGACCGGCCGCGATCGCGGCGGACGCGGACATGTCGGCGGCGTAGGCCAGGTACGGGACGCCGACGGCGTAGATGATCGCCTCGCCGAGCAGCATGGTGCCCGCCATGCGCAGTACGGAGCGGTCGGCGCCGCGGCGGGCCAGGGCGCCCACGACGGTGGACGCGAGGAGCATGCCGAGGATGTAGCCGAAGGAGACGGAGACACCGGAGCTGCCGCCCGCGAACCACGGCACACCGGCGAGTCCGGCCAGCGCGTACAGGACGAGCGAGGCCAGGCCGCGGCTCGCGCCGAGCACCGTGCCGACCAGCAGCGCGGCGAAGGTCTGGCCGGTGACCGGCACCGGGGAGCCCGGGACGGGGACGGAGATCTGGGCCGCGAGGCCGGTGAGCGCGGCGCCGCCGAGCACGAGTGCCACGTCCCGGACGCGGGACGCGGGGAGGAGGTCGGCGAGGACCTCGCGGGGGCGGGCGGTGGCGGCAGCGGTGCTCATGGGGACTCCGCGGGTGACGGGGACATGCTGGGACACGGTGACGCTATCCCAGCGGACTCGAGCCGATCACCGTCAGCGGTCGACAAAGGCTGGAACGCGGGCTTGGTGGGCTCCGAACAAACAGTGCTGGATACACGGGGTTTCACGTGATACCGGTCACTGGGGCAGGGAGGCCGTGCTCACCCAGCAGGGGCCGGACACATCTGTAGGGTCTCGCCAAACGAATCCTAGTGGTCTGGCCGGATTCACCTTTTCTGGCCTACCCTTCGAGCCATGGTTGCCCAGGCCCGGAACTTCACGTCGCGTCGCTATGTCGACCTGCGACGCCAGGGCGCTGCCACCTGTCGCCGTCCGGTGTGAGGCGGGCCGCGGCGCGCCTCGACCTCCGAGACGTGTCGGCCCCGTTCCCGAGGACGGTCTCCCATGCCCTCTGCCATGGCATCTCCCCCTGCGTCCCCCTCCGCTTCCACCCGCCGCCGTACCAGCGCGAGCGTCGTGCTGCGGTCCGTGCTGGAACACGGTCCGGTGGCCCGCAGCACCATCGCCCGGCTGACCGGTCTCTCGCCGGCGTCGGTGACGGACTACTGCGCCCGGTTCGCCGAACTGGGCCTGATCCGCGAGTCGGCCGTGCCCCGGCGCTCGAACGGGGTGGGCCGCCCGCACGTCCCCGTCGACCTGGACGACTCCCGGTTCGTGGTCGGCGGGGTGCATGTGGCGGTGCCGTACACCACGGTCGCGCTGCTCGATCTGCGCGGCCGGGTGGTGGCGCGGTACGAGCTGAAGCACGAGCGCACCGATCCCGGATGGGTGCTTGGCCGGGCCGCCGAGGGGCTCGGGGCGCTGCTGACCGACAACCCCCGTTGCAGAGCTCTCGGCGTGGGTGTGGCCGTCGGCGGCTGGGTGGACCGGGAGTCCGGGAGCGTCGTGGAGCACCCGCTGCTCGGCTGGCGGGAGGTGGCGGTGCGGGAGGTGCTCGGCGAGCGCACCGGGCTGCCGGTCCATGTGGACGGCCATGCGCGGGCGCTGGTCAACGCGGAGCGGCTGTTCGGGCGGGTGCGGGACAGCGGGAGCATGCTGCATCTGTTCGTCGGCAACGTCGTCGACGCGGCGTTCGCCACCCACGACGAGGTGCACCACGGGCCCCGCTCCCAGGCGGGCGCCATCGCGCATCTGCCGGTGCCCGGCGGCACGGAGCCCTGCGCCTGCGGGCGGACCGGCTGCCTGCAGGCCGAGTTGAGCGAGCGGACGCTGTGCCGGCGGGCGCGCGAGGCGGGCGTGACGGACGGGGTGAATCCCATGCATGTGGTCGCGGCGGCCGCCGCGGACGATCCCGAGGCCGTACGGCTGCTGGTGGAGCGGGCGGGTGCGATCGGGCGGGCGGCGCGGCTGCTCCTCGATGTGCTCAATCCGGAGACGGTGGTCGTGACGGAGGTCGGGATCATCCACCGGGAGGACTGCCTGAACGCCCTGCGCGCGGGCGTCGGCGACGAGCGTGCGGCTGCCGTCGTGCCGACGAGTTTCCCGGATTCGGTGCTCGCGGTGGCGGGCGGTTCAGTGGCCCTCGACGTGCTCTACCGGGATCCGCTGGCCGCCTGACCTGAGGCTATTTAATTCAGAAACTCGGAATGTTGACAGGAGCGGCACATGGCCAGGAACATCCTTTCCATGAGCCCGATCGTGAGCTGTCGCACCCTTTGTTGCTGACGCGTTGCCGCGTGTGAAGCGCTCATTTCCTGCTGCTTGAATTCCCTTTCCCCCGGCCGCCATCTGCCGCCCGGAATTCCGCATGCCTTCTTTCCCTCTCGACTCATGGAGTCCTGCCATGCCTTCCTTTCCCGTGCCGGGTGTCGACCGACGGCTCTTTCTCACTTCACTGCTCGGTGCCGCAGCCGGTGTCGCCGGTCTGACCGGCTGCGCGGGCGGGAGTGCATCCGCCGACAGCAAAGGCGTCTCGACCGCGCCGCTCGCCGACAAGGTCCCGGCCGGTACGAGCCTGAAGATCGCCTCGTATCAGAACACCGAGCAACTCCAGTTCAAGCTGGCCAAGTTGGGCGACCTGCCGTTCAAGGTGTCGAGCTGGTTGAACATCGGCGCCGGTCCGGATGTGATCAACGCTTTCCGCGCCAAATCCCTGGACGTCGCCAACAACGCGGGAATCCCGCCGATCCAGGCGCACTACCAGGGCTTCAACGCGAAGATCGTCGCGATCAACATCACCCGCAAGCCCAATTACCTCTTCGCGACCAAGCCCGGCAGCGACATCCGGTCGGTCGCCGACTTCAAGGGCAAGAAGCTCGCCTTCTCGCAGGGCCAGGCCCAAGGTGTCGTACTCCTACGGGCGTTGAAGAAGGCGGGACTCAAGTACGACGAGGTCGACCTCGTCCCGCTGACCAGCAACCAGTTCCTGACCGCCCTGCAGTCCGGGCAGGTGGACATCGCGCCGCTCGCCAACCAGCAGGCGCCCGCCTATCTCGGGCAGTACAAGGCCAAGGGCGCCCACGCCATCACCACGGACGTCGTCGACCTCCTCAACCTGCTGTGGGCGCCGACCTCCGTGCTCAACGACTCCGCGAAGGCCGCCGCGGTCGCCGCGTACATCCCGTACTGGGCCAAGGGCCAGGTCTGGACGTACGAGAACCCCGACGCCTGGAACGAGGAGTTCTACGTCAAGACGCAGAACCTGACCCTCGCGCAGGCCCGGGGCATCAGCAGGCTCGCCAACAAGCCGCTGTTCCCGCCGAGTTGGGGCGAGGCGATCAAGTGGGAGCAGGAGACCGCCGATCTGCTGGCGGAGGGCGGCTTCGTGAAGAAGTTCGACGTCTCCTCGCTCTTCGACCACCGCTTCGAGTCCATCGCCGCCAAGGCCGTGCCGGCGGAGTACCGGAGGTGACCGCCGTGACCACCACCACGCCCACCGCGCTGCCGGCGCCGGCTCAGGAACGGAGCCATCTCGTACGGCGCCGGCGCCGCGGCCTCTCCCCCGGCAGGCGTCTGCCCGCCTCCCGGCTGATCGGCCCCGCCCTTGTCCTCGCCGTGTGGGCCGCCGCCTCGGCCGCCGGACAGCTCGACCCCGGCGCGATCCCGGCGCCCTGGACGGTGCTGCGGACCGCCGGTCGCCTGTGGAGCGCCGGGACGCTGCCGACGGACATCCTGACCTCCCTCGAACGGGCCGCGTACGGCTTCACGATCGGTCTCGTGGCCGGTGTCGTCCTGGCGCTGGCAGCCGGCCTCAGCCGGGTCGGCGAGGCGCTGATCGACGGGACGGTGAACCTCAACCGGGCGATCCCGACCCTCGGCCTGATCCCACTGTTCATCCTCTGGCTGGGCATCGGCGAGACGTTCAAGATCGCGATCATCGCGATCGTCGTCTACGTCCCGATCTATCTGAACACGCACTCCGCGCTGTCCGGCATCGACAGCCGCTACGTCGAACTCGCCGAGGTGCAGGGGCTGTCCCGCTTCCGGTTCATCCGCCAGATCGTCATCCCCGGCGCCCTGCCCGGATTCTTCGTGGGACTCCGGCTCGGGGTGACCGGCTCCTGGCTTGGCTTGGTGGTCCTGGAGCAGATCAACGCCACCAGCGGACTCGGCTACATGATGTTCCAGGCCCAGAACTACGGCCAGTCCGACGTCATCCTCGTGGGCCTGCTCGTCTACGGGATCTTCGGCCTGGTCTCCGACAGCGCTGTCCGTCTCATCGAACGGAGGGTGCTGTCATGGCGCCGCACACTGAGCAGCTGACCCGGCCCGCCGTCCAGCTCCGGGGCCTGACCAGGTCGTTCGAGGGGCGGACCGTTCTCGACGGCATCGACCTCGACATCCCGGCGGGACAGTTCACGGCCCTGCTCGGCCACAGCGGCTCCGGAAAGAGCACCCTGCTGCGGGCGATCGCGGGCCTGGACCACAAGGTCGTCGGCAGCGGGCAGCTCACGGCCCCGGAGCAGGTGTCCGTGGTCTTCCAGGACTCCCGGCTGCTGCCCTGGCGGCGGGTCCTGGACAACGTACTCCTCGGGCTCGACGGCAAGGACGCCGAGCGGAAGGGGCGGGAGGCGCTCGCCGAGGTGGGGCTCCAGGGGCGCGAGCGGGCCTGGCCGAACGAGCTGTCCGGTGGCGAGGCGCAGCGCGCCGCGCTGGCGCGGTCGCTGGTCCGCGAGCCCGAACTGCTGCTGGCCGATGAGCCGTTCGGGGCGTTGGACGCACTGACGCGCATCAAGATGCACGCCTTGCTGCGGGAGCTGTGGAAGCGGCATCAGCCGTCCGTGCTGCTCGTCACCCATGACGTGGACGAGGCGATCGTGCTTGCTGATCGGGTGCTTGTGCTGGACTCCGGGCGGATCTCGCTCGATCTGGGCATCGAGCGGGATGCGCGTGCGCGCGGCGAGTACCGGGAGCGGTTGCTTGCGGCGCTGGGCGTCACCGAGGGGGTGGGGTGACCGTCTGGGGGCTGCCACCCAAGGCCCCCGCTGTCCGCCCTTAAGGGGCCTCGTCCGCAAACGCCGGACGGGCTGAATTTGCGCACCCGGCGCTCAAAGAAGCCGAACGCGCTGAAGAACCGTAAAGGACCCCCTATGCCCCGCCAGCTTCACCTCAACGCCTTCCTCATGAACACCGGCCACCACGAAGCCTCCTGGCGGCTTCCCGAGAGCGATCCGTATGCGCACGTCGAGCTGGACCACTATGTGCGGCTCGCCCGGATCGCCGAGCGCGGCACCTTCGACTCCCTCTTCCTCGCCGACGGGCCGCAGCTGTGGGGGAATCTCGCCCAGCGTCCCGCGGGCGCGCTGGAGCCGCTCACCCTGCTGACCGCGCTGGCGACGGCCACCGAGCACATCGGGCTGATCGCCACCGCCTCCACCTCGTACAACTCCCCCTACAACCTGGCCCGCAAGTTCGCCTCCCTGGACATCATCAGCGGCGGGCGGGCCGGCTGGAACATCGTCACCACGGCGGGTGCCGAGGCCGCGCGCAACTTCGGCCTGGAGCACGAGCCCGCCCACGCCGACCGGTACGCCCGCGCCGCCGAGTTCCTCGACGTCGCGCTGAAGCTCTGGGACAGCTGGGAGGACGACGCGATCGTCGGCGACAAGGCGGCCGGCGTCTGGGGCGACGACGCGAAGATCCATCCGCCCCGGCACAAGGGGACGTACTTCAGCGTCGAGGGTGCGCTCAATGTGCCCCGGTCGCCGCAGGGTTACCCGCTGCTCGTGCAGGCGGGGTCGAGCGAGGACGGGAAGGCGTTCGCGGCGCGCTACGCGGAGGCGGTGTTCACCGCCCAGCAGACCCTGGCCGACGCGCAGGCCTTCTATGCCGACCTCAAGTCCCGTACCGCGGCGGTCGGCCGGGATCCCGGGCACGTCAAGGTGCTGCCCGGGATCGTGCCCGTCATCGGGTCCACGGAGGCCGAGGCGCGGGCGAACGAGCAGGTCCTGGAGGACCACATCGTGTACACGCACGGCGTGGACCGCCTGGAGAGTCTCCTCCAACTCCCCGGGGGAACATTGGAGTTGGACTCCCAACTGCCGTCCGATCTGCCGCCCGAGGACGCCATCGAGGGTGCCAAGAGCCGCTACACGCTCATCGTCGAACTCGCCCGGCGCGAGCGCCTCACCGTCCGGCAGCTGATCGGCCGGCTCGGCGGCGGACGCGGCCACCTCACCTTCGCCGGTACGCCCGAGCAGGTCGCCGACGCGATCGAGACGTGGTTCACGCAGGGCGCCGCCGACGGCTTCAACATCATGCCCGCCGTGCTGCCCTCCGGTCTGGAGACCTTCGTCGAGCAGGTCGTCCCGATCCTCCGTGCCCGAGGTCTGCTGCGGACGGAGTACGGCCCCCGCCGGACCCTCCGGGAGCGCTACGGCCTCCCCCGCCCCGCCAACCAGTACTCCACTCAGGAACCCGCTCTCGTCTGAAAGGACCGTCCACCGATGTCCTCCATCGAAATCCAGAAGGTCACCGCCCATATCGGCGCCCGTGTCTCCGGCGTCGACATCGCCAAGCCGCTCGACGAGGAGACGACCGCCGCGCTCCGCGAGGCACTCAACGTCCACAAGGCGCTCGTCTTCGACGACGTGAATCTCGACGACGCGGGCCAGCAGGCCTTCGTCCGCCACTTCGGTGACATCACCACCGCCCACCCGACGGTCTCCTCCGTGGACGGCGTCCCGAACGTCCTGCCCGTCGACAGCGAGCGCGGCCGCGCCGCCAACCACTGGCACACGGATGTCACCTTCGTCCTGAACCCGCCGCAGGCCAGCACCCTGCGCTCGATCACGATCCCGCCGTACGGCGGCGAGACCCTGATCGCCAGCTCGGCGGCCGCCTACCGTCAACTCCCCGATTCACTCCGCCAGTTGGCGGACACGCTGTGGGCGGAGCACACCAACGACTACGACTACGCCGTACCGGAGGAGGAGCTCGACGAGCAGCAGGCCGCCCAGCGTGCCCAGTTCACGTCGATCAAGTACCGCACGGTCCACCCGGTGGTCCGCGTGCACCCGCTGACCGGTGAGCGCGGGCTGTTCATCGGCGGGTTCGCGCAGCGCATCGTGGGCCTGTCGCCGGGCGAGTCGCGCAAGATCCTCGACCTGCTGCAGGCGTATGTCACCCGGCCGGAGAACATACTGCGCCACCGCTGGTCGCAGAACCAGCTGGTGCTGTTCGACAACCGCATCACGCAGCACTACGCGGTCGACAACTACGACGGTCTGCCGCGCCGCCTGCACCGGGTGACCGTCGCCGGTGACATCCCGGTCGGCATCGAGGGCAAGGAGAGCTACTCGATCGAGGGCGACGCCTCGCACTACACATCCGTAGCCGCATAGTCACAGCACGTACCGGGCTTGTCCGGATAGTGGGCGGCCTCTCCTGCTGAGCGGAGAGGCCGCCCAGACTGTGGGCGTTTTTGCCCATCTCATGGACTGGACGAGCCGCGCCCATGCCCAGCAGCACCACCGAGGTCGAGTCGCCGCCGCAGGCGGACGCCGACGCCACCCTGTCCCACGGCCTGAAGCAGCGCCATCTGTCGATGATCGCCCTCGGCGGGGTCATCGGCGCCGGGCTGTTCGTCGGGTCCGGCGCGGGTATCGCCGCCGCCGGACCCTCCATCGTCGTCGCCTACACCCTCTCCGGTCTCCTCGTGATGCTGGTGATGCGGATGCTCGGCGAGATGTCGGCCGCGTATCCGTCGTCGGGTTCGTTCTCGGCGCACGCGGAACGGGCGATCGGACCGTGGGCGGGCTTCACCGCGGGCTGGTCCTTCTGGGTGCTGCTCTGCACGGCGGTCGGCCTGGAGGGCATCGGCGCCGCGAAGATCGTGACGGGCTGGCTGCCGCACACGCCCGAGTGGGGGTGGGTGGCCCTGTTCATGGTCGTGTTCTGCGTCGCGAACCTGGCCGCCGTGAAGAACTTCGGCGAGTTCGAGTTCTGGTTCGCAGCCCTGAAGGTCGGCGCGATCAGCCTGTTCCTGGTGCTGGGTGTACTCGCCATCGCGGGCCTGCTCCCCGGCACGGACGCACCGGGCACGGCGAACCTCACCGAGTTCCTGCCGAACGGCAGCGAGGGCCTGATCGTCGGCGTGCTCGCCTCGATCTTCGCGTACGGCGGTCTGGAGACCGTCACCATCGCGGCGGCCGAGTCCCAGGACCCGGTGCGGGGCGTGGCGAGCGCCGTCCGCACGGCGATGTGGCGCATCGCGCTCTTCTACATCGGCTCGATGGCGGTCATCGTGACCCTCGTCCCCTGGGACTCCAAGGAGGTCGTCGAGAAGGGCCCGTACGTCGCCGCGCTCGACCACCTGGGCATCCCGGGCGCCGGGCAGGTCATGAACGTGGTCGTCCTGGTCGCTCTGCTCTCCGCCATGAACGCCAACATCTACGGCTCCTCGCGCATCGCCTACTCCCTGGTCGAGCGCGGCCAGGGCCCGAAGGTGCTGGGTCGGCTGTCGGGCGGCGTCCCGCGGACCGCCGTCCTCGCCTCGTCCGTCTTCGGCTTCGTCTGTGTCGTCCTCAGCTACTGGCGTCCGGACGACGTCTTCCCGTGGCTGCTGAACATGATCGGAGCGGTGATCCTGGTCGTCTGGATCTTCATCGCGGTCAGCCAGTTGCGGCTACGGACTCGGCTGAACCGGGAGGCGCCCGAGAAGCTGGTGGTACGGATGTGGGCGTTCCCGTGGCTGACCTGGGTGGCACTGGCGGGCATGGCCGCGATCTTCGTACTGATGGCCCGGGAGCCCGACACCCGGGTGCAGCTCTACTACTCCGGCGGGATGACGGCCGTCCTGGCGGCGGTGGGGTACGCCTGGCAGCGGGCCAGGCGCTGACGACAGCCGCCCCGCGCAGAAGCCCCCGTGTACGCACGGGGGCTTTTTGTTGCTAGCTTGTAGTTGCAAGTAACTTGCAATAAGAGTTCTGGAGGGGGACCCCATGCCCGTCTACACGCTTCCCGACCTGCCGTACGACTACTCCGCACTCGCACCCGTGATCAGCCCCGAGATCATCGAGCTGCATCACGACAAGCACCACGCCGCGTATGTGAAGGGCGCCAACGACACGCTGGAGCAGCTCGCGGAGGCACGGGACAAGGAGTCTTGGGCGGCGGTCAACGGGCTGGAGAAGAACCTGGCGTTCCATCTGTCCGGGCACATCCTGCACTCGATCTACTGGAACAACATGACGGGTGACGGCGGCGGTGAGCCGCTGGCGGCGGACGGCGTGGGCGAGCTCGCGGAGGCGATCGCCGAGTCCTTCGGGTCGTTCGCCGGTTTCCGGGCACAGCTGTCGAAGGCCGCCGCCACCACCCAGGGCTCGGGCTGGGGCGTCCTCGCATACGAGCCGCTGAGCGGCCGGCTGATCGTCGAGCAGGTCTACGACCATCAGGGCAATGTCGGGCAGGGCTCGGTGCCGATCCTCGTCTTCGACGCCTGGGAGCACGCCTTCTACCTGCAGTACAGGAACCAGAAGGTGGACTTCGTCGAGGCGATGTGGCAGGTCGTCAACTGGCAGGACGTAGCGCGCCGTCACGAGGTGGCGAAGTCCCGTGCGGATGTATTGCTGTTGACGCCCTGACGCAGACATCGAAGCGTCCTGCTCGTGATCGTCTTCTCACCTTTCACGTAGCGGGCGGATGAAGAGGAAGGCCCTCGCGAGGACGTGACCCGCGAGGGCCTTCCTTGTGGCCGGAAAGGCCACTTGACGCCAGTCGCCCAGGGCCTGTGGCCAGCCGTTTTCGTCACCGTTCCGCAACAGGCATGAACCGCCCCGGCGGGTGCCCCGTAGAGCCGGGTGTGAGCGGCCGAGCGGCCGCGGCGATCCGGAACGAGAGAAGGAACCCACATGGCCGGCGGCAACATCCAGATCAGCCCGGACGAGATGCGGGAGGCGTCGACGTGGCTGCAGCACCAGAAGGAACTGATGCAGCAGAGCCTGCACGAGGCCAACACCAAGATGGACGAGATGGTCGAGGCGGCTTACGCGACGCCGGGCTCCGAGAGCAAGTTCCGTCCGTTCTGGGAGGAGTACAAGAACGGCACCGAGAAGGCCATTGAGGGCCTTCAGGGCGTCAGCGAGTTCATCAAGCAGGTCGCCGACGCGTTCGTCGACACCGACGACCAGACGTCCGGCGCCATCGGCTGACTTCTCGGCCACGGCCGGGTTCCGTGGCGCTGCGGTGCCACGGAACCCGGCCGGTGCGGGGAGAGAAAGGGGCGTCATGTCGCGCATTCAGATACCGGTGGACGAACTCGCCGACACCATGGCCGCGTTGCAGGACATCCGCGAACGGATCGACAGGACAGCGAAGTTGAGCAATGTCGGTTCGGACGACGATGTGGGCGACCACGGTCTGATCTCGGCCGTCAACGGCTTCGACGACGCATGGTCGGCCGGCCACGAACGGGTCCAGGAGAACGTGGACACGTTCAAGGAGGCCGCGCAGGGCATCGTCGACAACTTCACCGACACGGACAACGAAGCTGCAAAGGCGTTGGATGAACCTGCTTGAGGCACAGGACGGGGGCGGGCGGCCGCGGCTGCTGCCCTCTGATGAGCGGCCGTCGGGCGCTCCGGCGCGCTACACGCTGAAATACCCGTCCAGTTGGTCGCACCTCGACCTCGACCCGAACACCCGGGATGTGGCGATCCGGCGCCGGATCGAGGAGCAGGCGAAGGGTGTGGAGGTCGAGCGCGAGCGGGTGGACGCCCTGATCCGGGAGATCCGCAAGAGCGCGCGCGAAGCCTATGCCCAGGGCGCCCTGCAGGTCGGCTACCTGCTCGGGTTCCTCCCGGACGGCAGCACGCTGAACGCCACGGCGATGGTGCTGCGGACCCGGATCCCCGAGGGCGAGCCGACCGATCTGCCGCAGATGATGCTCGCCGCGGGCGTGCAGAACAGCCGGACCTCGGTCGGGCGGGGTTCCGACCTGAACCGCGTGGAGATCATGGAGCTGCCCGAGGTGGGCAGCGTCGGGCGGATGACCTCGCTGGAGGACTTCGACTACTTCGGGCAGGCCACCGTACGCACCGCCGTGCACCAGGTGGTGATCCCCGTGCCGTCGAGCCGGGACCTGATGATCCTCGTCGGTACGACGCCCAACATCAGCCTGGCGGAGAAGTTCTTCGAGGTGTTCGACGCCGTCGCCGGGACCTTCCGGTTCCACGACTCCGAGGACCCTGCCGAGGACGCCGTCGTCGGCGCCGAGAACGGGAAGTGAGGGCGGGACATGGCACGGCCACCGCTGGCCGACTGGGAATCGGTGTTCGGCTTCTCGTCGGACCCGACACCCGGCGATCCCGAGGTTCTCGAACGCCTCGCCTCCGAGTACCGGTCCATCTCCAACGACGCCCTGTCCGCCCACTCCGTCGTCGCCCGGCTCGACTCCGACGAACTGGGCGAGGGCAAGTCCATGGAGGCACTGCGGACACAACTCAAGGAACTGCCCACCCAGGTCGGCAAGCTCCAGTCGTCCTACGAGGCGGCCGCCGACGCGATCGCGAAGTACGCCATCGGCCTCCGGGAGACCCAGGACCAGGCGGACCGGGCGCTGGAAAGGGGCCGCGAGGCGAAACAACGGCTGGACTCGGCCATCGCGGTGGCGTCCGCGGCGAGCGCCCATGTGAAGAGCCTCGACAGCGCCGAGCCCCCGCCCCCCGACGACGAGGCGGCCAAGAGCAACGCCCGGCGTGCCATGGCTGACGCGAAGGACGCGGAATCCTCGGCCGCGCAGTCCGTCGAGTCGGCTCAGGCGGAGCTGGAGGCGGCCCGGCTGCTGGCCCTCGACGCGCAGGAACTGCGCACGTCCGACGCGGGTGTGGCCAAGCGCGAACTGGAGGAGGCCGAGGGCGAGGCGGTCAAGGGGAAGAGCTTCTGGGACAAGATCGGGGACATCCTGAACCAGGTCTTCTCCATCATCGGAACCGTTCTCGGTGTCGTCGCCATGTTCGTCGCCGGTCCCGTCGGTGTCGCTCTCGCCGCGGGCGCTCTCCTCTTCGGAGCCGCTTCGCTGGGCCTCACCATCGCGAAGGGGGCCGATACCGGGCACTGGGACATCGTGGGCATCGTCCTGGGCGTGGTGGGGCTCGCCACGGGCGGGATCGCCGTCCTCGCCAGCAAGGGCATCGGCGCCCTGGGGAAGGTCGGCCTGGGGCAGTGGATCAAGAACCTCTTCAAGAAGTGGTATCCGACGGAGATCTTCGCAACGGCACCGCAGATCGAGCTCGACCTCCTCGGAGGGGGAGCCAGTGTCATCGTCCCGGCCACCGTCGTGGTCGGTGCCCGGCCGGCGCTGTCGACGCTGGACGGCATCCTGAACGGGCTGGGGCTCATCACCAGCATCGCCGGCCTCATCTACGGGCCCCTCGAGTTCACCGGGCACGCGCCGGGCGGGGGTGTGGACGCGTGAGGCCGCTCGCCGGGCGCTGATCCGACCGGGGACACGAGACATCCGAGGGCTCCCGCCGGCGCAAGCGGCGGGAGCCCTCGGTCCGGGTGGACGACCGGTCAGTCCCCGGCCGCCGGGAGTACCGTCTCCGGGACCTGGACGGTGCGCAGCACGCCGTCGCCCAGGTGCAGGATCGCCCGGCCCGGGCGGGTCGCACCCAGGCGGCTGCGGGGCACCTTGACGCCGATGAGTTCGCCGTCGCTCATGTTCTGCGGCTTCAGCAGCAGTCCGCACCGGTGGCGGCGGGCCTCGGTGTGCCAGCCGGAGAACCCGGAGGAGAGCCGGTCGGTCTGCCCGGCGATCACCAGGCCCCGGCGCATCTCGGTACCGGACTTGGCGATCCGGGTGAGGACGGCCTCGGCCTTCGTCTTCAGCAGCAGGTCGCCGTCGTCCAGGAGCACCACGGCCCCCCGGCGCGAGGACGCCAGCGCCTCCTCCAGCGCGATGGGGTCGATGTCGGACTCGTCGAACACCGCGAGGACCCCGGGCCGTCCGGCGAGGCGGCGCAACGGCGACCTGGCGGGCGCGCCGACGACGACGGGCGTCCCGACCGACAGCAGCGAGAGTGCCAGCGTCGCCAGGACGGTGCTGCGGCCCGAGCGGGCGGGGCCGGCGACGAGGAAGGTCGGCGTGAGGCCGAAGTCCGGTCCGTACGCGGTGAGTTCGTCGCCGCCGACACCGGCCAGGGCCCAGCGCGCGGACGTCAGCGGCTGCGGCACGTACCGGACGGCCTCCTCCCAGGTGAGCCGGTCCGGCAGGGTGTCGACGCGGAACGGCCGGGTGGCGGCCGGCAGGTGGGACGCATGCCGACGGCACTGCTCGGCGATCTTCTGGAGCGCCACGGCCTGCGCCTGGCCCCCCGGGTCGTCCGTGAGGAGTGCGATCTGCACCTCGGCCTTGTCGGCGGCGCGGAAGGCGCGGCCCGGCGGGATCTCGTCGGGCACGTTCCGCTGGGTGATCCCGATCATGCCGTACTCGGACTTCTCGTTCAGCTTCAGTACGAGCTTGTCCTCGGTGGTGCCGTTGACCCGGCTGGAGAACAGCGCCCGGTCGCCGGTCACGACCAGGTGGATGCCGACGCTCCCGCCGTCCCGGAGCAGGGTCAGCACGGCGCTCAGCAGGTTCCCGGCGTCGTACTCGCCGAGCTGCTTGTCGAAGACCTCCCAGCGGTCGATGAAGAGCACGATGTGCGGCGGCCGTTCGTCCTGCGGCAGGCTGCGGCGCAGCTCTGGCAGGTCGGCACTGCCGTGGGCGGCGAGCAGCTCCTGGCGCCGGGCGAGCTCCGCCGTCAGCCGGGCGAGCAGCCGGGCCACCCGGTCGGGCTGGGTGCGCTGGGTGACGGCGCCGCAGTGCGGCAGCCCCTCCATCGCCAGCAGCGCGCCGTTGCCGCAGTCGATGCCGTACATGTGCAGCCGGTCCGGGGCGTGGGCGTGGGCCAGGGTGCCGGCGATCGTGCGCAGCGTCTGCGACCTGCCCTGCCGGGGTGAGCCGATGATGTGCAGGTGGCCGAGCGTCGCGGGGTCGATCACCAGGGGGAGCCGGGCCTGTTGGGCGGGCAGGTCCACCACGCCGTACGCGACGGGCGCGAGGTCGTAGTCCGAGGGCGGGGCCGGGGGCAGGTCGCCGGTGACCAGCTGCTCGGGCAGGGGCGGCAGCCAGGGGCTGTGCTGCTCGGGGATGCCCAGCTCCCGGTCCGCCTCGCGGATCGCCGTGACGAGTGCCGCGAGGTCGGTCTCCACTTCGGCGGGGGCGGCCGCGGCGCGGGGCCGCGGCGGGAGCGGTTCGCCGAGCCGCTCCCAGCCGACCACCACCGCCCAGGGGGCGGGCAGCGAGCTCGCCGTGCCGCCGGGCCGACGGCCGCCGACCCGTCCGGACTGGAAGGGCACGAGGGAGTTCTGGCTCAGGCGCACATAGGCGCGGCCGGGTGTGCTCTGCGAGATCGACGCGGCCTCGGGCGAGTTGAGGACGTCCTGGCTCTCGCCGGCGTCCGTCACCCGCAGCGCGATGCGCAGGTTGGTGTTGGCGCGGATCTCCGAGGAGACAACGCCACTGGGGCGCTGCGTCGCCAGGATCAGATGGATGCCGAGGCTGCGGCCCCGCTGCGCGATGTTGACCAGGCCCTTCACGAAGTCCGGCAGGTCGCGCACCATCGAGGCGAACTCGTCGATGACGATGAGCAGCCGGGGCATCGGTGTGCGGCCGGCCGGGTCGCGCTCCAGCAGCTCGACGTAGTCCTCGATGTCCTTGGCACCGGCCTCGGCGAGGACGTGCTCGCGCCGGGTGAGTTCCGCCGTGAGAGACACCAGGGCCCGCTCGACCAGGTGGGCGTCGAGGTCGGTGACCATGCCGACGGTGTGCGGCAGGTCCACACAGTCCTTGAACGCCGAGCCGCCCTTGTAGTCGACGAGGACGAACGTCATCGCGTCCGGACGGTTCGCCACCGCGAGCGAGGCGACCAGCGTCTGCAGGAGTTCGGACTTGCCGGATCCGGTGGTACCGGCGACCAGCGCGTGCGGACCGTCGCGCCGCAGGTCCAGGAAGAACGGGCCGTCCAGGGAGACGCCCACGGCCGCCCGGGTCGAGCGGCCCCCCGCCGCCCAGCGCGCCTTGACACCGGCGGCCCGCGGCGGATCGAGGGCGAGCACGTCGAGCAGCCGCGCGGCACCGGGGAGCACCGCGGCCTCCTCGTCGTCCCCGCCCGGGTCCCGCAGCGGGCCCATCGCCCGGGCCAGCGAACGGCACCAGTCCAGGGACACCCCGTCGGGCCGGATCCCGCCGACGGTGCCCTTGCCCGAGCGTCCGAGCCGCACGGTGCCGCCGGGTTCCTCGACGACGACGGCGTGGCACTCCTCGGGCAGCAGCCGCTCCTCGGCGTCCAGGCAGATCGCGCGAACGCCGACGGACGGTCCGTCGCGCAGGATCTGCGCCACGCCCGGCAGCGAACGCAGCCTGCGGGCCCCGTCGAGGACGACGAGCACATCGGGTCCGCCGGGCCGACCGCGGCGGTCCTCCCCGCCGGCGCGCTCGGCGATCAGCGCGGCCAGTTCGGCGACCCGCCGGGCGCAGCTCTCCGTGCCGTAGCCGATGCTCGCCGGGATGTCGCCGGACTTCTTGCGCACGTGCGGCAGCCAGCGCAGCCAGGACCAGGCGTCCCGGCCCGGGCCGCCGGTCGTCAGCAGGTGGATCTGGAGGTCACGGGGGCTGTGCAGGACGGCGGCCTGGGCGACCGCCCACCGTGCCACGGCCCGCGCGGCCGGGCCCTCGCCGGCGATTCCCAGCACGTCGTGCTCGCGCAGCGCAACGGTCACCGGGACGTCGTACGCGGTCCACGGGTCCTGGCGGCGGTGTTCGTCCTTGGTCGGATCCTGGAGCACCACGTCGGAGGGCAGGTCGGCGGTCCCGATGCGCAGTTCCAGGAAGTCGGCGTCCGTGGTGCGGCGTTCCCACAGGCGGCGCCGGGGGCCGACGGCGGTCAGGACGACCTCGGCCGGGTCCGGGAAACCGCGGCGCCGGGCGGTGCGTTCGGCCGCCAGGGCCTGCTTCGCGTCGTCCTCGATGCGTGCCTTCTTCTCCTTGTAGGCGGCGACCGCATCCGCGTGGGACTGGCGTCCGCTGCGCCGGTTCACCAGGTAGTTGCCGAGGATCGCGACCGGGGAGAGCAGCCCGAACAGCAGCATCGACATACGGCCGAAGACCAGCGCGCCCGCCCCCGCCATCACCAGCGGCGCGGCCGCGGTGATCCACGGCATCGGGCGGGCCGCGGGCGTCGCGGGCGGGGAGGGCAGGGCGAAGCGGGTGGCGGTCGCCGGCGGCCGCAGCCGCGGCGGTCTGTTGTAGTCCTGGCCCGTGCCGTCCTCCGACGGCTGCAGGGCCGCGTCCGGCCGCCCGGGCAGGGCGAGTTCGAGCAGGCTGCCGCCGACGAGGAGCTGTTCGCCGACCGCCCAGGCGGTGGGCTCGGTGAGGTCCTCACGGTCCAGTTGCAGGGGGCCGCCGTCCGCGGACTCGTCGGGTGCCACCCGGCAGCGCCCGCCGGGGCTCACCGTCAGGACGGCGAACGGACGGTCCGGTACGGTGCCCAGGACCTGGACGGTCCCGTCGTGCGCCAGCCCGATCCGGTACTCGCCGATGCCGAGCCTGCGCACCGCGCCCGCCCCGGTCCCGCCGACCGCACGGACCTCCACCAGCCCGTCCGGTTCGGCCGACGAGGTGCCCGCCGGGCGGCCCAGGCCGACGACGGCCGCATGGTGCAGCGGCGCGTCCCGCAGCGTCAGTTCCGCCGGCAGCAGCCGGTCGCCGGCGTACAGGCCGAGGCCCTCCGGAGGCCGGTGGACGCCGCCCGCCTCGGCCAGCGCCGCCGCGACGGCGCTCAGGGGCGTGTCGGGGTCGGCGTCGAGGTGGACGTCGAACGCGTCACCGTCCCCCTCCACCACGGTCAACATCAACGACACGGAACGTCCTCCAGCCTGCGTGAACGGGGGCCGCGGGAGTGGGGCCAGTCGGCTCCCGGGCCACTGATATGGCCTACGGGGCCGGTCCGCGGATGGTTCACAAACGCGTGGTGAACCATCCGCGGACCGGCGCCGTAGTGGCCTTTGGGTGCACGGTGCCGCGACTTGGCCGCGTCGCCGCCCCGCCTGTGACCGTCCCGGCTCCGTCGCCGGGGCGTCCCGACAAGGAGTCAGAAGATGATCTGGTACGTCCTGGCCGTGGTGCTGGGGCTGGCGCTGATCGGGGCGGTGACCGCGCTGGTCGTCACCGAGTTGCGGGCCCGCACGCCGAAGCCCGTTGGCGCCTCGGCCGCCGTCGTGGGACGGCAGGCGCTGGACGTGGTCGACGCCGGGCTGCGCCGGCTGGCGGCCGAGTGCCTGCGCTCCGGCCGGTCGCTTCCGGACCTGTATGCCGTCGTCTACTCCGGGGAGCGGCTCGGAGTGCTGCTGGCCGGTGCGGAGGAGACCGCCCCCGCGCCCTGGACCGCCGAGGCGGACGGCGAGCGCTGGACGATCTCGCCCGACGACCTGCACCGCCGCGGTCCGGAGGGCGAGGCGGCCCTGCCGTACGCGCTGACCGTGACCGTGGGACTGGACGGGCCCGAGCGGGTGCTGGTCGACCTCTCCCGGGCGACGGGGCCGATCTCCGTGACGGGCCCGGACGAAGAGGTGCGCAGCCTGGTGCGGGCCCTCGTCGTCGAGACGCTCTCCGGCCCGGTGGGAGCCCTCGCCGAGGTCACCCTGGTGGGAACCCTGGCCGACGACGGGCTCGTGGCCGGCGACGCGCGGCGCAGCTCGCGTCTGCACACCGCGGCCACCCTGGGGGAGGCGTTCGCCAAGGGGGCCCCGGGTTGGCAGGAGTCCGACGGGGCCGAGGTCACCCAGGTCTCCTGGGTGATCGAGGGCAGCAGCCGGACCGCCGTCGAGGACGAGGCGCCGCGCCTGTTCGTCGTGGACGCCTCGCAGCTCCCGCAGCGGGAAGGGGCGTTGAGCCCCCTGCGGCGCGGGGACGCGCTGCTGGTGGTCGGCGAGGCACCCGCGGGATGGCGCTGGCGGGCCGGTGCCGACGGCTCGCTCGACACCGGACCGCTCGGCCTGCGGATCACCCGGCATGTGGGGCGTTTCGCATGAGTCTCAGCAGGCCTCGCGGTCCAGGCCGTCCCTGTCCGGGCCGTCCATGTTGAGCCCGCGGCGGTGCAGTGCCTCGCGCAGGGCGCGAGCCGCATAGTGCGTCCGCGACTTGACCGTGCCCGGCGGAACGCCGAGGATCTCGGCCGTCTGGTTGACGCTGCGTCCCAGGTAGTGCACGTGCAGCAGGATCTCGCGCTGCGCCGGCCGCAGGTCCCGCAACGCCTCGGCGAGCACCAGGGAGGTGAGGACGTGGTCCACCTCGTCGGAGACCGGCAGGTGGACGAGTTCGGGGTCGCCGACCTCCGGCGGCCGGGCCTGGCGTGCCCGGTGGGCGTCGATGACGATATTGCGCAGGACGGTGAACAGCCACGGTCGTGCCGCGTCCGTGGTCGGGTCGATCTCCTCGGCGTGCCGCCAGGCGCGTATCGCCACCTCCTGGAGGAAGTCCTCGGCGCGGTGCCAGTCGCCCTCCAGCCGCCGCGCGGCGAACTGCAGCAACGCGGTGCTGTGGAAGTGGTAGAGGGCTCTGAGGAAGTCATCGGGGCGGGATTCCGCCGTGGTGGGGCGGGGTCTGCGGTCTTCGCTCGAAGTGATGGTCGGCAAAGGCCTGTTCCTCTCCGGTCGTCTGTGGGGAAGACGTGTCGGCCGGCCGGCGGTGGATCCGCCCCGGTGCAGACGTCAGCCCGGCTCGCGAGAGGACAGCGACCGGACCTGGCGGGATGTCAGTTCCCGCTGGTAGATGTGCACGTCGGCGATGTCGCCCTTCCAGTAGTCGGCCGGCTTCCCGTTGAACCGGGCGCGACCGATCACCACCTCACCGGTGGGCTCCACGCTGTCGGTGGCCACCCTGCTCCCCACCGGCCGACCGTCGACGTAGAGCCGCATCAGGTGGTCCTCCTGGCGGTAGGTGCCCGTGAGGTGGTACCAGCGGCCGGCCTCCGGCTTCCCGACCGCCTCGGCGAGGGCGCGGGCGCCGGAGAAGCTGAACGCGAAGCTGTGGTCCGACCCGGAGTACTGGAGGAAGAACGCGCTGGCCTTGTCGCCGTCCTGGGACACGGCGGTGTGGAAGCCGTCCAGGTCGTCAGGGGTGAGCCGCACCCGTGCGGCGACCGAGTAGTCCCTGCCCCGGGTGTCGAGCCGGGAGCCGGTCTCGGCGTATCCACTGGTGCCGTCCAGCCGCAGGGCTCCCCCCGTGGGACCGTCGGTCCACTGCGTGCCGCCGTGCATCACGGCATCGTGCTGCCCCGCCTTCGCGGTGCCGGACCCGTGCAGGGGCCACCACCCGGCGCCGCGCAACGCCGCGGTGCCGACGCCCGGACCGGAAGCGGCGGGCTTCGCCGCGGCCTGCTGCTGTCCTGATCCCTTGCCGCGCACCAGATGCGCGACGACAAAGGACTGCGCGACGGCCAGCACGGCGATCGCGGCGATGAGCGACCATCTGCGCTTCATGAGTCTCCCGAGACGTGGGCGTACACGTATCACTCTAGATCACGTGTACGACCGGAAACTCCCGCCCAGTGTCCCTCAGTTGGACTCGCGCCATGTTCGGCAGGCCTTCGGGTCCGGCCCGTTGCGGGGGCGAATCCCGATGAAGCGATCAGGCTCCTTGCCGTCTATGTGCACGGCACGTTCAGCGAGAGCAGTGCGGCTGACCCCTGCGCCATACGAATTTCGGACACCGCAGCGTTCCGCAGCCTCGGGAAGACCCGGCGGTACTCGCTCAGCGGAATGGACAGCAGGTGGCACAGCACCAGCCGCAGCAGTGTGTTGTGGGCGACCACCAGAACGCATTCGCCGTCATGTGCGGCGGCGATGCGGCGCAGGGCCGCGGCGCCCCTTTCCGCCGCGGCCCTCGGGTCCTCCGCACCGGGGAAGGGGTGGGCCACCGGGTCGGCGCGGAAGGCCTCCGCCGCCTTCGGGTGCTCGGCCGCGAAGTCGGCGAGTGTGCGGCCCTCCACCACCCCGAAGTCGCATTCCCGCAGGTCGGGTTCGCGGTGCGGGGTAAGGCCGAGGACGCGGCAGGCGGGGTCGGCGGTGATGACCGCTCGGGACACCGGGGACGTCCAGATCGCGTCGACGGGGTGGGCGGCGGCCCAGCGGCCGAGCGCCTCGGCCTGGGCTCGGCCCCTGTCGGTGAGCGCGATGTCGCTCACGCCCGCGTAACGGTTCTCGGCGTGCCAGACGGTCTGCCCGTGACGGGCCAGCAGGAGGGTCGTGGTCATGAGCCCGCAGTATCCCGGCCGAGGCGCTCGTGCGCGTGTGCCGCCACGGAAGGCGCCAGCCGGCCACGGGCGCCGAATCGCCGACCAAACTGGTCACGACCCAGCGGCCGAGAGCCTCCATCCGGGCGCGCCCGGATTTCACGGCGGACCGTCGAGGGGGGCGCGGTCATGCGCCCGCAGCATCCCGGCCGAGGCGCTCGTGCGCGTGTGCCGCCACGGGGGGCGGCAGCCAACCCCGGGCCGCCAGTTCGTCGACCAGGCGGGCGTACGGTTCGGCGAACAGGGCCGTGCGGTCGGGGCGGGGTTCGAGGACGGTGTGGATGCGGACCATGCGGTCGGCGACGTCCGTCAGGGGGCCCGCGCCCGTTCCGTGGGCGGCCAGGGCGGCCATGCCGAGGGCCGGTTCGGTCTGCTCCGGTACGCGGGCGGGGCGGCCGAGGATGTCGGCACGGAGCCGGTTCCAGTACGGGCTGCGGGCGCCGCCGCCGGTGAAGGTGAGCGGGCCGTCCATCGGGGCGCCCAGGTGGTGCAGGTAGTCCAGGCAGAGCCGCTCGGTGAAGGCGACGCCCTGCAGCAGCGCCGCCCACAGGTCGGCCTCCCCGTCGGGTTCGCCCAGGACCAGGGCGGAGGCCTGGGGTGCCAGGAACGGGAACCGCTCGCCGGGCGAGACGAGCGGGTACGCCACCGCGCCGGAGGGTTCGTAAGCGGCCGCCCGTTCGTCCATGACCCCCGGGTCCGCGCCCGCGAAGGCGGCGGTCAGCACCCCCGCCCCCACGCTGGACGCCCCGCCGGGCAGCCAGCTCCCGTCCGGTGCACGGTGGTTGTAGACCACTCCGGTCGGGTCGCGGACGGGCTCTGCGGAGGCGCCCTTGAGGACGAGCGTCGTGCCGAGCACCGAGTTCCAGGACCCCGGCCGCAGCGCCCCGGACGCGATCTGCGCCGCGCAGCCGTCGGTCATCCCGGCGATCACCGGAGTGCCGGCGGGGATGCCGGTGGCCTCCGCGGCGGCCGGGCAGACCTCGCCGAGCGGGGTGCCGGGCCGTACGACGTCGGGCAGTACGGGCGCACCGGGGATGTCCGGCCAGGCGTCGCCCTCCACGTCGTAGGCCGTCTTGAGGGCGTGGCTGGAGTCGGTGGGGACGGGACCGCCGACGAGCCGGGCGGTGACGAGGTCCGGCTGGTGGGTGATGCGACCCTGCCCGTGGGTGCGCAGGAGCCACAGTGCCTTCGGCAGCCCCCAGGTGTTCTGCACCGTGAGCCCAGCCGCCCGTAGCCGCTCCGCCTCGGCCCAGGCCCGCCCGTCGTCGTACATCAGCGCCTGACTCACCGGCCGCCCCGCCAGATCCGTCAGCAGCACGGTCCCGGACGTCCCGCACACCGCGAGCCCGCCGATACGGGCAGCCGGGTCCTCGAGGTCCTTGAGGGCGCCCCGGCACGCCGTGCACACCGCCGTCCACCACTCCCCCGGGTCCTGCTCGTGCCGCACCCCGTCACGCATCCCCGCCAAGGGAGCCGAACCGGCGCCGAGGACCGTGCCGTCGGCGGCGGCGAGCAGCACACGGACGCTCTGCGTGCCCAGGTCGATGCCCAGCCAGGCCTCGCCCTCATACCCCATCCGGACCTCCCACGGATCGCGACCCGGGATGTGAACTTCTCACTCTGCCCTGAGATTTTCCGGTGCGCGAGGGATTGACGGGCATCTTCCGCTGTTACACCCTCGGTTGGCGAGTCGACTCGACGTGTCACCCCGCACAGCACACCGGGCAGCACGTACCAGCCCTTTTCCGCTCGCCGGTCGCGCCGCGCGCCGACACGACCGGGCCGCGGCCCGACGATCCGGTACGGCTGAGGTTCCGGCCTGAGAACCTGCTGCTGTTCGAGGCCGACGGGCCCCAGGGTCCAGGACGACTGATCGGGACGCGATGAGCAGCAACAGCAACAGCGGTGGCAGCGCACACCAGCAGGGGCCGGCGGCCCGGCAGGCCGCCATGGCCGAACTGGTCCTGGCCGACGGTTCGGCGACCGCGGCCGAGCTCGCCGAGCGGTTCGGGGTGAGCCTGATGACCATCCACCGGGACCTCGACGAGCTCGAACGGCAGGGCCTGGTGAGGAAGTTCAGGGGCGGGGTGACCGCCCAGCCGTCCGGTGTGTTCGAGTCGAACGTGCAGTACCGGCTCAAGACCATGCGGGCGGAGAAGGCCGCCGTCGCCGAGCAGGCGCTGAGGTCGATAGAGCCCGGCATGGCGATCATGCTGGACGACTCCACCTCCGCCCTGGAGATAGCCCGCAGGCTGCGGCTGGGTGAGATCACCCCGCTGACGGTCGTCACCAACTTCCTGGAGGCGATCAACCTCCTCGCCGACCAGCGGGACATCCATCTGATGGCCCTAGGCGGCGACTACGACCCGCTGCACTCGTCCTTCCTCGGGGTGTCCTGCGTGGAGGCGGTGCAGTCGCTCCGGGTGGACGTGTGCTTCGCGTCGACATCCGCCGTGCACGGGGGTCACGCCTACCACCAGGAGCAGCACATCGTGTCCGTGAAGCGGGCGATGCTCGACTCGGCCGCCCGCAACGTCCTGCTCATCGACCACACCAAGCTCGACCGGACCGCCCTGCACCGGGTCGTCCCGCTCTCCCGCTTCGACCTGCTCCTCGTGGACGACGGGGCGTCGGCTCAGGCGCTGCGCGACCTGGACGAGCACAAGGTCACCTATCAGGTCTGCGCGACGAAGGGCAGCGATGACCGAGCCGGAGCCACATGATCCGCGCCTGCGGGTGCGGCCTTCGAGACAGGAGACTCCCTGCGATGAGTGAACCCGTGCGTGTCGTCGCCGCCGGCGACCACTTCATCCTGCCGTCGCTCATCACGGCGGCGGTGCGTCAAGAACTCACCTGCGATGTGCACGAGTTGACTCTCGGCTGGCCTCTGGAACCCTTCGGCGCGGTGGCCGAGGTGACGGAGGCCAGCGACGCCGAGGACGAGCTGATCGACGCGCTCGCGGGGGCGCAGGTGCTGGTCACCCAGATGGGGCCGGTGACGGAGCGCGTGCTGGACGCCTGCCCGGACCTGCGGCTGGTGGTCGTGTGCCGGGGCGGCCCGGTCAACGTCAACCTGGACGCGGCCAAACGGCACGACGTCCGCGTCTGCTTCGCCCCCGGGCGCAACGCCGCCGCCACCGCCGAGTTCACCGTCGGCCTGATGCTGGCGGCCCTGCGGCGCATCCCGCAGGCCCACGACCTCCTTGCCGGGCAGGGCAGTTGGCAGGGGGCGACGTACTACACGTACGAACACAGCGGACTGGAGCTGGAGGACCTGCCGGTCGGGCTCGTCGGGTACGGGGCTGTCGGCAGCCGGGTCGCTCGGGCACTGTGTGCGTTCGGTGCGCAGGTGATGGTCCACGACCCGTATGTGCGGGGTGAGATCCATGGTCTGCGGGTGTCCTCGCTGAGCGAACTCCTGCGGCGGTCCCGGGTGATCAGCCTGCATGCCCGGTTGACCGCTGAGACCCGGGGTCTGATCGGTGCGCGGCAACTCGCGCTGCTCCCCCGGGGCTCGGTGGTGGTGAATGCGGCCCGCGGGCCCCTGCTGGATGAGGACGCGTTGTGCGACGCCCTGGAAAGCGGGCAGTTGTCGGCAGCGGCGCTGGACACCTACCAGCGGGAGCCGGTGCCGGAGGGCTCGCGCCTGTTCGGGTTCCGCGATCGGGTGGTGATGACGCCGCATCTGGGCGGGGCCTCGCGGGCGGTGGCGGAGAAGGCTGCGCGTATCGCTGCCGCGGAAGTGGGGCGGTGGGTGCGAGGGGAGCCCCTCGCGCACGCTTTGACGTGAGTGCCGCTCTGTGTCGTTTTTCGGCTGCGGTGGCATCGTGGCTGGTCGCGCAGTTCCCCGCGCCCCTGTGGGGGCGCTACAGAACCGCAAGGGAGAGCCGCTGTGTACGTTGGGATTGACGTAGGTACGTCCATGGTGAAAGCCGCCGCGTTTGACGGCGAGGGGCGTGAACTGGCCGTCGAGGCGCGCCCGGTGGGGCTTGCGTTGCACGCAGGGCGCGTCGAACAGGACATGGAGGAGGTCTACGCCGCCGTCGTCGATGTGCTCGAGACGCTGGTCGCGCGGGTCGAGGAACCCGTCGAGCTCGCCGGGCTGACCGGGCAGGGCGACGGAGTCTGGCTGGTCGACAAGGACGGGCGGCCCGTCCGACCCGCTGCCTCCTGGATGGACGGGCGGGCGCATGAACTGCTCGACCAGTGGCTGGCGGACGGCACGTTCGAGACGGTGTTCCGGCGGACCGGGAGCGCCATGTTCCCCGGGTGTCCGGGGCCGTTGCTGGCCTGGCTCGACCGTTACGAACCCAAGTCCCTGGACGCGGCCACAACAGCCCTGTACTGCAAGGACATGGTCTTCCGGCGGCTGACGGGGGCGCCGGTGACGACGGATGTGTCGGACGCGTCGATGCCGTTCCTCGATCCGCGGACGCGGGCGTACGACAACCGGGTGGTGGAGCTGCTGGGCCTGACCCACCGCCGTGGGCTGCTCGCTCCCGTCGGGGACCCGATCGCGACGGCCGAGGCGCGCGGCGAGGGTCTGCCGCCCGGCACGCGGCTCGCGAACGGTCCGTACGACCTGCCGTCGTGCGCGCTCGGCGCGGGGGTCACGTCGCCGGGCGACGGTCTGCTCATCGTCGGCACCTGCCTGGCCAGCCTGGTCGCGACGACCGACCTCGATCTGACCGGCGAACCGGCCGGCCTCTACATCTCCACCGACCGTCCCGGTCACTGGCTGCGCGCCATGCCCGCGATGGTCGGCACGGCGGCCCTGGACTGGGTCCTGTCCACGACGGGCGTCCACCATGAGGAGGTCGACGGACTGCTCGCCGAGACCCCGCCCGGCGCGAACGGCGTCCGCGTGCTGCCGTACTTCGCCCCGTCGGGCGAGCGAGCCCCGTTCGTCGAGCCCCACCTGCGGGCCGAACTCACCGGCGTCTCCCTGGAGTCCACGAAGAGCGACCTGGTCCGCGCGACCTGCGAGGGCATCGGGTACGCCGCCCGGCACTGCCTGGAGGCGGCGGGGCTGACGGGCTCGCTGGCCGTCTGCGGCGGGGGTACGCGCAGCGCCGCCTGGATGCGCCTGCTTGCCGATGTCCTGGGGCGGCCGTTGCGGGTCGTCGAGGGTGAAGTCGGGGCGCGGGGTGCGGTGTTGGCGGCGGCCGAGCGGTACGGTGTCGCGCTGGACGCGGCAGCGTGGACCGAGCCGACGGCGGTCGTGAAGCCGGACGCGGGCCGGGCGGCGTACTACGCGAAGGGATACGAGGACCATCTGACTCGGCTCGCGGAGGCGCGGAGAAGGGCGCGGGCGTGAACGACGCACCACCGGGGTCCGACGATTTCGGGGACGCGCTCGCCGAGGACGCGCTGTACTACCGCTCATGACCGAGATCGAGCGGGAGTGCCCGACGTGCCGCAGCAGGCAGAAGTTCCGGCAGCTGACCGACGCGGAGAAGGCGGCCGTCCGTGAGAAGAAGGGCGCCCGCTTCTTCGTGGGCAACCTCTGGCGCTGCACGGCCGAGAAGTGCCTCTGGTACCAGCCGTACCTCAACAGGGCAAAGGGCGACCTCCTCCCCGAGAGCTTCCGGAAGGAGGCGGCCGCCGGGAAGTGACGTCCGGAATCCGCCCTGGTGGGACGGATTCCGGGCTGCCGTGAGAGCTCCCGCAGGCCCTACGCTCCGGGCACCGGATCGGGGGAAATGGGGGAAATCGCATGGTGTCGAAACGATGCCCGAACTGCGGTCATCAGATGCAGGAGTTCAGCCCTCTCACCGACAAGGAGAGGGAGGAGGCCCGGAAGCGGATACCGAAGCACATCCGCGAAGGGGCCCTCCTCCGCTGCACCAACAAGAACTGCCGGCGTTTCCAACAGCGGGGCAACTACCGCCTCGGCGGGAACCTTCCGCCCGAGGACGAGTAAGCCCTACAGGTTGCTGAAGTCCGGGCCCTTCGTACGGGTGCGCTTGATCTCGTAGAAGCCCGGGACCGAGGCGACCGCGACCGTGCCGTCCCAGAGGCGGGCGGCTTCCTCGCCCTTGGGGGCCGGGGTGACGACCGGGCCGAAGAAGGCGATCTGCTCGCCGTCGGGGCCGGGTACCGCGATGACCGGGGTGCCGACGTCCTGACCGACCTTGTCGATGCCCTCCTTGTGGGAGGCGCGCAGCTCGGCGTCGAACTCGAAGTCCTTCTGGTCGAAGTACTCGATCAGGTCGGCGGGCAGACCGACGTCGGCCAGGGCGCCTTCGACGGCCTCGCGCGTCGGGCCCTGGCCCTCGTTGTGGATACGGGTGCCGAGCGCGGTGTACAGCGGGCCGAGGATGTCGGAGCCGTGCTTCTGCCAGGCCGCGGTGACCACCCGGATCGGCTGCCAGGCCTTGGTCTCCAGCAGCTCGCGGTACTCCTCGGGCAGCTCGTCGATCTTGGGTTCGTTGAGCACCGCAAGGCTCATGATGTGCCAGCGGACCTCGATGTTCCGGACCTTCTCCACCTCCAGCACCCACCGGGAGGTCATCCAGGCCCAGGGGCACAGCGGGTCGAACCAGAAGTCGACGGGGGTCTTCGCGGCGGAGCTGCTCGCGGTCTCGGACATGGCTCTCCTAGGAAAGACGTTCGTTTCAACCCGCAACAACAGCCCTTCCCGTCCCCATTCCCGAGTGCCCGGCGCCGGTACCCCATGGCAGGATCAGCCCTGTCCACATACCGAACACCAGCCGAGGGAGCGCTGCCCGTGCCCGGTGAGAATCTGACCCGCGACGAGGCCCGGGAGCGGGCCGCCCTGCTGTCCGTCGACGGGTACGACGTGTCCCTCGACCTGCGTACGGCGGTGGGGGAAGAGAGCGGGGAGGGTCCGCGGACCTTCCGGTCCGTCACCACGATCCGCTTCCGCAGCAACGAGCCCGGCGCCGCCACCTTCGCCGACCTGATCGCGCCGAGTGTGACCTCCGTCTCACTCAACGGGAGGGATCTCGACCCCGGTCAGGTCTTCGACGGCTCCCGGATCCTCCTGGAGGACCTCGCGGCCGAGAACGAGCTGGTCGTCGACGCGCAGTGCGCCTACTCCCGCACCGGCGAGGGCCTGCACCGCTTCGTCGACCCCGAGGACGGCGAGGTGTATCTGTACACCCAGTACGAGCCGGCCGACTCCCGCCGGGTCTTCGCCAACTTCGAGCAGCCGGACCTCAAGGCCCCGTACCGCTTCGAGGTGCGGGCGCCGGAAGGCTGGACGGTCTGGAGCAACGGGGTCGGCGAGCAGACGGACGGGGTGTGGAGGTTCGCGGAGACCAAGCCGATCTCGACGTACATCACGTGCGTGGTGGCGGGGCCGTACCACTACGTCACGGACTCCTACGAGCGGACCTTCGAGGACGGTACGCGGCTGGAGATCCCGCTCGGCGCCCTCTGCCGCAAGGGCCTGGCGCCCTACTTCGACTCGGACGACGTCTTCCTCGTCACCAAGCAGGGCCTGGACTTCTTCCACGACCACTTCGACTACCCGTACCCCTTCGGGAAGTACGACCAGGCGTTCGTCCCCGAGTACAACCTCGGCGCGATGGAGAACCCGGGTCTTGTGACCTTCCGCGAGGAGTTCATCTTCCGGGGGAAGGTCACCCGGGCCTCGTACGAGGGCCGGGCCAACGTCATCCTGCACGAGATGGCGCACATGTGGTTCGGCGACCTGGTCACCATGGTGTGGTGGGACGACCTGTGGCTGAAGGAGTCCTTCGCGGACTTCATGGGCACCTTCGCGAACGTCGGCGCGACCCGCTTCACCGACGCCTGGATCACCTTCGCCAACCGCCGCAAGGCCTGGGCGTACCGCGCGGACCAGCTGCCCTCCACCCACCCGATCACCGCGGACATCCGCGACCTCCAGGACGCGAAGCTCAACTTCGACGGCATCACGTACGCCAAGGGCGCGTCGGTGCTCAAGCAGCTGGTGGCGTACGTCGGCCAGGACGCCTTCCTGGAGGGCGCGCGCCGCTACTTCAAGCGGAACGCGTACGGAAACACGCGCCTCGGCGATCTGCTGTCGGTGCTGGAGGAGACCAGCGGCCGGGACATGGGCGCCTGGTCGCGGAAGTGGCTGCAGACGGCCGGGGTCAACTCCCTCACTCCGCAGGTGCTGTTGGACGCCGAGGGGCGGGTGGATGAGCTGGCGGTGGTGCAGGAGGCGGCCGAGTCCCACCCCGAGCTGCGGCCGCACCGGGTGGCGGTGGGCCTGTACCGGCGTACGACGGGGGGTGCCCTGGAGCGGTACGCGCGGGTCGAGGTGGACGTCGACGGGCCGCGTACGGTCGTGGCGGAACTGGCGGGGGCCGAGGCCCCGGAGCTGGTCCTCGTCAACGACGACGACCTCACGTACTGCAAGATCCGCTTCGACGACACCTCGCTGGCCACGCTGCGCGAGCACCTCGGTGCGATCACCGACCCGCTGGCCCGGGCCCTGTGCTGGTCGGCGCTGTGGAACCTGACCCGGGACGCGCTGCTGCCCGCGGCGGACTTCGTGGACCTGGTGACGCGGTTCGCGCGCCGCGAGTCCGACATCGGCGTCCTGCAGATGCTGCACGCCTGGGCGAACTCGGCGCTGGTCAACTATGCGGCGCCGGCCTGGCGGCCGACCGGTGAGCGGCT
This sequence comes from Streptomyces sp. NPDC001157, assembly GCF_053598255.1. Classification (NCBI taxonomy): domain Bacteria; kingdom Bacillati; phylum Actinomycetota; class Actinomycetes; order Kitasatosporales; family Streptomycetaceae; genus Streptomyces; species Streptomyces sp. NPDC001157. The sequence goes on from NZ_JBSFJW010000016.1 coordinate 156,747, forward strand.
GCTGGCCGAGGTCGCCCTGCGGGATCTGCGGGCGGCCGAGCCGGGCAGTGAGCAGCAGCTGGCCTGGGCCCGTTTCCTCGCGACGGTGGCGGCAGGACCGGACGAACTGGCGCTGCTGCGCGGCCTGTTGGACGGTACGGAGAAGGTCGACGGTCTGGAGGTCGACCAGGAGCTGCGCTGGGCGTTCCTGGAGCCGCTGGCCGCGCACGGGGCCGCGGACGAGACGGTACTGGCGGCCGAGCTGGCCCGCGACGACACGGCCTCCGGCAAGCGCCACCAGGTCCGCTGCCTGGCCGCCCGCCCCTCCGAAGCGGTGAAGGCGCAGGCCTGGGCGCAGGTGGTGGAGTCGGACGCGCTGTCCAACGCCCTGGTGGAGGCGACGATCGCGGGCTTCGCGCAGCCTTCGCAGCGGGAGCTGGTCGCGCCGTACGCCTCGAAGTACTTCGCGGCGATCGAGCGGGTGTGGCGGGAGCGGTCGATCCAGATCGGCATGGACGTGGTGCGGGGGCTGTTCCCGTCCTACCCGACGGAGCAGGGCGCGCAGGCGACGCTGGACGCGACGGACGCGTGGCTCGCGGCCCACGAGGACGCGGCGCCGGCGCTGCGCAGGCTGGTGCTGGAGGCGCGCGACGACCTGGCGCGGGCCCTGCGAGCCCAGGCTTTGGCCAACGATTGATCCGCGTGTGACCGTTACGGAATCCGGTCAATAACACCCGTAACCCCTGGTCCGACCCGAACGGACCAGGGGTTTTCGATGCCCTATCGGCATCCGAACAAGCGTCCTTTAGTGCCACCTTGTCCGTTTTTGTCGACGAGCGTGTAACAGCGGTTAGAGGACGGCTCAAGCGCGGGAAACCCCCCGGCATGAACCACAACACCCCGCTCCCCCCGGCCTCCCCCCGCCCCCTGAGCCACCTCGCCGAGGTGCACCGCCGTGTTCTGACGACGGCTCAACTCCGGGCGCACGGCGTCTCGTCCGCGGACATGAGCGAGCAGTGCCGCACCGGCGGCCCCTGGCAGCAGCTCCTCCCGGGCGTCTTCCTTCTCCACCCCGGCCCTCCGACCAGCGAGGAGCGGCTGCACGCGGTGCTGATGTACGCGGCCCGGGAGTCGGCCCCCGGAGTGCCGACGCAGCCCGGCGCGGAGAGCCCCCACCGGCCGGTCTACGCGGAGGCGATGATCACGGGCCTGGCGGCTCTGACGCTGCACGGGTTCACGTCCGCGCCGCCGCTGCTGTCCCTGGAGAAGATCGACGTCCTGGTCCCGCGGCTGCGCCGGCTGCGCTCGGCGGGCTGCGCACGGATCGTCCGCACGCACACGCTGCCGGCTCCCCAGCAGGTGACGGGAGTTCCGATCGCGCCGGTGCCGCGCGCCCTGGCCGACGCGGTGTCGGAACTCGCGGACGCGGGCGCGGTACGCCGGCTGCTGACGGAGGCGGTGCGCGCCGGTCACTGCGAACCGGCCTCGGTGGTACGGGCGTTGAACCAGGCGAAGCTGCTCAGCCGCCCGCACGTGGTGGACGCGGTGGACTCCCTGCTGGCCGAGGGCCGCGCCATCGCGGAGGACCGCCTGTACCGGATGGTCCGCGACTACGGTCTGCCCGACCCGGTCTGGAACGTGGACCTCCGCCTGCCGGGCGGCCCCCACCTCGGCGGCCTCGACGCGTACTGGCCGGAGCAGGCGGTGGCCGTGGAGCTGGACACCCGGGCGCCGCGCCAGGACGAGGACGCGCTGTGGTCCGAATACGCCCGCAAGCGGGAGCACTTGGAGCGCCTGGGCATCACGGTCGTCCACATCACCCCCAAGAAGCTCCGGGACTCGATGGAGCAACAGGCGGCGGTCGTCCGCACGGCGCTGATGGCGTCCGGCGACCGGGAGCCCGCCGCGTATGTCGTGGTGCTGCCGCGGTAGTGACGGACCGGGGCGGAACCAGCAGGAGGGGAGAGGAGGGGCCACCGGTGCCGGTGGCCCCTCCTCGTGTGCGGTCAGGAGGCCAGCGGCTGAACCGGCTCCGGCTCGGGTACGAGGTCGTGCGGGCCGTCGTGGGTGTCCTCGTCCAGGTAGGGGAAGCACCGCAGGGCGTCGCGGGCCGCGAGGTGCGCCGCCTCGATCACACCCTCCTTGGTGCCGGGCGCGACCACCAGCGACACGGGGACCGGGTCGACCGGCGGGAAGCACTCCGCCGGGGCCTTGCGCAGCCCCCACAGCTCGTCCGCGTTGGCCGGCAGACAGGTGTTGCCGAGCCCGGCGCGGATCGCGGCCCGCACGCCGGGCAGGTCCGGGCCCTCGTAGACGCTCCGCCAGGGGATCCGGCCGAGAGTGACGGAGTTGAGGACGTGGACCCGAAGGTTGCAGGGCTCGGCGCACAGGACCAACGGGAGCGGGGCGCCCGCGTCCACCAAGTGGCGGCCGAACCAGGCGAGTTGTATGCGGCCCAGGAACCGGTCGCGGCTGCCGCGGGGCGGCGCGGAGATCAGGGCGAGGTCCAGTTCGCCGTCCGTGACCCGGGCGGTGAGCGGTGCGCTCAGGCCCGCGCGCAGGGCGATCCGGGCCTCGGGCAGTAATCGGGTCAGACCCGACAGCAGCTCGGGCATGGCGGGCTCGAACTGCTGGGAGATCCCGACCGACAGCACCACTTCACGGGGCGGCACGGCGCTGACCCGGGCGACCGCCTCGTCGTTGAGGGCGACCATCCGGCGGGCGTATCCGGCGAGTTCCTCGGCCTGCGGACTGAGCCTGAGCCGGCGCCCGGTACTGGTGAAGACGGGGCCGTCGATAAGGGATTCGAGGCGTCGTATGTGCTGGCTCACGGCGGGTTGTGTGAGAGAAAGCCGCTCGGCCGCACGCCGGAAACCTCCTGTTTCCAGAATGGTAACGAGGGTACGCAGTTGACCTACATCAAGGTTTCGGAACATGACCAGGCGCTTTACCCAAGCATGTTGCACAGATTCACTCCTTGACTGTTTGTTAACGAATCCTTTCCACTTACACGGAGTTGCCGATAAGCTTCAATTATTGAAGCAATAAACAACTCTCGTTGGTCCTCCCGGCGCCTCCCACCTAGGCTTTTGCCAACCGTCCAACACGTTTTCAGGGGACCCACGTGAACAAGTCCGCATACTTCGACGTACACACGACGATAGAGCGGGTCAGCACGGTAAACCTTCCCGAAAAGCTGGCGGAAGCCTCCGGCCCCGAGCCGTACCCCATCGTTCGGTACGCCCAGGTTCTCAAGGAACTGCGCAAACATTCGGCCACCATCGGAAACGAGCAGCAGCAGATAGAATTCGGCCGACTGGTGGCTAACTCCCTGCGGGAACTCGCAGCGGAACTCGACCTTCCGGAAAATCATTTCTCCGTCGACACCTCGGGCGACCCGCTGCTGGTCCGGGAGGGGGCGGGACAGCACTGGATCCTCCCCACCCACTTCGAGGGCGGCGCCTACTTCAGCGCCCCGCACGCCGACCACCAGTACGCACTGCGGTCGGGGCAGATACCCCGCATCACCATCGGCCGGTACGTGCGGTTCGGCAAGGGCAGCGGGATCAACGCCGGCGGTGACATCACCATCGGGGACGGCGCCTGGCTGTCCCCCGGAAGCCTGCTGCTGCGCCAGGACCACAGCGCGTACGGACGCCCGTCGATCGGCGCGCGCACCGTCTCCATGACGCACCAGCCCGGCGTCGTGCTGCGCGACTACGCCTGGGTGGGCCGCGACGCCATGGTGGGCTGGAACGCCGACTACCTGGGCCTGGCGAGCGTCGTCGGCACCCGGTCCTTCATCAACGGCTGGGTGGGCGACTACTCCATCGTCGGCGACCACGGGCGCATCCTGCAGTACCAGCCGTTCAAGGCCTTCCTGTTCGGCCGGTACGACCTCACGGTCGAGGAGGTCCTGCGGATCTCCGACTGGGGCCGGGTCGACAAGGACTGGCTGCGCGTCCACGGCGAGGAGCGCGGCGCCCTGCTCGACGCCGGCACGGACCTGTCCGAACTCGCCGACCTCGTACGGGAGGTGATCCACCCGCGCTCGCGGACCCTGCTCCTCAAGCCGGACTCGCTGCGGCTCGTGCCCCTGCTCGCCCAGGGCCGCCTCGACATCGCCACGCACTCGCCGGACCTCACGCCCCATGTCCTGCAGTGGGCGGGCGATCACAAGGCCCTGCGGATCAGGGTGCGTTCGGACCTCACGACCACCGAGCTGCCCTTCGAGACGGCCGGCACCTTCCACTACAACAAGCGGATCGGATACGACCTCACGATCTCGGAACACGCCCCGGACACCCCGGTCGTACCGCTCGCCGAACTGGAGCGCACCCTGCTCCAGGGCGGCGTCCTGATCACCGACGTCCGCAACCTGCCGGCCGGCGGCGAGCGGCCCGACAACCTTGTCGAGACCCATGAACTGCTGCTCGGCGGGCGGCAGTACAAGGCGTTCAAGAAGAAGTGAGGTGAGTGCGGATGACCACGACCCGGAAAGTCTCCGGCTCGTACGAACTCGCGGTCGGTTACGCCGACAGCGGCCTGTCCTGGCCGGAGTACCTGGACGGCCTCGCCGGGCACGAGGAGCGGCCGTCACCTCCCGGCACGGTCCCCTTCCTGCCCGAGGAACGCTCCCGGGCCGCCGTCTACAGCTTCGGCTACACCCACGCCGTGGTGAACGAGACAGCGGTGGAGAAGGGGAAGCTGGACTTCTACTACAAAGGAACCGGCGATCTGCTGCGCACCGACGGGGACCCGCTCTCCAGCCCGGTGCCGCTGACCGGTGGCGGGATCGAGGTCGAGTACTGCGCCGTGTACTGCGTGAACAAGGAGGGCGACCCCGTCTACCTCGGCTTCACGCTGGCCAACGACTTCTCCGACGCGGGCCTGCGGCACGCGCGCCGCAATCTGGCCAACCTGTCGAAGCTCCAGCCGACGTCCGTGGCCGCCGAGGTGGTCCTGGCCGAGCTGCCGCCGTCCAGCGAGGTCAGCGCGTCGATCAGCCGCGAGGGCACGACCGTGTGGGAGCGCCGAGGGGCCCTCGGCAGGCGGGAGATGCTCTACTCCCCGCGCGTCCTGGAACGGCTGCTGCTGCGCCGGCGGGGGCTGTTCGAGGCGGGCACGGTCGTGTATCTGCTGCTGGGCTCGTGCATCAGCTCGCACAAGGACGGGGCCGAGCTGCGCGAAGGTGACGTGATCACGATGCGGGACACGTACACGGGGCTGAGCCTCGGGAACGTGTTCTTCGGTTGAGCGGTGCCCGGGCGGGGGCGGCGGACGTCACTGTTCGCCGCCCCCGCTGTCTCCCGTGGTCTCGGCGATGTTCTTGACGACGGCGGGCAGCAGTCCCGGGAACCGCTCCTCGAACTCGTCGGCCCGCAGCCGGGCGCTCTGCTGCTGGCCCTGGTGACTGCGCCAGATGAGCCCGCACTCCCTGAGGACCCGGAAGTGGTGCGAGGCGTTCGACTTGCTGATGCCCAGGTCGTTGTAGATCACCGAGCACTCGGTCTCGCCGCGCTCGGCGAGCAGCGCGACGATGCGCAGGCGCAGCGGATCGCTCAGCCCGTGCATCGCCTCGGCCAGGGTGACGTTGGCCAGTTCGGCATGAAATCTGTCCCGCATGGCGTCGACCCTACTGCCAGAGACTCCTTCTTCCAAAGGTTCAATGACTCTTGTACCGTTGGACCATGAATCCAAGGATCTACCTCTTAGCCCTTGGCACCTTCACGGTGGGCACCGAGGGATATGTGATCGCCGGAGTACTCCCCGACGTGGCCCACGACCTCCACTCGACGGTGTCCGTGTGCGGGCAGATGGTCACGGTCTTCGCCCTGGTCTATGCGATCGCCGGGCCGCCCCTGATCGGCCAGTTCCAGCACGTCCCCCTCAAACGGCTCCTGATCTGGGCCGCGGTGGGTTTCGCCGCGGCCAATGTGCTCGCGGCCGTAGCCCCCGACATTGCGACGCTGGCCGTGGCGCGGGTCCTGGCGGCGCTCGGTGCGGCACTCTTCGCGGCGCCGGCGGCGGCCGCCGCGGCGGCACTGAGCAAACCCGAGGAACTCCCGCGCGCGATCGCGGTCACGGCCGGCGGCAACGCGGTCGCCCTCACTCTCGGCGCCCCCATCGGCACGGTGGTGGGCGCGGCGCTGGGCTGGAGGGCGTCCTTCGCCTTCGTGGCCGCGCTGGCGCTCGTCACCGCGCTGGCCGTGCTGGCCTGGCTCCCGGACGTGCCGGGCACGGCGGGCGCGACGGCGGGGCGTCTGAACCTGCTGCGCCGGGGGCCGGTCCGCTGGGGCCTGGTGACGACCTTCGGTCTCTTCCTCGCGGCGTACACGATGTACACGTACCTGTCTCCCATCGCGCACCGGGCAACCGGCCTGGGCAGCACGGGAGTTGCCGCGCTGATGGTCGTGTTCGGGGCGGGTGGCTTCACGGGCGGGCGCCTCATCGGCTCGGTGCTGAAGAAGCACGCGCTGGCGAAGGTGCTGCGGACGGTCCTGCTGCTCATCGCCGGATTCCTGGCGGTCCTGACGCTGCTGACGGTCGCTCACATCCCGACCGCGGCCCGGGTCATCGCCTTCCCGCTCCTCTTCGCCTTCGGCCTGGCCTGGTGGTCGGGCGGCATCAGCCAGCAGACCCGACTGGCGGGCTTGGCCCCCGAGCAGCGCTCCCAGGCTCTCGGCCTGCACTTCTCCGCCCAGTTCCTGGGCGTCGCGGTCGCCGGAGCCCTCGGCGGCCTGACCCTGTCCACGGCCGGCGCGGCCGGAGTACCCGCGGTCGCGGGCGCGATCGCCCTGGCAGCACTGGTGAGCGTGCGCCAGGTCCTGCCACCGGCTCACGCCGACGCCCCGGCAACAGAGACGGCGCCGGCGGGCGTACGGGGACCGACAGGGGTGGAGTGAACGCCGCTACGACGAGGAGGCGACGCCCGGCCCGCGGGCGTCGCTCCTCAAGACCGCCCCTCAGTCCGAACACGTCACAGCGACTCCTCGCTGTGGCAGCACAGCCGGCGTAACCGCGGGCAGTCGTGCCGCGCGGGGCGGCACGGATGGGCGCAGCGGCACCCGACAAGCGGCTTCCGGGGCCGCCGCCCCGCTCAGTGCGGCTCCGGGAGGGCCGGCGTGGTGGTGGCGCCTGCGGCTACCCAGTCGAGGAGGGTGGCGTACGACGCGATCATGCGGGTGCGGCTGAAGCGTTCGCGGCTTGCGGTGAGGGCGGGGGCGAGGTCGGTGCGGGATGCTGCCGCTTCCGTCCAGGCCCGGGCGATCGCCGCCGGGTCGGGCGGTGTGACGAAGCCGTGGCCCGCCACGATCGCCGCGCTGTCGCCGACGTCGGTGGCGACCGGTACGGCGCCGCACATCATGCCCTCGACCAGGCACAGCGGGGCCGCCTCGCCCCAGGAGGAGGTCAGTGCGACGACGTCGGCACCGGCGTACACGGACTCCATGTCGTGTCGGACGCCGAGCAGGTGGACCCGGTCCGCCAGTGATCTCTGCGGTCCGAACGCCGCCTCGATGTCCGTGTCCAGGCCCGGATTGGCAGCCGTCATGCCCGCGCCGCACATCAGCACCCGCGCGTCGGGCTGCTGCTCCAGCCACGCCCGCGCCGCCCGCAGGAACAGCGGGACGTTCTTCATCGCGTCATAGCGGGCCGCGAAGACGACCACCGGCGCCGCGGCCGGGATCTCGAGGGAGGCCCGCAGCGCCAGCCGCCGGGCCGCGTCGGGGCGGAAGCGCAGCAGGTCCACGCCGTTCGGGATGACGTGCAGCAGCTCGGCCGGGATCCCGGCCGCCTCGTACGCGGCCCGGGTCGACTCCGCGCAGCACACGCACGCCACCACCCTGCCGTCCGCGATGGCGGCCTTCAGCTCGTCCAGGGCCGCCCCCTGGTTCTCCGGGTCGGAGCGGTGCAGACAGACCACTACGGGGCGGCGCGGCAGGCCCGCCTGGTTCAGGAGGCGCAGGGGCTGTTCCTTCAGCGAAAGGATCACGTCCGCGTCCGCGGTCGCCCGTGCCGTGTCGGCCAGCTCCGGCCCGGTGAAGGTGGCCGGATCCCCGCTTGTGGGGAAGACCCGGCCCAGGGAAGTGACGCCCACGCCCGCCGCGGTCAGCGACCGGTAGCAGGCGTCGTCCTCCATGCGCTGCCGGGTGGCCTCCCGGTGCACCTCGCCATGGAGGCTCAGCACGCGATGCTGCTGGCCACCCTCCTGTAGTCCGAGTACGACGTCACTGTGGACAATCCGGGCTCCGCCGGAGAAGAAACCCTCGTAGACCGAGAGCACGTGCAGTCCGCGCCTCGTGGGCATATGACCACCCGCCTTGCACAAATCGAGCCATCCCCCGTGAAGTGCGGGTTAGCCGATATGAGGCGGCATGGACGTTTCGTACGGATGAACTCGGCGTCTCGTATCCGAGTCCGATGGATTAATCAGCTTCGCCTCTTCATGTCCGCGCCGGCGATCCCGGATCGGCAGGCCGGCCGTCAGTGCGGCCAGCCGCTGCCGCCACCGCCGGGACTCGTCCGGCACCACCGGCGCGCCCGGCGTCGCCGACAGCACACCGGCCTTGGCCTGCCAGTCCTCGAACACTCCGCGGAACACCTGGTGCATGACGCCCTCCCTTTTCACGTACTGGCTTCACGTGCTTGCCGACGTCTTCGACGGTACGGAGAAATGGCTCGCTGATACCGTCCAATGGCATGCGGAAATCACAGACCAATCCGGCGGGCGATCTCCTGCTCCACCTGGGGCAGGAGGCCGACGGGCCGCTGCACGAGCGGGTGAAGCGGGCGCTGCGTTCGGCGATCAGGGGCGGCCGTATCGAGGTGGGCACCGCCCTGCCGCCCAGTCGGCAGCTCGCCGCCGACCTCGGGTGCTCGCGCTGGGCTGTGACCGAGGCGTACGGCCAGCTCGTCGCCGAGGGCTACCTGGAGGCGCGGACCGGCTCCGCCACCCGGGTGCGCTGGTCGGACAGCCCGGACGACGGCTCCTCGCGGCACGCGCCCCGCCAGGCTCCGGCGGCCCGCTACGACCTGGCCCCGGGCCTGCCGGACCTACGGGCGTTTCCGCGGCGCCGATGGGCCGAAGCGATCCGCGCGCAGGCGACGACCGTGGCGTTCACGGAGTTCGGCTACCCGCCGCCGGGCGGCCACCTCCGGCTCAGACGGCTGCTCGCCGAGTACCTGGGCCGCTCCCGCGGTGTCCTGGCGGCCCCGCAGGACGTGACGGTGTGCACGAGCGTGACCGACGGAGTACGGCGCTTCTGCCAGGTCCTGCGCGCCCGCGGCATCACCGCCGTCGGAGTCGAGGAACCGGGCTGGACCCGGCTGCGCGAGGTGATCCTCGCCGCGGGCCTGGACGTCGTCCCCGTCCGCGCGGACGGCGCCGGCCTGCGCACCGACGACCTCGCCGCACACCCGGGTCTCAGGGCGGTGCTGGCCTCCCCGGCGCACCAGTTCCCGCTGGGCACGGTGCTCGCCCCCGAGCGGCGCGCGGCCCTGTTGCGCTGGGCCCGCCGGGTGGACGGCGTCGTACTGGAGGACGACTACGACGCGGAGTTCCGCTACGACCGCCGGCCGGTCGCGAGCCTGCAGGGCATGGACCCGTCCCGGGTCGTCCTGTTCAAGTCGCTCAGCAAGATGCTCTCCCCCGCGCTCGGCATCGGGTGGATCGTGGCGCCCGCCCGCTGGACCGAACACCTGCACAGGACCGACCAGACGGCGACCCAGCCCCCGCCCCTGGACCAGCTGGCCTTCGCCGACCTGCTGGAGTCAGGCGCCTACGACCGCCATCTGCGGGCCTGCCGCAAGCGTTACCGCAACCGCCGCGACACCCTCGTCCGGGCCCTCGCCGACCAGCTGCCGGACGCCCCGGTCTCCGGTGTCGCGGCGGGCCTCCACCTCCTCCTCCGGCTGCCCGCCGCGGTGGACCCGGCGGCCGTGGTCAGGGCGGCGGCCGCCCGCTCGCTGCGCGTGGCCGACCTCGCCGCCTACCACGCCACCGAGGACCACGCCGACCACGGCCTGGTCCTCGGGTACGGCAACCTCGCGGACGGGGCGGTGGAGGAGGCGGTCGCCCAGCTGCGCGCGGCGGTCGACGAGTGCCGTCAGCGGCCTTGACCGCCGCAGAACTCCGCCTCGATCACCGCCTGGGTGTGGTTGACGTCCGTCCAGTCCCCGTTGAGGTTGAAGGACAGGGAGTGTCGGCCGTCCGCCGTCGTCACCGCCTCCGAGATCGAGCCGAGGATGCCGCCCGCGTGGCCCCAGACGTGGACGCCGCAGCTGAGCCTGCGGTCGATCAGGCCGAGGCCGTAGCCGGCGTTCGGCAGGACGTCGGCCTTGACCGTGGTCTTCATCTCCTTCAGCTGCCTGGGCGGCAGCAGACGGCCGGTGAGCAGGGCCTTGAAGAAGCGGTTCAGGTCCCAGGTGTCGGAGACCAGCTCGCCCGAGCCGTACGCCAGGGAGGGGTTCACGGTCGTGACGTCGTACGTCGGGCCCGTCGTGGCATCCGCGAGTTTGGAGTAGGTACGGCTGCTGGGCTGCGGGAGGGTGACCCGGTTGCCCGGGACGGAGGTGCCGGTCAGGTGCAGCGGTTCGATGATCCGGTGGCGCACCTCCTCCGCGTACGCACGGCCCGTGACCTTCTCGACCACCATCGCAGCCAGCAGGTAGTTCGTGTTGGAGTAACTCCAGGAGGTGCCGGGCTCGAAGAGCGGCTTGTGGCGCATGGCGACCGCCAGCTCGGCCTCGGGGGTCCAGCGGTCGTAGCGGTGCTTGAGGAAGCCGTCCTTGCTGAAGTACCACCGTACGAACGTCTCGTCGTTCGAGTAGTCGTAGATCCCGCTGGTGTGGTTGAGGAGCTGGCGGACGGTGATGCGGCTGCCGTCGTGGCCGTGACCGTGGACCGCGCCCGGCAGCCACTTCTCCACGGTGTCGTTCAGCGACAGCCGCCCCTCGGCCTCCAGCTGCAGCACGACCGTCGCCACGAACGTCTTCGTGATGCTGCCCGCCCGGAAGCGGTCCTCGGCCGAACGCGGCTTGCCCGTACGGATGTTGCCCACCCCGGCGGTCGTCGACCAGGTGCCGTGGGCGTCCTTCGCGGTCACCGTCACGCCCGGAATGCCGTCCTCGACCACGGCCTCGATCGCTCTGCGGGTCGCGTCGTGGGCTCCGGCACCGGTGGGCGCCGCCGCAAGGGCGGGGCCGGCCAGGGCGACGGACAGCGCCACCGCGGTGGCCGCCACCAGGGTCGCACGTACGGTCATGTCTTCCCCCATCTCACTCGCTCAGTCGCTGAGCTCGGTCGCGGGAGCAGACCCGGCCCGCGGTGCGAAGGTTGATGCACCGCGAGCCGGTTGAGCGGCTTTCAGCCCTTCTTCAAAACCAGTTCCGTGTTGCGGTCCTCCGGGTCGCCGGCGAGCGTCATGCTGCCCCCCGGCTTGTTGTACGACAGCTCGCGGTAGAGGGCGGCCAGACCCGTCTGGGTGAGGTCGGCGAAGTCCGTGCGGTGCGGGGCCGCGGACTCGACGAGGGTGGTGAACAGGGAGAGGGTGCCGTCCTTGTTGTCGGCGATCTCGATGACGCGGGCCAACTGCGGGTAGTCCACGTGTGACGCGGTGGAGATCTCCCAGAAGGATCGGCCGTTCGCGGCCTGGTGCGGGGTGATGTCGTTGCGGTGGATGTGGCCGTTCACCCAGGCGAGCACGTTGGCGTGCTTGGCGAGCAGGGCGACGACCTCCTGGCCGTTGTGGCGTCGCTCGTTCGGGCGGGCCGGGTCGACGTGGTTCGTGTTGTCCATCGTCTTGCTGGTGTGGTGGCTGAAGACGATGGCGTACGAGTCCTTGTTGTCCCGCAGCTGCTTGTCGAGCCAGTTCAACTGGGCCGTCCCGATGGAGCCTTCGTAGTGGCCGCCCGGGTCGGTGGTGTCGATGCTGATGCCGATGACGTCGTCGGAGATGCGGAAGGTGTAGTACTGGGTGCCCGCGTCCAGGTTGGCGGTGGAGTAGCCATGCCCGACCGGGCCGTTGCCGCGGTACGCCGGGTCGAGGTGTGCCCTGAGGTAGTCGGCCGCGGTGTGCGGGGCCCGGCGCTCGTCCGGTGTGACGGAGCGCATGGCACGCGTGTGGGCCTTGAGGAAGTCGCGGAACACCGTCCCCTTGGGGTCGTTGCCGTTCGCGATGGTGTTCTGGAGCTTCTTCGCCTCGGCGGCGGACACCGACATCAGCTTCTTGCCGCCGACCGCGTACTCGGCGAGCCAGGAGTCGCCGTGGCCGTAGCAGCCGAGCGGCAGGGCGTCGTGGTTGCCGACCGTGGAGTACCAGGGCAGGGTCAGGCCGGGGCTGCGGACCTCGTGGATCGCGGCGGCCAGGAAGCCCTGCAGATGCGGGAAGCCGAGCTGCTTGTCGCCGTCGCGGACGGTGGAGTCGGGCTGCCAGTACAGCTTGAGGCCGCTGTTCTGAACGCCCTCGTAGTGGCGCGGGTCACCCGAGTTGGGGGTGATCCTCCCGCCGCTCATGATCTTCAGGAACCATTCGAGCTCGGTCTTGGCGTTGTTGTCCGTGTTGTCGCCGGTGGTCATCGCGAAGTGCAGCGGGGAGCCGGTGACGGGGGCGCCCCGGAGCGCGTTGATCCGCTCGACCAGCGAGATCGCGCCGTGCACGGTCAGCGCCTCGTGCGGGCGCCAGGCGTGCCGGTCCGTGGAGCGCAGGTACTCCAGGCGCATCGGGTGCTGGGAGTCCATCAGGTGCATGTCCGTGAGCTGCACGAACGCGGCCAGCGCGGTACGGCGGCCGGCGCGGCCCGACTTGGGGGCGGCGAGCTCGCTGCGCACGACGCGGGACCAGCCGGGGCCGTCGCCGAGGCGGCGGTAGCCGGAGGAGGTGCGCGGGGCGGCGACGGTGGCGAGGGTGGTGCCCTTGGTGTAGGGCGCGAGGGGGGCGGCCGGGGCCCTGCGGGACTGCGCCACGACCCGGGTCGTTTCGGTGGTGGCGGCCTGGCTGTCGGTGGGCCGCAGGGCGTAGCCGACGCCTGCGGAGACGGCCGCCGCGCCGGTGGCGGCGAGGACGGTACGGCGGTTGATCGCCGGGATGGTGGCGGCGACAGAGCGTATGCGCGACATGGCGCGATCTCCCCGAGTGCGAACGCGTCGGCAGTGGTCGCGGGTGGTCGCAGTCGCGAACATCCCGCTCGTACTGGATCGTTGACACCGGGGATGACCTGCTGGTGAACGAGACGGCAACGGGCAACGCCGATCACCGTACGTGGATCTTGGGCCACCCTGCGCGTTCACGACCGCTCGTCGAGCGGCCCGGGGGCGGTCACTCCGCGTTCATCTTTCTGGGTAGTGCAAGGAGTTCACCCGCCCGGCCGCCGGCCGCTCCCGCCACAGCGCCAGCCCCACGTCGACCAGTCCGACGCGTCGCAGCCCGGGCACCTCCTCCAGGGGATGCCAGGCCGCCATGTCCGTCGAGCCGCCGACCTCGTGGCGGAGTTCGCCGCCGACCACCCGGCCCTCGTACACCAGACGTACGCCATGGTGGTCGACGGAGGGCCCGAAGCGGCCCGGGGCGGTGCGGCGGATCGAGTCCACGCCCAGGAGGGCGGTCAGCTCGACGTGGTAGCCGGTCTCCTCCTCGACCTCCCTGAGGGCGGCGTCGTAGGGGTCCTCGCCGTGTTCCAGACCGCCGCCGGGCAGGGTCCACTCGGGGCGGCCCTGGTCGTCGATCCAGCGGGCCAGGAGGAGTTGGTCGTCGCGGACGCATATGGCGTAGGCCGCCACCCTCAGTTTCCTGCGCACGTAGGGACGTTAGTCCGGAACCGCCGGTTCATTTGGCACTATTGCGGACTCATCCCCGTAAAGGGAATCGGGGGTTTTCCCCATACGTCCATATCGTTTCGGTCAACACTTCCCAAACAACTGTCCCCTGGGTAAAGCTGTGCGCTCGTCCGGCACTGAAATCTTCACTCCAAGGGATGCCGATGACCCTCACCCCCCTCAGACCAGTGGCCCGAATAGCCGTGGCCGCCGGTCTCGTCGCCGCGCTCTCCGCGGCCGGCCCGATACCCATGGCCTTCTCCGCCGACGCGCCGTCCCCGGGCTCCACCGCCCCCTCGGACGGCAGCGTCAAGTCCGCGCAGGAAAAGCTCGGTTCCGACGACGCGGACCTGCTCGCCGAGGCCAAGGCCGACGGTGACAAGAACGTCACGATGATGATCGCCACCGCCCCGGGGCAGACCGAGCAGGTCGCCGGGAAGCTGGACGCGGTCAAGGGCGGCTCGGTCGGCCGGACGTACGACAAGCTCGGTTACGTCCGCGCCACCGTCCCGACGAGCAAGGCCGACTCGGCCATCGCCGCCGCCGCGAAGCTCTCCTCCGTGCACGCCATCGACCTGCGCGAGGAGATACCGCTGGACGACCCGAGCGCGACGAGCGGCTCCAAGTCGGCGTCGGGCACGGTCAGTTATCCCGCGCCGGACAAGAACACGCCCGCCAAGAACCCGTACAACCCGTCCTTCGAGACGGGCGCCGTCGACTTCGTGAAGGACCACCCGAAGGCGGACGGCCGCGGCGTCACCATCGGCATCCTGGACTCCGGTGTCGACCTCGGTCACCCGGCACTGCAGAAGACCACGACCGGTGAGCGGAAGATCGTCGACTGGGTGACGGCGACCGACCCGATCGTCGACAGCGATGCCACCTGGCGGCCGATGGTGACCTCGGTCTCCGGCCCCACCTTCACCTACGGCGGCAAGACCTGGACGGCGCCCGCCGGGTCGTACCAGGTCAGCACCTTCAGCGAGGCCGCCACCGCGGGCGGCGACGCGAAGGGCGACGCCAACCGGGACGGGGACACCACGGACAAGTGGGGCGTCCTCTACGACGCCGCCGCCGGCACCGTCCGCGTCGACCTGAACAACAACTACGACTTCAGCGACGACGAGCCGATGAAGCCGTACAAGGACGGCTACCAGATCGGCTACTTCGGTACCGACAACCCGTCCACCGACGTCGTGGAGCGCCAGCCGTTCGTCGTGCAGATCCGCAAGGACGTGCCGATGGACCCGTTCGGCGGCGACTGGGTCGGCAAGAAGGCCGACTTCGTCAACATCGGCGTCATCGAGTCCGAGCACGGCACGCACGTCGCCGGCATCACCGCCGCCAACGGCCTGTTCGGCGGGAAGATGAACGGCGCGGCCCCGGGCGCGAAGATCGTCTCCTCCCGTGCCTGCACCTGGACCGGCGGCTGCACCAACGTCGCGCTCACCGAGGGCATGATCGACCTCGTCGTGAACCGCGGTGTCGACATCGTCAACATGTCGATCGGCGGTCTCCCGGCGCTCAACGACGGCAACAACGCGCGCTCCGAGCTGTACACGCGGCTCATCGACACCTACGGCGTGCAGCTGGTGATCTCGGCGGGCAACTCCGGCCCGGGCGCGAACACCATCGGCGACCCCGGTCTCGCCGACAAGGTGATCTCCGTCGGCGCCGGCATCTCGAAGGCGACCTGGGCGTCCAACTACGGCTCCGTCGTGGACAAGAAGTACGCGATGATGCCGTTCTCCTCCCGTGGCCCGCGTGAGGACGGCGGCTTCACGCCGACCCTCGTCGCGCCGGGTGCCGCGATCAACACCACCCAGACCTGGCTGCCGGGCTCCCCGGTCGCCGAGTCGGGCTACACGCTGCCCGCCGGCTACTCCATGCTGCAGGGCACGTCCATGGCCTCCCCGCAGGCCACGGGTGCGAGCGCGCTGCTGCTTTCGGCCGCCAAGCAGAAGCACATCGAGCTCAAGCCGGCCACCCTGCGCACGGCCCTCACCTCGACCGCCCACCACATCAAGGGCGTTCAGGCCTACGAGGAGGGCGCGGGCCGCATCGACATCGTCGACGCCTGGGACGCGATCCGCGACGGCGCCACCGCGAATGACTACACCGTGAAGGCCCCGGTCGACACCGCGCTCGACCAGGCGCTGAAGACGCCGGGCTTCGGCACCGGCCTGTACGACCGCGAGGGCGGCCTCAAGGCGGGTGACAGGAAGACGTACGACGTCACGATCACCCGGACCTCCGGTTCCGAGAAGGCTGTCTGGCACGAGCTGAGCATCGAGAACAACGCCGGTGACACCTTCCGGATCGTCGGCAAGGACTGGGTGAAGCTGCCGCTGAACCAGCCGGTCACCGTCAAGGTGCAGGCCAACCCGAGGTCCGCGGGCATCAAGAGCGCGATCCTCGACGTCGACGACCCGAGCACCGAGGGCGTCGACAAGCAGATCCTCGCCACGGTCGTGGTCTCGACGCCGGTGAAGTACACCTTCACGGCCTCGAACACGGTGCAGCGCAACAGCACGCAGTCGTACTTCGTGACCGTGCCCGAGGGCGCCAAGTCCCTGGAGGTCGCCATCGGCGGGCTGCAGGACAAGAGCCAGACCCGGTTCATCGCCATCCACCCGTACGGCACTCCGGTCGACAACACCTCCACCCCGAACTGCTACAACAACTACCTCGACGGCAACGGCTGCAAGCCCGACGTGCGTTCGTACGCGGACCCGCAGGCCGGCGTCTGGGAGATCGAGGTCGAGTCGCGCCGTACCTCGCCGCTGCTCGACAACCCGTACAAGCTGGACGTCGCCGTCCTCGGCGCGGTCTTCGACCCGCAGACCGTGACCGTCCCCGAGGCCAAGGTCGGCACCCCGGCCGCCGTCTCCTGGAAGGTGACGAACAAGCTCGCCGCGCTCGACGGCAAGCTGGTCGGCGGCCCGCTCGGCTCGTCCAAGACGGCCCGCCCGACCATCAAGCAGGGCGAGACGCAGACCACCACGGTCGAGGTGCCCGCGGGCGCCAAGTCGCTGGACGTCGCGATCGGCAACGTCTCCGACGCATCCGCCGACCTCGACCTGGTGGTGAAGAACGCGGCCGGCACGGTCGTCGGCCAGTCCGCCGACGGCGACTCGGAGGAGGCCGTCTCGGTCGCCAACCCGGCCGCCGGCACGTACACCATCGAGGTCGCGGGCTACTCGGTCCCGTCCGGCTCCACGGCGTACGACTACCGGGACGTCTTCTTCTCCGCGTCCCTGGGCGCCGTCACCGTCGACGACTCCGCGCCGGTCAAGCTCGGCACGGGCGACTCGGCGACCGTCTCCGGCAGCGTCACCGCCGCGGCGGCCGCCCCGGAGGGCCGTGAGTTCTTCGGCCAGGTCCAGCTGGTGAACGCACGCGGCACGGCCGCGGGCACCGGCAGCGTGAAGATCGAGAAGGTCACTCCGTAGCCGGTGGTACGGCGGTGAGGGCGGGCGTCCGTAAGGGCGCCCGCCCTTTCCCGTCAGCGGGAGACGTCAGCAGGTGGCCCCGGCCGATTCGGGCAGGGCTCGGGTGAGCCCGGCGCGTTCACGGGCGATCGACTTCTCGCCGACGATCACCTGGTCCGGGACGGCGGACCGCGGTGGCACGGACACCAGGATGTGGTCGCCCTTGTGGAGCGCCTTGCTCAGGGTCTCCTCCTCGATCACCAGGGTGATCTCCTTCCTGGACTTCTCGGGCTTGTACGAGCGGGTCACGTCCAGGGTGATCCGATCCTGCCCGGCGGCCTTGGACACCGGGTCCACCGCCGTCACCTCGCCCTCGGCGACCAGGCCGGTGCAGGCGAGGTAGCCGGGGCTGGAGAAGGCGGAGCCGGCCTCGGCGTTGCGGTCCGCCTTGGAGGCCGAGTCGGCGCTGCCGCCCGACATGGTGTCGACACCACTGTTGGCCTGCACGAGCAGCCAGCCCAGCCCCGACAGCACGGTCGCGACGGCGGCCACGGCGAGCGAGCCGAAGGCGAACCTGCGCGCCGGGCGCCAGTCCCGCGGCGCCCGTACGGCGGCGGGCCTCCGCTCCGGCCGCGGCTCCTCGGCCAGCGCGTCCGCGATGATCCCGAGCTGCTGCCGCAGCAGTGCCACATCGGCCGTCGCCCTGCGGTGCTCGGCCGCGAAGGCGGCGTCCGTGCGGGCCTCCTCCGGCAGCTCCTCGCCGGTGATCGCGGCCATCAGCGCATCGACGCCGTTGTGTTCGGCGGTCATCTCACACCACCTCGTCCTCGTGCAGGCGGGCGCGCAGTGCCCGGACCGCCGTGTGCAGCCTGCTCTTGACCGTGCCCTCCGGGATGCCGAGCTCGTCGGCTATCGAGCGGACGGGCAGGTCGGCGTAGAAACGCAGGACGAGGACCTGGCGCTGGGAGTCCGGGAGCTCGTCGAGGCCCTGGGCGACGGCCAGGGAGAGCACGCTGGTGTCCTCTCCCGAAGGGTGCTCCAGCTGGCGCAGGGAGGCGAGGCGCTCGCCGATCCGCTCCTGGCGGCGCTTGGCCCGGTGCCAGTCCATGGCCAGGTTGGAGGCGACGACGGCCGCCCATGCGGAGACGTCGCGCGGGGTCTCGTACCCCTTCGCCGCCCGCTCCAGCAGCCGCAGACGGACCTGCTGCACCCCGTCCGGCAGGTCCGTCTGCGGCACCCCGCCCAGTGCGAGCACCGCCCGCACCCGGCGTTCCTGAGCCGCGTCCAGAGGATCGCCATGATCGTCCCCCTGGCCACGGCGGGCCTTTCTGCGCAGCACAAGCCACCCCCTCACCGCGTTTCCTCTACGACGCCGCAGCGCCCGGAAACGTTCGGCCGATCCCGGAGAAAATCGTCCAGAGGTGTACGTCACACCGTCCGGCAGTCCACTCCTCGGGCATGGAGCGCAAAGAATTGGACAGGCGGACCCCGGTCGGCCGCATGATGGAAAAGCCGCAGACATGCACGTACACGTGGAACGCACACAGAGGGAGTCGCTGTGAGGGTCGGAATCGTCGGAGCCACCGGACAGGTCGGCACGGTCATGCGCAGGATCCTCACGGAGCGGAACTTCCCCGTCACCCAGCTGCGCCTGTTCGCCTCCGCGCGCTCGGCGGGCTCGGTCCTGGACGGCGTGACCGTGGAGGACGCGGCGACGGCCGACTACTCCGGCCTGGACATCGTGCTGTTCTCGGCGGGCGGCGCGACCTCCAAGGCGCTGGCCGAGAAGGTCGCCGCGCAGGGCCCCGTCGTGATCGACAACTCCTCGGCCTGGCGCAAGGACCCGGAGGTCCCGCTGGTCGTCTCCGAGGTGAACCCGCATGCGATCGCGGACCGCCCCAAGGGCATCATCGCCAACCCGAACTGCACGACGATGGCCGCGATGCCGGTCCTGAAGGTGCTGCACGCGGAGGCGGGCCTCCAGGCGCTGGTCGTCGCCACCTACCAGGCGGTGTCCGGCTCGGGTCTCGCGGGCGTCGCTGAGCTGCACGGCCAGGTGCAGAAGGTCGTCGCCGACGCCGACAAGCTCACCCACGACGGCGGCGCGGTCGACTTCCCGGAGCCCGGCGTCTACAAGCGCCCCATCGCCTTCAACGTCCTCCCCTTCGCGGGCAACCTCGTCGAGGACGGTCTGAACGAGACGGACGAGGAGCAGAAGCTCCGCAACGAGTCCCGCAAGATCCTGGAGATCCCCGAGCTCAAGGTCTCCGGCACCTGCGTCCGCGTCCCGGTCTTCTCGGGCCACTCCCTGCAGGTCAACGCCCGCTTCGCCCGCCCGATCTCCCCGGAGCGCGCCACGGAGCTGCTGGCGGGCGCCCCAGGCGTCGCGCTCTCCGACATCCCGACCCCCCTCCAGGCCGCCGGCCAGGACCCGTCCTACGTCGGCCGCATCCGCCGCGACGAGACGGTGGACAACGGCCTGGCCCTGTTCATCTCCAACGACAACCTCCGCAAGGGCGCGGCGCTCAACGCCGTGCAGATCGCGGAGCTGGTGGCTGCGGAGCTGAAGGCCAAGGCCTCCTGACCTCGTAGAGGAAACAGCCGTACTCGACGGCCCGGACGTGGACGAGCGCCACTTCCGGGTCGTCGAACGCGTTACGGAAGGCTTCGTCGTCGGGCGCCGCGACCAGCTGCCCGCCCAGGATGTGCCCCTCGGCGGAGTAGCGGCGGACCGTGCGGTGGGCATCGTCGAAGGGGTGGCGGTCGCCGTCGGGTCCCGGGCACTCGTCCGCGTGGATGAAAACCGGCCCCTGCTCGTCGTAGGCCCCGGGCACGGCGCCCGTCTCGGCCGCCCACCGGCGCAGGGGCGCGTACGACACGAGGGCGATCCGCTCCCCCGGCTCGCTCCGGCGCAGACAGCAGCGCAGCGGGGCGCCGCCCTCGTCGTCGGCCACGGGGACCATCGGACGGCCCGCGTCGTCGGCGGTGCGGAGCTCCTTGAGGACGGACGGGGCGATGGGTCGTGCGGTGTACGTCGTCATGTCTCCAGGCTGACGCGGGCAAAGCCTCCTGACCGGCGGAAATCGGACGTGGCGGTCCGCTGCTGCCGACCGGTTGATCCATCGGGAAAACCCTCGTCGCCCTCCTCACGGTCCCGTGGAAGGATGGCTGAACCGACACATGACGAGGAGATGACCGCGTGCCTGGCACAAACCTGACTCGCGAAGAGGCGCAGCAGCGGGCGAAGCTGCTCAGCGTTGACTCGTACGAGATCGATCTCGACCTCTCCGGCGCGCAAGAGGGCGGCACCTACCGGTCCGTGACGACGGTGCGTTTCGACGTGGCCGAAAACGGTGCGGAGTCCTTCATCGACCTGGTGGCCCCGACCGTCCACGAGGTGACGCTCAACGGCGACGCCCTCGACCCCGCCGAGGTCTTCCAGGACTCGCGGATCGCCCTTCCGGGGCTGCTGCAGGGGCGGAACATCCTGCGTGTGGTCGCCGACTGCGCGTACACCAACACCGGTGAGGGACTGCACCGCTTCGTCGACCCCGTCGACCAACAGGCCTACCTCTACACCCAGTTCGAGGTCCCGGACGCCCGCCGCGTGTTCGCGTCGTTCGAGCAGCCCGACCTCAAGGCGACCTTCCAGTTCACGGTGAAGGCGCCCTCCGGCTGGACCGTCATCTCCAACTCGCCGACGCCGGAACCCAAGGACGACACCTGGGTCTTCGAGCCGACGCCGCGGATCTCCTCGTACATCACGGCGCTCATCGTCGGCCCGTACCACAGCGTCCACAGCGTGTACGAGAAGGACGGGCAGTCCGTGCCGCTGGGCATCTACTGCCGGCCCTCGCTCGCCGAGTTCCTCGACTCCGACGCGATCTTCGAGGTCACCCGGCAGGGCTTCGAGTGGTTCCAGGAGAAGTTCGACTACGCGTACCCGTTCAAGAAGTACGACCAGCTGTTCGTGCCGGAGTTCAACGCGGGCGCGATGGAGAACGCGGGTGCGGTGACCATCCGGGACCAGTACGTGTTCCGCTCCAAGGTCACCGACGCCTCGTACGAGCTGCGCGCGGAGACCATCCTGCACGAGCTGGCCCACATGTGGTTCGGCGACCTGGTCACCATGGAGTGGTGGAACGACCTGTGGCTGAACGAGTCGTTCGCCACGTACACCTCCATCGCCTGCCAGGCGTACCACCCCGCCTCGCGCTGGCCGCACTCCTGGACGACCTTCGCCAACTCCATGAAGACGTGGGCCTACCGGCAGGACCAGCTGCCCTCCACCCACCCGATCATGGCCGAGATCCGCGATCTCGACGACGTGCTGGTGAACTTCGACGGCATCACCTACGCCAAGGGCGCCAGCGTCCTGAAGCAGCTCGTCGCCTACGTCGGCATGGACGAGTTCTTCGGTGGTGTGCAGGCGTACTTCAAGCGGCACGCGTACGGCAACACGCGCCTGTCCGACCTGCTGGGCGCGCTGGAGGAGACCTCCGGCCGCGACCTGAAGAACTGGTCGGAGAAATGGCTCCGGACGGCGGGCATCAACGTCCTCCGTCCCGAGATCGAGACGGACGCCGCCGGCGTCGTCACCTCCTTCGCCATCCGCCAGGAGGCCCCCGCGCTCCCCGCCGGCGCGAAGGGCGAGCCCACGCTCCGCCCGCACCGCATCGCCGTCGGTCTGTACGAACTCGACGACGACAGCGGCAAGCTGGTCCGCGACGAGCGCATCGAGCTGGACGTCGACGGCGAGCTGACCGCCGTACCGCAGCTGGTGGGCAGGCGCCGCCCGGCCGTCGTCCTGCTCAACGACGACGACCTGTCGTACGCCAAGGTCCGCCTCGACGAGGAGTCCCTGGCGTTCGTCACCGAGCACCTGGGCGACTTCGAGTCCTCGCTCCCCCGTGCCCTGTGCTGGGCCTCCGCCTGGGACATGACGCGGGACGCGGAGCTCGCGACCCGCGACTACCTCTCGCTGGTCCTGTCGGGCATCGGCAAGGAGTCCGACATCGGTGTCGTGCAGTCGCTGCACCGCCAGGTGAAGCTGGCGATCGACCTGTACGCCGACCCGGCCGCCCGCGAGGCCCTGCTCACCCGCTGGACCGACGCCACGCTGGCCCATCTGCGCGCGGCCGAGCCGAGCAGCGACCACCAGCTGGCCTGGGCGCGGGCGTTCGCGGCGACCGCCAGGACGCCGGAGCAGCTGGACCTGCTGGAGGCCCTGCTCGACGGTTCGCAGACGATCGAGGGTCTGGTCGTCGACACCGAGCTGCGCTGGGCGTTCGTGCAGCGGCTCGCCGCGGTGGGCCGCTACGACGAGTCGGAGATCGCCGGCGAGTACGAGCGCGACAAGACGGCCGCGGGTGAGCGCCACGCGGCCAGCGCCCGTGCCGCGCGGCCGACCGCGGAGGCGAAGGCGGAGGCCTGGGCGCAGGTCGTCGAGTCCGACAAGCTGCCGAACGCCGTCCAGGAGGCGGTCATCGGCGGCTTCGTCCAGACCGACCAGCGCGAGCTGCTCGCCCCGTACACCGAGAAGTACTTCGAGGTGGTCAAGGGCATCTGGGACTCCCGCTCGCACGAGATCGCCCAGCAGATCGCGGTCGGTCTCTACCCGTCCGTACAGGTGTCGCAGGAGACCCTGGACAGGACGGACGCCTGGCTCTCCGCCGCCGAGCCCAGCGCGGCCCTGCGCCGCCTGGTGTCCGAGTCCCGCTCGGGCGTGGAGCGCGCCCTGAGGGCGCAGGCCGCGGACGCGCAGGCGTAGTCGCTCGGGAGTACGAGAACGAGGGCGCCCGGTGCCGCACCGGGCGCCCTTCGCCTGTCGTCACCGCGGGACCATCCCACCCGTCACGTTGACGAACGTGCCGGTGATGCCGCCCGCGTGGTCCGAGGCCAGGAAGACCGCCGTGGCGGCGACCTCGGCGAGGGTGGGGTTGCGGTGTGTCATGCGCATCCCGGCGAGGTGGTCGACGATGCCCTGGACGGCGGCTTCGTCGATGGCCGGGTTGACCGCGGAGAGTTTCTCGACGGTGAAGGTCTCGGGCACCCCGGCCGCCCACAGCCCGACGGCCCGCACCCCGCGTGGACCGCACTCCACCGCCAGGTTGCGTACGAGTGTGTCGATGGCGGCGTCGGCGGGCCCCGTGCCGCCCATCATCGGACTGCCGTGCGCGGAGCCGCTGTTGAGGGTGAGGATCACGCCGGAGCCGCGCTCGGCCATCCGGCGGGCGGCGCCGCGGGCGGTGATGAAGTTGGCGCGGACTCCGCCCAGCACGGGCCGCATGAAGTCGTCCACGGGCATGTCGGTGAGCGGGGCGCCCTGCACATCGCCGCGTGTGACGAGGTTGAACGAGATGTCGACGTCACCGACGCCCGCGAGGTGTTCTTCGACGGCCGCCTCGTCGAGCGCGTCCACGACGGCGACCTCGGCGTCCTTGATGTCGGCGGCCACGGCCTCCAGCGTCTTGCGAGTCCGTCCGACCAGGTGGACGCGTGCGCCCTCGGCGGCGAAGGCGCGGGCGACAGCTCCGCCGATGGATCCGCCGGCGCCGTAGATGATCGCGGTCTTGTCGGTGAGCAGCATGGTGATCTCCTCGGGAAGGGTGTTCCGTATCGGTCGGTCATACAGACGCACGGCCGCCCGATCACTCATCGGTCGTCACAGCCGCAGCGGCAGCCCGAAGGCCGGGAACAGATGCGGCTCGAAGGACGTGATCTCCACGATCCGGTCGTCGGCGTCGAAGCGGAGCACGTCGAGGACCTGGGCGCGGTGGACCTGCGTACCGGGCCTGCGGACGTAACCGCCCGCCGCGAGCTGCCCGTTGGCGCGGGCGGGCAGGTGGCGCCAGTGGCCGAAGAACATGGGGGACGCCGGGTCGAGGGTGGGGCGCAGGAACTCGACGAGGGCGTCGCGGCCGGTGAACCAGAACGGGTTGGGCGGCATGGTGAGCGTGACGTCCTTGCTGAGCAGGTCGGTCATCGCGGCGAAGTCGAGCTGCTCGGCGGCGGTCATGTACCGCTGCAGGACGGCGCGTTGGGCCTCGGTCGGCTCGCCCGCACTCCACTGCGCGCGCTGCCCGGGCAGGTGGTCGCGGAGGGTGGGGCGGGCGCGCTGCAGGGCGCTGTTGGCGGAGGCCACGGTCAGGTCGAGGGCCTCGGCGGTCTCGGCGGCGGTGAGGCCCAGCACGTCCCGCAGGATCAGCACGGCCCGCTGGCGGGGCGGGAGGTGCTGGATGGCGGCGAGGAAGACCAGCTCAAGGGTCTCGCGGGAGACGGCGGCGACGTCCGGCCGGTCCTCCTCGGCGGTGGGCAGTTCGTCGTCGGGATAGGGCTGCAGCCAGGTGATGCGGGCGGGGGCCTCGCCGGTGCCGTGGTTCATGCCGGGGATCGGCTCGTAGCGCTGCGGGCGGCGGGCGGTGCGGCGCTGGAAGTCCAGGCAGGCGTTGGTGGCGATGCGGTACAGCCAGGTGCGGGCACCGGCGCGCCCCTCGAAGGACTCCCGGGCCCGCCAGGCCCGCAGGAACGTCTCCTGCACGAGGTCCTCGGCGTCGTCGTAGGAGCCCGTCATGCGGTAGCAGTGGACGTGGATCTCCCGGCGGTGGGACTCGGTGAGGGCGGCGAAGTCGGCTTCGGTGAGGAGGATTTCCGTAACGGCTTTCGCTGTTACGGAAGGCTCTGTCGGCCGCTGGGGTTCCTTCGCGGTGTCCCGGGCGGTCCGGGCGACCCGCCGCAACCGCGCCACGGCGGCCGACAGATCGGCCACCCCGGAGTACAGGACGGACGGCGGCTGCGGCGTGAGTTCCTTGACCTGCCGCCCGATGTCGTCGATCAGTCCCTGCACGCTGGCCCCCGTCCCGGCCCCCTGCCGCTCCCGGTACGCCTTCTGCCGGCACGCGGCCGAGCAGTACACGGAGCTACGACCGGTGCGGCCCGCCCGCGCGGGAAGCGGTTTGCCACAGTTGGCACAGCTGTCGGCGACCACGGGCACCTCCGGGGTGGTGAAGGCCTTGCGTCACACGAGGACGCTGTGACGCTATCGCGATACGGGGGCCCGAGGGGGCCTGCGGTCATACCGCTTCGGACGGCCTGGTGAGGCGGGCGCGCGCGACCTTGCGGAACGCGGGCACCAGACGGCTGCGGTCGCCGGCGCGGGTGGCGAGAACGACCCACCGATCACGCCGACCCCGGTGGCGACAGCGGCCGACCCGTCGCGCCGACCCCGACGCCCCGGTGAGGCAGGCGCGCCACCCCGCGAACGCGAACACCAGCCGACTGCGGTCACCGGCCCGACCGGCGAGAGCAACCCACCGGTCACGCCGTCTCCGACGCCCCAGTGAGGTAGGCGCGCGCCACCTTGCGGAACGCGGACACCAGGCGGCTGCGGTCGCCGGCGCGGGTGGCGAGGGCGACCTGGCTGGGCTCGACGCCGTGCAGCGGGACGGCGGTGACGTCGGGGCGGAGGGGGGCGCCGGGCTGGTAGGCCGTGACGACCAGGGCCTCCCCGGCGGCGACGACCTCGAACTTGTCCTCCAGGTCCAGGATCTCGGGGCCGTCGGGCACGGGGCGGCCGTCCGGCCGGGGTTCGAGGCGCCAGAAGGACGCCCAGGCCGGGTCGGCGCCGGTGATCCGGGGCATCGGTTCGCCCGCGATGTCGTCGAGGGTGACGGACTCCTTGCCGGCCAGGCGGTGGTCGACGGGGACCACCACGGCCCTTGGCTCGTCGTAGAGGACGGTCACCTCCAACTGGTCGGTGGCGAAGGGCAGTCGGGTCACCACGGCGTCCACCCGGCGTTCGAGCAGGGCGGCGCGCGCGCCGTCCCAGCGCAGATGCCGGCTGCGTACGTCGGCGTCCGGATGCCGGCGCCGCAGCTCGCGCACGGCCGCGGTGACGATCAGGCCGCTGGTGAAGCCGACGGTGAACCGGCTGGGCTCGGCGGCGGCCCGGGCCTCGGCCGCGGCCTGCTCGGCGGCGCGCAGCAGCGCCCGCGCGCGGGTCAGGAACACCTCGCCGGCCTCGGTGAGCCGGGTGCCGCGCGGGGTGCGGTCCAGCAGCCGGGCGCCGAGCTGGTGTTCCAGGGCCGCGATCTGCCGGCTCAGGGACGGCTGGGTGATGTGCAGGGCCTCGGCGGCACGCCCGAAGTGGCGGTGCTCGGCCACGGCGGTGAAGTACCGGACCAGACGGAGGTCGAGGTCAGCCATGCCATACAGCCTACTCATCTGCGGTGATACCCGAACCGTATTGCTCCATGCGGAACAGGCTTTGGACGCGGCCACCGCCCCCTCCGGAGGATGGAGGCACCTCCACTCACCACCCTCGAAGGGCTGCACCATGCGCGTATTCGTCACGGGCGCGACCGGTTTCATCGGCTCCGCGGTCGTCCGCGAACTCCTCGATGCCGAGCATCAGGTCACGGGTCTGGCCCGCTCGGACTCCTCCGCCGCGGCTCTGACGGCCGCGGGGGCCGGAGTGCGGCGCGGTTCGCTGGAGGACCTGGACAGCCTGCGCCAAGGGGCGGCCGCGGCCGACGCCGTCGCCCACCTCGCATTCATCCACGACTTCTCGGCCGACTTCGACTTCGCCGCCGCCTGCGCGGCCGACCTGCGGGCCATCGAGGCGATCGGGGCGACGCTGGAGGGCTCGGACAAGCCTTTCGTGATGTCCTCGGGCACGGCACTGCTGCAGCCGGGCCGGGTCAACACCGAGGAGGACACAGCCCCGCCGGAGTCGTTCGGGGCGGTCCGGGCGCGGAACGAGGACGCGGCCGTCGCGCTGGCCGACCGCCGGGTCAGGTCGGCGGCCGTCCGGTTCTCCCCGACCGTGCACGGCCACGGGGACAAGGGCTTCGTCTCGACGCTGATCGCCATCGCCCGCGAGAAGGGCTTCGCGGCCTACATCGGTGACGGCGCCAACCGCTGGCCCGCCGTGCACCGCACGGACGCGGCACGTCTGGTCCGCCTCGCCCTGGAGTCGGCGCCCGCGGGCGCCCGTCTGCACGCTGTGGCCGACGAGGGCGTCCCGTTCCGCGACATCGCCGCCGTCATCGGCCGCCACCTGGACGTCCCGGTCAGGAGCATCACCACCGAGGAGGCACCCGCCCACTTCGGCTGGCTGGCCAACGTCGTCGGCCTCGACGTACCGGCCTCGAACACGCTGACCCGCAAGTGGCTGGGGTGGGAGCCGACGGGTGCCGGCCTGATCGAGGACCTGGAGGAGGGGCACTACTTCAGCGCCTGACGGCCTACGGCCCCTGGGCGAGCTCCCCCGCCACCTCTCGCAGCATCCCGAGCACCCGCCCCACGGCCGCCGCTTCCCCGGCCCCGTTCCGTACGGCCGCCACCACGTGCCGTCGGGGCCGGTCCTGAGTCAGTTCCCGCATCGCGACCCCCTCCCTCGCCACGACCGCCATGCGCGGCACCAGCGCCACCCCCATCCCGGCCTCGACCATCGCCAGGATCGCCGTCCACCCGGCTGCCGAATGGCCCTGCACGGGACTGAACCCCGCCGCCTCGCAGGCCCCGCGGGTGATGTCCGACCAGGGCCCGCTGCCGCCGAAGATCCACGGCTCCCCGGCGAGGTCGGCCAGCCGCAGCCTCTCGGCGGCGGCGAGCGGGTGGTCACGGGGCAGGGCGAGGTCGAGGGGGTCAGCGAGCAGCGGGACGCGGGTGAAGCGGGGGTCGGCGGCGGTCGGGGCCTGGGCGGCGAGGGAGAGCGCGAGGTCGACGTCCCCGGCGGCCAGCAGCTCGTACGCCTCCCCCGCCTCCGCCTCCCGCACCCGTACGGTCACTCCGGGGTGCCGGGTCCGCAGCGCCCGTACCGCGGGCACGACCAGCGCGGGTACGGCCGTGGAGAAGGCACCGACCCGCACCTCGCCGACCTCGCCCTGCGTATAGGCCGCCAACTCGGCGTCGGCGCGCTCCAGTTGCTCGAACACGGCCTCCGCGTGCCGCAGCACCAGCCGCGCCGCGTCCGTCAGCCGCACCCGCCGCCCCTGCGCCTCCAGCAGCGGCACCCCGAGTTGCCTGGCCAGGTTGGTCAGCTGCTGGGACACCGCGGACGGCGTCATCCGCAGCGCCTCGGCGGTCGCGGTGACCGTCTCCCGCTCCCTGAGCGTCCGCAGGATCTGCAGCTTCCGGATGTCCCACTCGACCATGGCGGCAACCTATCCGGAGGCGCCGAGCATGACCCCGCCGAGGATCAGCGCCATGCACAGCAGCTGCTCCCGGCCCACCCGTTCGCCGAGCACGGCCCAGGACAACAGGGCCACGCACACCGGCTGGAGGTGGTAGACGACACCCGCGCGGGCCGCGCCGACCAGGGCGATCGCCTTGTTCCAGGCGAAGAAGGCGAGAGCGGAGGAGGCGATACCGACGTAGAGGAGCGGGAGGACGGTGGCGGGGGTCGGTGTGAAGCCGCCTTGAACCGTCACGCTCACGGTCTGGGCGGGCAGCAGCATCGCCGTACCGAGCAGGAAGGTGGTGAACAGGAACGCCGTACCGCCGAGTTCGGCCGGTCGCCGCCGCAGCAGCGCACTGTAGGACCCGAAGCAGCAGGCGGCGGCGACCATCCAGAGGTCACCGGAGGCGAGGCCCTTCGCCCCGCCGACCAGGAGCACCACCCCCAGGCATGCCATCAGCAACCCGGCGACCCGGCGCCCGCCCGGCCGTACGCCTCCTGCCCGCTCGAACACCGCCATCAGCACCGGTGATGCGGCCATGATCATGCCCATGTTGGCGGCCGGGGAGGTCAACCCCGCCTGGTTCACGAGGGTGTTGTAGGCCGCGACCCCGAGGAGCGAGGCAAGCAGCACGAACCCGAGGTGACGGCGTATCAACTCCCGCTGCCGCCAAGCCTGTCGCGCCCCGAAGGGGGCCACGGCCACCAACGCGACCACCCACCGCCAGAACGCCTGCTGCACCGGCGGCACGCTGTCGTGCAGCGCCCGTGAGGTGACGAAGCTGCCGGACCAGACGACGGTGGCGAGGGCGGCCAGGGCGAGCCCGCGGAGCGAGCGGGTGGAGAGGGTGGGGGCGGTCCGGTCGAGGGCGACGGCCACGGAGGTCCTTTCGGCGATGGGTGATCTCGGTGGATCTACCGTCGCGGGGACACACCTGTCAGGTCCATCGAATCTTTTCGACAGTTCATTTCAGCAGAACTGAACGATTGACGGCGAGCGGACCTTGTCACCTGCCCCGCCACCGTCGCGCCGAACGCCAGCGCCATGCCCGCGAGCTGCACCGGTGTGAGCGCCTGACCGAGCGCCGCCCAGCCGACCACCGCCGCGGTCAGCGGGGAGAGCGGGCCGAGGAAGGTGGCCTGGGTGGCGGTGAGGCGACCGATGCCGCGGAACCAGAGCCAGTAGGCGACGGCGGTGTTGGCGAGGGCGAGGTACAGGTAGCCGCCGACCGCTCGGGCGTCCAGGGCGGGCGGGGCGCCCTCGACGAGGAGGGCGAGCGGGGCGATGAGCAGCCCGCCGGCCGTCAGCTGCCAGCCGGTGAGGGCGAGCGGACCCACACCCTCCGGGCGCCCCCACTTCTTGGTCAGCACCGTGCCGGTGGACATCGACGCGGTCGAGGCGAGGGCGGCCAGCACACCGACGGGGTCGAGCGCCCCGGCCGCCTTCAGCACGACGAGGCTGACGCCGAACGCCGCCACGACCCCGGCGAGCAGCGCCCGCCCCGTCGGCCGCTGCCCGAGCAGCAGCGCCGACAGCCCGACCACGAACAGCGGCCCGACCGAGCCGACGACGGCCGCCATGCCGCCGGGCAGCCGGTACGCGGACAGGAACAGCAATGGGAAGAAGGCCCCGATGTTCAGCGCACCGAGCACGGCCGCCTTCCACCACCAGGCACCGCGCGGCAGCACCCGGGCGACGGCCAGCAGCAGCAGACCGGCGGGCAGGGCTCGCGCCAGAGCGGTGAACAGCGGACGGTCGGCCGGGAGGAACTGGGTGGTGACGGCGTAGGTGGTGCCCCAGGAGACGGGGGCGAGGGCGGTGAGCAGGACGGTCGCGGTCCGTTTCATGACCGGGTTCCTTCGGGGTGGCGGGAGGAGAGGGGCATGGCTTCCTCGGAGTGGCGGGAAGCGGACGGAGAGGCTTTGCGTACGACCGTCTCTGCGACCGGCCGTACCGCGTCGGCCGGCAGCCGGCGTTCCGTGCGGATCAGCAGGACGGCTGCCAGCGCCGAGGTGAGGACGAGGAGCACCCAGGGCGCCCGGCCGTCCATCGCGAGCAGCGCCGTGAACAGCGAGGGCGCCACCGCCTTCGCCAGCGACCAGGACATCTGGTACGCCGCCAGATAGCGGCCGCGCGCGGCCTCGGGCGCCGCCGACACGGCGAGGACCTCGGCGGCGGGGCTGTGGATCAGCTCGCCGAGCGTGTAGACGACGACCACGGCGACCAGGGCCCCGCCCAGCACCGGCCCGGACGCCGGGCGCAGGGTGCCCAGCGCGATCAGCCCGAGGAAAGCCACCGCGAACAGGCCCCCGCCCAGCGCCGCCGCCCGGGTTCGCCGTGCACCGGCCCTGCGCACCCGCCCGCCGACGTACACCCCGGCCGCCGCGCACAGCACCGTGTTGATCGTGAACGCGGCACCGGTGAGCGCCGCGGGCCCGTGCAGCCACTCCACGAGGAACAGCGGGAACAGCACGGACAGGGCCGAATAGTTCAGCGCGTTGAGGAAGTTGGCGCCGGTGACGACCAGGAAGGGCCGGTCGGCCAGCACGAGCCGGTAACCGGCCCCGGCCCGCCGCACCTCCGTACCGTCGGCGGCGGGCAACGGCCTCAGCGGTGTCAGCAGCAGCGCTGCGAGGGCGAAGGACAGGGCGTTGCCCCAGGCCGCGTAGGTGTAGCCGGTGGGTCCCGCGAAGGCGATGACCAGGGTGGCCAGCAGGGCACCGGCGCCGTAACCGCCGTTCTGCAGCGCCCGTGTGGCGGCCTGCAGCCGGTCCCGCCCGGCACCCCGCGCCACCTCGCCGAGGAGCGAGGACTGTACGGCGGGAAAGGCCCGGTCGGCCGCGGCCGTGACCAGCGCGACCGCGGCGAAGGCGGCGAGGGAGTCGGCGAAGGGGTAGCTGACGAAGCCGACGGCACGCACCCCGTACAGCGCGAGCTGTACGCGCCGCGCGCCGAACCGGTCGACCGCCGCGCCGGCCAGCGGCAGGGTGGCGATACCGGCGAGCCCGGTCAGGGTCAGCACCAGCCCGACGGTGGTGAAGGAGAGGCCGGTCACGTAGTGGAAGAAGACCAGCGTGAAGGGCACGTACATGCCCGTGCCGATGCCGTTGACGGCGGCGGCGACGGGCAGGGCCCACTGGCCGGGTATGCGGTCCGGTTTCTCCACGGTCGACCCCTCGGATTCGGATGCGCTCGACGACGGGCGGGAGGCAGCCCGTCGATGGTTAGCTTGGCAGTGATTAGCTTAGCGCTAAGCAACTTTCCGTCAAGCTACTTTCTTGCAAGTGACTCTGCTGTTGCGGATACTCGGGGCATGAGTGCACAGCGCAAGGACGCCGTCGACGCGATCATCGAGCAGTGGGCGGAGGTCCGACCGGACCTCGACACCAGGGCGATGGAGGTCTTCGGGCGGATCTACCGCCTCTCCCGGACCATGGGCGACCGCATGGAGAAGGCGTACGCCCCTTACGGCATCGCACGCGGCGAGTTCGACGTCCTGGCGACCCTGCGCCGCTCAGGAGAGCCGTACACCCTCTCGCCGCGCCAGCTCTCGGCGACGTTGATGCTCACCACGGGCGGCATGACCGGCCGCCTCGACAAACTGGAACGCGCCGGCCTGCTGCGCCGCTCCCCCGACCCGCACGACCGCCGCGCCCTCCAGGTGACGCTCACCGAGAAGGGGCTCACGGTCATCGACCAGGCGGTCGGCGCCGGCCTGGCCGTCCAGACGGAGGCCCTGTCCGGCATGAACGACGAACAGGCCGGCCAACTGGCCGACCTGTTGCGGGAGTTGCTGGCGGGGACACAGGAGGCCGGACACTAGCCCACGTACCGTGCCACCGCGTCCTCGATCCGCGCCGCGTCCGCCGGGTCCGCCGCCCAGGCCACGTATCCGTCGGGGCGGACCAGGACGGTGGTACGCCGGTCGCTCGCCCAGCGCTCCACGGCCAGCCGGTCCTTGCGGGTGCCCCGGTCCTCGTAGGCCTCCGGGGTGATCAGTACGAACCTGCCGCCGCGCAGGGCCTCGTAGAGGCGGCCGCTCTCCAGGGCGACGTCCGGGACGCGGGTGCCGGTGAGGCGGTGGGCGCCGCGGGGGGCGGGGTAGCGGTAGCCGATCCCGGTGATCTGGCCGACCGCCCTGCGCCGGGCCGGGCCGACGGTGTCGAGGAAGGCGGTGAGCGCGGCCCGCAGCGCCAGTTCCCAGGGGCGCTTGGCCATCGCGAGGCGGACGATGCCGCCGCTGCTGCGCAGCACGGCCGCGCCGACCGGGTGGCGTTCGGCCTGGTAGCTGTCGAGGAGGGCCGCGTCCGAATGCCCATGGACGACGGCGGCCAGCTTCCAGCTCAGGTTGGCCGCGTCCTGCAGACCGGTGTTCATGCCCTGGCCCCCGGCCGGGGTGTGGACGTGCGCGGCGTCCCCGGCGAGGAAGACGCGGCCCACCCGGTAGGCGGGCGCCTGGCGTTCGTCGCTGTGGAAGCGGGACATCCAGCGGGCGTCGTGCATGCCGTAGTCGCGGCCGAGGGCGAGCCGGGTGACCTCCTTGACCTCGTCGAGGCCGAGGGGCTCGCTGTCGGGGACGTTGCGGGCACGGTTCCAGGCGATCACGCGGTAGTAGCCGTCGCCGAAGGGTGCGAGGAAGGCGAAGGCGTCGCCGACCGCGTTGACGGTCAGCAGGTTCTCGGGCTCCTCGGCGAGGCGTACGTCCGCGAGGACGACGGAGCGGATGGCGGAGCGGCCGGGGAAGGGGAGCCCGATCGCGTCCCGCACGGCGCTGCGCATGCCGTCCGTGCCGACGACATACGCGGCCCGCAGACTGTCGGCACCCCCGCCGGGCCCGCGGACCTCGACCGTCACGCCGTCCGCGTCCTGGGCGAGCCCGGTCAGCTCGGTCTCGTACCGGAAGTCCACACCGGCCTCGACGGCGCGCCGCTCCAGGGCCTTCTCCACCTCGTACTGCGGGATGACGAGGAGGTGGTTGAAGCGGGAGTGGAGGGTCGAGAGCTCGACGGTGAGGCGTCCGAAGAGCCGGAGGCTGTCGAGGGGGCGGCCGACGGCCTCCAGACCGTCGGCGAGACCACGGGCATCGAGCTGCTCGAGGGTGCGGGCGTGCAGGACGAAGGCGCGGGAGAGATTGCTGATCTTGTGCGGGCGCTTTTCGAGGAGGGTGACGGGGACACCGGCGGTGGCGAGGTCACCGGCCAGCAGAAGACCGGCGGGACCGGAGCCGACGACGATCACGGAGCGGTCTGTGGTGCCGTTCATGATGACCTCCAGAGGCCAACGCTGGTTTGCCAACGCTCGTTGACGACAGTAGCGAGAGCCTTTGATGGGGTCAACACTTGTTGGCGAACAGAGGTTGACCTACGCCCGTTGGCGTGAACGGCAGCAACAGCAGAGACCCGTGAGAAAAACAGCGAGGGTGTCGGAGGGTGAGCAGGCGGGCGAAGACGACGGGCGACTTCCGGGGTTCGGAGCCGTAGGTGTACGCCTCCTGGAGTTCGAGAAGTG
>NZ_JBSFJW010000017.1:0-173960 GCF_053598255.1 Streptomyces sp. NPDC001157
GAGGTACGACAAACTCGCGGTCCGCTACGAAGCGACCGTGCTGGTCGCAGTCCTCAATGAGTGGCTGTGACCAGCACTTTCACAACAGACCCTAGCAGTGCGTGGCGTTGCCGCCCGTTCCCGTGCTGGAACGCAAGGGCCTGTGGTTTCGGAGACGTGAGCCAGCCCCGCCCTTGAGCCGGTGTTGGCCCTGTTTCGTGCCTCCCGCGCATCCTGCCCTGGATTTCGGATGTGCCCCGGCTGTGTGGGGGCTGGCCTGATGAGGGGAGGAGGCCAGATGTCGTTCCCGGAGCCAGGCTGCGGTGGCCGCGGCTGGGTTGGCTGGGGAGCGGAGCCGGCTGGCTTTGCCGGTGCTTGCATGACTGGCGTGGTGGTCGGCGCTGGGTCGACGACCGGCCCGTGCGGAGGCGCGGGGGCCGGTGGCAGCAAGTTCTGCAGCCGGGCTGCCGCGGCGGCGGACACGGTCCGGCTGTCGTCGTCGGCCAGCCGCCGGATCTCCTCAAGGGCGGGCCGCCGCACATGGTTGTTGCCGATCCGGTGCAGGTGGGCCAGCCCGTCGAGGGCACCGAGCCGGTCGGTGGCGATGGGGCTGGCCAGCGCGTGCCGTAGGTGCGCAGGCAGCGTCCAGTGGATGTTCCGGGCGATGATGATGCGGCCCTCGACGTTGTCCTGCTTCTTCCCGGCAATGCCGTACCGGGGTCGTCACGGCGTGAAGGTTGGCTGGCGTCCTCTGCCGCGGCGGCAGCCGATTCTGCTGTTCGTTAGAGGGCGACTCCTTCGAGGAGTGGTCATCTATTACGTCGTAATCGCTCCCAAGGCCAAGGCGCCCGACGGCTCCAGGCGCGCAAGCTCGGGGTGGCCAGCATGGTGGGCTTCCTGCTTCCAAGATCGCCGAAGCCGCCCAGAACGCCGCGCGCCCCTTCCGACGATGCCGTGGGTTCGTGCTTCAACGACGTGCGGGCCCGGCCAGTCCGCTTTCGTAGGCGGCGATGACGAGTTGGGCCCGGTCCCTGGCCCCCAGCTTCGTGAGCAGATGGCTGACGTGCGTCTTGACCGTGCCAACGGTCAGATAGAGCTCGGCTGCGATTTCGCTGTTGGACAGGCCACGTGCGATCAGACCCAGCACGTCACGCTCGCGGCCTGTCACGCCGTCCAGGGCATGGGTGACCGGGCCTGTGTAGCCGGGGCGGCGGACGTAGGTCTCGATGAGCCTGCGGGTGACGCCGGGTGACAGCAACGACTCCCCCGTGGCGATCACTCGCACGGCGTCGATCAGGCGTGCGGGTGGAGTGTCCTTGAGGAGGAAGCCTGCGGCGCCTGCGCGGAGCGCCTCGAAGACGTACTCGTCCAGGTCGAAGGTGGTGAGCACCAGGACGTGGACGGGCACCGGAGAGGGGCCGCCGAGCAGCGTGCGGATGGCCTCGATGCCATTGAGCCCGGGCATCCGGATGTCCATCAGGGCTACATCGGGGCGCAGTTCGCGGATCACCGCGACCGCCTGGGTCCCGTCGGCCGCCTCGCCGACGACCTGGAGATCGTCTTCCGACTCGATCAGCACACGGAACCCGGCACGCACCAGCGTCTCGTCGTCCACCACGACGACCCGCACTGTCATGTGCCCTCCAGATCGGCGCCCACGGGGAACTGGGCTGTTCGCGCGTCCATGGCGTACGGCAGCCGGGCGGTGACACGAAAGCCGTGTGGCGAGAGCGGGCCCGCGTGAACCTCGCCGCCATAGAGGGCGGCGCGTTCCTTCA
Organism: Streptomyces sp. NPDC001157; assembly: GCF_053598255.1. Classification (NCBI taxonomy): domain Bacteria; kingdom Bacillati; phylum Actinomycetota; class Actinomycetes; order Kitasatosporales; family Streptomycetaceae; genus Streptomyces; species Streptomyces sp. NPDC001157. The sequence continues at coordinate 1,758 of NZ_JBSFJW010000017.1, forward strand.
TGCCGGTCAGACCGTGGCCCTCGGTGATCGGGGTGGTCGTGCGGCCGGCTCCGGCATCGACGACCGTGAGAGCGACCTCACCCGGCGTGTAGGCGACCGTCGCCCGGGCCTGGCTGGTGCGGGCATGCTTGACGACGTTGGTCAGGGCTTCCTGCACGATGCGGTAGGCGGCGCGGTCCACACCTCGGGGCAGGGCGTGCGGGTGACCGCTGATCGTCAACTCGACCTGGACACCCGCCCGTCGGGTCTGTTCGAGGAGCGTGTTGAGGTCGTCCAGTCCGCCGGGAAGCCATTCGGCACCGTCGTCATCACGCAAAACACCCAGCAGTGAACGCAGCTCTCCCAGGGCTGCCCTGCTGGTGGTCTCGATCGCGGAGAGGGACTTCGCGGCCTCGTCAGGTCGGCTGCCGATCACGTGATGGCCGACGCCGGCCTGCACCGCGACGATACTCAGGCTGTGCGCCACGACGTCGTGCAACTCCCGGGCGATGCGCATGCGTTCCTCGACGAGGAGGAGCTGTGCCCGCTCCTCGGCCTGCTCGACCAGGCCTCGGGAATAGGCGCGGCCTCGTCTGGTGGACCACCCGATCGTCCACGCAGCGGCCTCGACGATGAGGACTTGGATCATCCCCGGCCGCCCCCAGGAGTGCCCTGTCATGCCCTGCAGAGGGATCATCAAGGCGAGTTGTGCGGCGCCTGCCACCGCGCCCGCGTACGCCGCGACACGCGCGGGCCGGGTGACCGCCACCTCGTACACCAGCAAGGCAGTCGCCATGATCCCCGACAGGCCGACCGCGGCCTCGGTAGCCATTGCCACCGATGCCGCCGCCAGTGCCGGCAGTGGCAGCAGCCGCCGGACGGCGACAGCCAAGACCAACGAGCACGTCAGCACGGCCTGCCATGCCGGCCAGCCAGTGCGGTGCGTGCCAAGCGTCCACCACAAGACGTTCCACACCATCAGGGCCATGGCCAAAAGCACATCCAGCCCGATCAGTTGAGTGGGCGTCAACCCCCTGCCGGAGGACACTGCTTCATGTCTCACCAAGACGCTTCGCACACATCCGACCCTAGCCGGGAGGATGATCATCCGCCTCTGTCCAGAGACAGAGACCAGCCGGTCATTCCGTGGCCAGATCCGCGGGGCGGGCCCCCTCTGCCAGGGTCGGCCCCATGGAACTCTCCCGGACCCCCGCCCGCCGCCGGCTTTCCCCCGTGCCCTGCGGCTTCGCCCTGCTCGCCGCCGCGTCGTCCCTGACGTACGGCGGTGATCACGCGGTGAACGCCTGGGCATCGACCAACCTGGCCAATATGGGAGATCATCCTGTGGAGGCGCTCATCACCTCCGCCTTCCTGTTCGGCGCCGATCCCTGGGCCAGTCTGCGCGGCATCGCCTTCGCCGGGGCCATGCTGGCGTTTCTCGTCATCCGGTTCGGCAACATGCGGGCGCTCGCGCTGATCGCGGCCGGCCAAGTCCTCGGCACCCTGGTGAGCGAGGGGCTGCTGGCAGCGCGGATCGCGGCGGGCCAAGCCGACCCGGCGCTGCGTGCAACGCTGGACGTCGGCCCGTCCTACGTGATCGTCTCGGCCCTGGCCGCCGTGGTGGCAGCGGGAGCCCGGCCATGGCACCGATGGACCGCACTCGCCGCGCTCGTGGTGCGCGCACCGCACATCATGAGCGGCCTGACCACGCTGCGAGTCACTCCCGTCGGCCACGTGACAGCACTGTCCACCGGCCTGCTGCTGGCATGGGCCCTGCGGTCGCCCGCCGCCCGCCACCGTCACCTGCACCGACTGACGTCACGCGCAGCACCGCTTCAGACCGAGGGGGGCACCAATGGTCGCGTACCCTCTGTGATCCGGTCACCAGTACGGCGTCGGTTCACACCCCACGACAGACCTGGATGGGACGCGGCAAGCCAAGTGCCCCGAAGCACACCGGGGCGCTTTCTCCCTGACCGGCACCGCGCCTGTTCCCAGCAAGGATGACGACCGAGACCTTCGCGGCGCACGGCCTTCCCGACTTGTTCGAGGTGGACTGCCTGGGGGACGCCAACTGGTGCACGGCCACCTGGAGTCCTTCCCCCGCCGGACAGGCCACGATCATGGTCACGGTCCAATTCGCGGGATGTGCCTTCGTGGCACGGTCCGGTCCGACAGACGGTCTTACGTGACGCGAGACCAACTGGCCGATCCTGATTGGGAGTTCATCGAGCCGTACCTGCCGATCGGCGAGTACGGCCCGTATCCCGAGCGAGGAGCGGAACACCGTCGAACGCCTGATCAACAGGCTCAAGGCATGGCGAGGCATCGCCACCCGGTACGACAAGACTCCCGACAGCCACCTCGCCGGTCTCCACCTGCGCGCCTCGATGATCCGGATCAAAGACCTCACCAGGACCACCCGCTGATCACGACTCGATACGCCCCCTAGGCGACGCGCTGAGGTGCCGGACGCCAAGGACGGGCAGGAGTTGGGTCAACGGTCGACCAGCCATGGACGCGGGGCCTCACCGGTGGATTCCGGGTCGGTGCCGTCGGTGCCGACCGGGCCGCGGGGAAGCATCCGGTCCAGCCACCCCGGCAGCCACCAGTTGGTCCTGCCGAGGAGTGTCATGGTCGCCGGTACCAGCACCATGCGTACGAGCGTGGCGTCGATGAAGATCGCGGTGGCCAGGCCGATCCCGAACATTTTGGTGGAGGGGTCCTCGGCGACGGCGAAGGACAGGAAGACCGCCACCATGATGAGGGCAGCCGAGGTGATGATCCGGGCGGTGCCCGAGACACCCTCGACGATCGCCGTGCCGTTGTCGCCGGTGCGCAGGTACTCCTCACGTACGCGGGAGAGGAGGAACACCTCGTAGTCCATCGACAGGCCGAACAGGATGGCGAAGAGGAACATCGGGATGAACGACACGATCGGAACCGTCGCTTCCAGCCCGATGAGTGCGCCTCCCCAGCCCCACTGGAAGACCGCGACCATGATGCCGTAGGCCGCGCCGATGCTCAGCAGGTTCAGCAGTACCGCCTTGAGCGGTACGAGTATCGAGCGGAAGACCAGCATCAGCAGCAGGAAAGACATCGCCAGCACGGCGGCGACAAGCACCGGTAGGCGTTGGCTGGTGCGTTGGCCCACATCGGACAGGCTCGCGGCGGCGCCGCCGACGTGGACCCTGGCCGGGCCGTGCCCGATCGCCGTGGGCAGCACGTCGGTGCGCAGCCGGGCGATGGTGTCGGCCGTGGCCTTGTCCTGCGGGCTGGTGGTCGGGAACACCACGAGGGTCGCGATGCCGGTGGCCCGATCGATATGCGTCGGCGCGACGGATGCGATGCCCGGATCCGCCGCGACCGCCCCGACGAGTCGGTCCAGCACTCCCGGATCACCGGCGGGGTCCGCTGCGATGACGAGGGGACCGTTGGTACCCGGGCCGAACCCCTCGGCGACGAGGTCGTAGGCACGGCGCTCGGTACGGTTGTGGGGCAGTGAGCCGTCGTCGGGCAGACCCACGCGCAGGCCGAGCACGGGCAGCGTCGCGGTCAGCAGCAGCCCCGCCGCGCCGACCGCGCACGGCACCGGGTGCCGGCTGACGTGCCCGATCCAGCGCCGCCACCCGGCGGCGGAGGCGGCGCCCGCCGCCGGGTCCCCCCGCCGTGCGAGTCGGCCGGGCTTCCTGGTCTGAAGAGCGCGGCCGATCCGGCCGGCCCGGGCCAGGCGTGGGCCGGCGGCGCCGAGGAAGGCCGGCAGCAGCGTCACCGACGCGACCACCATGGTCAGAACGACGATCGAGACGGCGAGCCCGCCCACCGTCATGAACGGCACGTTCGCGACCGCCAGACCGAGGATCGATACGACGACGGTGCCGCCGGCGAAGACCACGGGCCTTCCCGCCGTGGCCACCGCTCGCCCCGCCGCCTCGCGGGGATCGAGCCCGCGCGCGAGGTACTCCCGGTGCCTGACGAGCACGAACAGCGCGTAGTCGATGCCCACTCCGAGTCCGACCATGCTGCCCAGGACAGGGGCGAAGGTCGGGACGTCCGTCACCCCCGCCAGCACCGTCATCGTGGCAACCCCGACGGTCAGCCCGAAGACCGCCATGCCGATCGGCAGCGCGGCGGCGACGAGCGAACCGAACGCCAGGAACAGGATCGCGGCCGCGGCGAGGATGCCGATCAGCTCGCTCGCACCGCCGTCGGGGTCGGAGAAGACGTAGAAGAGGTTCCCGCCCATCTCGATGCGCAGGGGCAGCTCCGCGCGCAGCCGGTCGCCGAGATCGACGAGGGCGTGGAGGTCTTCGGCCGACAGCCGGCTCTGGTCGGGGTACTGCACCCGGACGACCGCGATCCGCCCGTCGGCCGAGACAAGGCCGCCGCGCACGGCCGTGTCGCCGCCCGTGTCGAGTGCCCCCGCCGGGTCGCTCGTGCCGAGCACGTGCGGCAGCCGCTGCACCTCGTTCCGCAGCCGCGTGAGAGCGGTGCGCGCGCTGCCGTGGTCGAAGAACGTCGCACCGTCGTCGAGGGGGGTGACGACCACTTGGGCGGTCATCCCCTCCTGGCCGGTGCCGGCCCGCTCGATCAGTTGCGCGGCCTGTTGGGAGTCCAGTCCCGGAGCGGTCATCGAGTCCGCGGTCCGCCCGCCGACGGCGAACGCGGCGAGGACGGCAAGCGTGGCGGCGATCAGCCATGCCGCGATCACCCGCCAGGGATGGCGGGCGGCGCTTGCGCCCAGGCGCAACAGGGCTTTCGAGAGCATCGGGTCCTCCAACCACCTCGTCGGCCGTCCTTGTACAGCCGCCGACGCCGAGGTTCGTCGCCACGGCGCTCTGCGGCATCGGCTCGCGGGCCGCGGATCCGTCGGCCCCAGGGCGGATTGACGACCCGTCCTTTCGGCCGATGCGCACCGCGGCGCGGTCCCTAGGCTGAGAACCGTGCTGCGAGACGACCTGCGAACCCTGTGGACCGAACCCCGGCCGCCCGGCGCGCCCGCCCGGGTGTGGCGGGACTGGGCGCTGCTCGCCGCGGGCCTGGGCGGTGTGGTGCTGGAGGCCACCCTGCGCGAGAACGTCGTGTGGCGGCCGGTGGCGGTGGTGTTCGCCGTCTGGCTGTGCGTGCTGCCCCTGTGGCGCCGGACCCGCCCACTGGCGATGGTCACGCTGGCGTTCGGCTCGGTGATCCTGCTCCAGGTCGCCTCGCTGGTCGCCGCGCCGCGCGAGCACGTCGGCCTGAACATCGGCGCGATCGTGGTCGTACTGGTGTATGCGCTGCCCCGGTGGGGATCGGGACGGGAGATCGTGCTGGGCGGCGCGCTGATCCTCGCGGCCTTCGCGCTGTCGGTCGTGACCGACGAAACCCCGGCCGCCGATCAGGTGGGGGGCTTCGTCTTCCTGCTGCTGCCCGGGTTGATGGGAGCCACCGTGCGGTTCCGGGTGACCGCCCGCGAGCGGCAGTTGGAGCAGGTACGGTCCCGCGAGCGCGAGCAACTCGCCCGGGAACTGCACGACACGGTGGCCCACCATGTCTCGGCCATCGTGATCCGCGCCCAGGCGGGCCGGGTGCTCGCGGGCACCGACCCGTCCGCCGCCGTCGAGGCACTGGAGGGGGTCGAGGAGGAAGGGGCGCGCACGCTGGAGGAAATGCGAGCCATGGTCGCCGCGCTGCGCGACCGCGGGTCCGGCGCCGAGCTGGCGCCGCCTGCCGGTGTCGCGGATCTGGAGCGCCTGGTGCGCACCCCGGGTGGTCGCCTCAGGGTCGACCTGGGGCTCAACGGCGAACTGGACGCGCTGTCCCCGGCCGTGGACGCTGCCGTCTACCGCATCGTGCAGGAGTCGGTGACCAACGCCATGCGCCATGCGGTCAACGCGACCGAGGTCGTCGTCCGGGTCACCACGGAACGGCACACGGTACGGGTGAGCGTGCGTGACAACGGCCAACGCACCGGCCGAGGCCGTGCCGGATACGGACTTGCCGGACTGCGCGAGCGCGCTGACCTGCTCGGCGGCACGCTACAAGCCGGCCCGGGCGCCGACCAGGGCTGGCATGTCGAAGCCGAGCTGCCAAGAGGGAGGGCCGAGAGCGGTGCCCATCCGCGTCCTCGTCGCTGACGACCAGACCATCATCCGCACCGGGCTGCGGATCATGCTGAACGCCCAGCCCGGCATCGAGGTGGTCGGCGAGGCCGCCGACGGACGGGAAGCGGTACGTCTGGCCCGCGAACTGCGCCCCGACGTCTGCCTGTTCGACATCCGCATGCCCGTGATCGACGGGCTAGAGGCCACCCGGTCGGTCGCCGGCCCGGGCGTCGCCGACCCGCTGGCCGTGGTCGTCATCACCACGTTCGACCTCGACGAGTACGTCTACGGCGCGCTGCGTGCCGGCGCCCGCGGATTTCTCCTCAAGGACACGGGACCGGACCTTCTGGCCCAGGCCGTTCGGTCGGCGTCCGACGGTGAGGCGCTCATCGCGCCCAGCGTCACCGTCCGTCTGCTCCAGGCATTCGCGGACCTGCCCGCCGGCCGGCCCGCGGCCCAGCCGGTCTCCCCCGTCACCGCCCGCGAGGAGCAGGTGCTCCTCGCCGTCGCTCGCGGGCTGACCAACACCGAGATCGCCGATGCGCTGCACATCAGCCTCAGCACGGTGAAGACGCATCTGGCCAGCCTGATGGCCAAACTCGGCGCCCGCAACCGGGTCGAGATCGCGATGTGGGCCTACGAAACCCGCCGTATCCTCCCCGGAACCTGAGCCGGGTGCCGGGCCATGTCCCATGAGCCCCCACCCGGACATCAGTGCACCGGTCGGCTCAGGTCGCCACCACGTGCCTCACGCGCCCCAGAGCGTGACGTACCAGGAGGTCGGAACTGGGACGGACACAAGTCGGGAGCCGCTGCCATGTACGTTCCGCAGCGCGGGCCGTCCGACGCTTGGGACCATCACGGAGCGATCTCGCTCAAGCCGCGGCCACGCAAGGCCCCTGCGCCAGGCAACTGGCAACCGGTCAGCCGGCTTTCAACAGCAGGTCGGTGAGCGCGTCCGGCACGGTGACCATGCAGTCATGGCCGCTTTGCAGCTCCCACACCTGCGACGCAGCGCCGCCCGGCTGCACAGCCGGAACTGGGCGGCGCGTGACATCGTCCGGTGCGCTGCCGACACAGTGGATGTGGGTCCGGGAAATCGCGTCCAGGGCCGGGTTGTCCAGCCGGACCGGCTGCAGGAAGCAGCGCACCGATTCGTCCGACAGCATGGTGCGCAGCCACGCCGTGTCCGTCGGGTCGGTCACCCCGAACAGGCCCATGGGCGCGGGCATTTCCGGCGCGGGCGGGATGCGCCAGGGGGCGTCGGAGGCGGCGGCCGCGTCGATCAGTCGCCGGGTCATCTCGGGTATGACGTCCAGCGCGCTCTCACCGTCACTCGGAACCATCGCGTCGACGTAGACCAGATGCGCGATCCGGTCCGGGACCTCGCCGGCCACGCCGGATATGACCATCCCGGCGTAACTGTGCCCGACCAGCACCACGTTGGTGAGGTCCCGCTCGCTGAGGAGAGCGACGACGTCGGCGACGTGGGTGTCCAGGTCGACGTCCGGAGTGAGGAGGTGCTCCTTCTCGCCGTGGCCGGTCAGCGAAGGGGCGAACACCTGATGCCCGGCCCGGGTGAGCAAGGGAACCACCCGGTCCCAGACGCGCCCGCTGTGCCAAGCACCATGGACAAGAACATAGGTTTTCGTGTGCGAGGTATTCATGTAGGAAGACGCTACGGAGCCGATAGGTACCTTTTGGTAACCTTCGGTCATGCCCGACTCTGCCGGAAGCGTCTTCCTCGCCGACTGCCCCGCCCGGCTCGCCATCGACATCATCACCAACAAATGGGCCGTCGTCGTCCTGTTCGCCCTCAGCCGCAGTCCCCGTCGGCACGGTGAACTCGTCGACCTCGTCGGTGGCATCTCCCGCAAGGTACTCACCCAGACACTGCGCAGACTTCAGAGCTACGGCCTGATCGAACGCCATGCCTATGCCGAGGCACCCCCACGGGTCGAATACAGCCTCACCGACCTCGGCCAGACCCTCACCGAACCCATCGCCGCCCTGACCGACTGGGCGAAGACGTACGGCGCCGCCGTCGCCGACTTCCAGGAAGCGGCACAGCAGAACAGCACCGCCTCCGGCGGCTGACCCGCGTCACCGCCACCGGACAGGTGATCAAGAAGCGCATGCCCGCGGCCAGCTGCGATCACCCGATCAAGATTCCCGTCGACACGCACCTCTCAAGATCGGCACTACAACAGCGTCTTGCGGGGACGCTCTGCCGCAAGGCTCCTACCGCATTGCCTGCGACCTCGCGAAGAGGCTCTCCACATAGGCGGGGGCGCCAGGTCGTCACCTGCAACAGCTTCCCCGAAGGCACCAGGGTGCTGATGGCGGACGGTTCCCAGGTGCCCATCGAACAGGTCCGGGAAGGGGATCGCGTCCTGGCCGCCGATCCCGACACCGGCCGCCGGCAGCCCGAGCCGGTCACGGCTCTGATCACCGGTCAGGGCGAGAAGAACCTCGTCGACGTCACCGTGCAGACCGACCAGGGACCCGCCACGGTCACGGCCACGGACGAGCACCCGTTCTGGGTGGACGACCTCGAAGCCTGGGCGACAGCGGACCAGCTGCGACCGGGAGCCTGGCTCCGGACCAGCGCGGGCACCCGGGTACAGGTCGGCGCGGTGAGGGCCTGGACCGCTTCCGACCAGAAGGTCCGCAACCTCTCCGTCGATGATCTGCACACTTTCTACGTCGTGGCCGGCAGCACACCGCTGCTGGTTCACAACACCAGCGGCTGCGGCAAGTGGAAGGCCGAGTTCGACGCCCTCCCCAACGGCAAGCAGAGCCATGTGAAGGAGATCTCGACCGCCGCGGAGCTTCGCAAGACCTTCGAGCGGTGGACCAAGGACGCCAAGCGGCTGCCGGCCCGCGGACCGAAGATCCCGGATGTGTACCAGCTCCCCGACGGCACGATCATCCAGTGGCGTGCGTCATCCGCCTCAGGCGGCGAGACCATCGATATCTTCCCCGTCACAGGTAAGGGAAAGAAGGTGCACCTACCGTCATGAACACGGAGTTCATCATCAGCGAGCTGCTGGAGGAGGCGCTGGACGACTGGGTGCCCGTCGACCGGCTGATCGGGCTCGCACAGGAGACGGCCGAACAGACCGGCCGCGATTTCCGGGTCGTGGCCACGGAAGCACTCACCGAGTTGCTGTGCGGCCGGCTGATGGCTGTGGGAGACCTTGGCGTCAACGGTTTCGAGGCGTGGAGCGGCAGTCCCGAGGCTCTGGTGCGTCGGGTCGTCGCCATGCTCGACCGGTTCGACTGGCGCCCCCAGGGCGGTGCCTGCTGGCTCGCCGACACGAGACACGGCACCAACGAGGGGTCCCGCTAGCGAGCGTCTCTCTGATGGGCTGGTGAGTTGATCGGATGTGCCTCTCCGATTAGTGATCACTGATGCGATGTGGAGCAGGACCGTGCCGCTGATGGCAGCCGATCCGGTTCGCGTGCGGCGGTGTGCCGATCACCGCCGCACGCTCGGGTCCATCGCGTGGAAGTACCGCGCCAACTCGCCCTGGCGGAACCTCTTCGACGAGCTCGACTCATTCCAGACTGCCCACAAGCGGCTGATCGGATGGACCGTCGACGACACCTGGGGACTGATCCCCACCGACGAGATATCGCACGATCGCCCACTCGGCATCGCGCATGTCCGAGCGGGACCGGCGGCGCCGGGCCAGCAGGCCGGTCGGCCGTGGTCCCGAACCTGCGGGCGAGTCAGTCAGGTTGCGCTGACGCGGCAGCATCACCCGATCGAGTACCGGCTGCCCCCGCCCCCGTCCCCCTGGTCGCGGAGGCGGGGGCGCTGCGCGTGCTGAGGCTCAGGTCTGGCACTGGGAGGTCGCGGCGCTGCTCCAGTTGGACCAGGCGCCCCCGGCGGGCCTGACATGGACGCGGATCTCGACCTTGACGTTGACCGGGCCGCAGACGCGGTCCGTGGAGCCGATGGCGATGGGGCCGACCGTGGACCGTCGCTGGACGACGGTACGCCCGTTGCCGATCTTCACCCAGTGACCGCCCGAGACGACGCGGAAGTACGCCTCGTACTCGACCGAGGAGGCGTGCGGGCGTGTATTCGTCAGGACCGTGTGCGCGGTGATGTTGCGCATGAAGACGTGGCCGTCCTTCCACCGCTCCGCGCTGATACAGCCGTTGCCGGAGACGCCCTGGGTCGAGACGGACCCGCCGCAGGCGATGGCGGCGGCGTGGGCGTCGGCGGGGAGGGCAAGTGCGGCAACGGCAGCAGCGGCCACGACAGTTCCCGTACGTTTCAGCATTCAGGTACTCCCTTGGGTTGGGTGCGGTCGGCGAGCAGCAGGTGCAACGGGACCGCGGGGGATGTGGAACCGGCCGCCTTGCGCGACCTGGATCGCCTCGTTCATCGGCCACCAGGACAGCTTGAAGTCCTTTTCGGTGTCGTTGAGTTCCTGTGGTCCGAGCGTGAGGTGTCAGGCGAGGAACAGCGACAGGCGGGCGTTGTTTCCGAGGGTGATCGCGTAGGGGCCGAGACGCTGCCACCGGGTGGCCTCGACCCCGGCCTCTTCCTTCAGCTCCCGCCGCGCACAGTCCTCGAGAGTCATTCCCGGATCGCGCCGGCCACCGGGATTGAAAATCTCCCCGTGTTCGGCGCTGCGGGAGGACAGGACGGCTACCCGGCCGTCTTTGGTGCGGGCGACGCCCACGGAGGCGTCCTGAAGCTGGGGCATGGGCTCGTTTCCGTGAGGTAGGCGTGATGGTGTCGGCCAGTTGAGCGGGGGTGTTGTCGTCCGTGTCGATGATGACGCCCGTGGGGTCAGCGGCGGCGATTTTGTCGAAATTGGTGCGGAGTGGTGTCAGCCGGCCGGGGACGTTGACCATCTCGTCGTCCTGGTTCTAGTCCTCTTTTTTCGGGCCATACGGTCGCGCAGGGTGGCGTCCGTGCACCGCAGGTAGAACGTGTGGTCGGGCTGGAGGAGGTACAGGCGGAACGGTTCGACCAGCTCCTTCACCTGCCATGTCGTGCCTCCGCAAGTACACCGGGCCGACCAGCCCACGCTGGTGCGGTGGGAGTTTGCAGCGGCAGTCACCTTCGCGGGTGACGATGAGCATGGTCACCCCTTAAGAATGGTGGTGGTCCGGGAGGACTGGGTGTAGCTGATGGTGACCTGCCGTTGATGGCTCCGAGTGAGTGGCTGCCCGGTCCTCCGGGACGCTCCGGCCGCTGATTGAGAACTGCGGTCATCCCTTCGTGGACGCTGCACGGCGGCAACCAACCGGAGGGCTATAGGAGATGAGCTGGCTCGCATGATCGAGCGCCACGAGACACGCGAAGTCGGCCAGAGCCTGAGTCCTGGTGGAGGCCGGATGAATCGACTTGGCCAGCGCTCGGCGGAGAGATCATGATGTGAGAATGCCCGACAACCGTTCCGCTGTGGCACCGAATGTGGTGCGCCTCCTCCAGTACACGAAGGCGGACCAGGAGGAGATCCTCGGCAACCGCGATGATCCCTTCGGTGTCGCCTCGGCCGGCCTGACCTGGCTGCCGAAAGAAGAACACTTCGGAATCAGACACGGAGACCGGCTCGTGGCACACGCCGGCCTACTCCGCCTGCCTGTCGCGATCGGCGACGCCGAGACACAGGTGGTGGGCGTCGGCGGGGTGGCCGTCGCACCCGGCATGCGAGGTCAGGGCCTGGCTCGGCTCGTCGTCACAGCTGCCCTGGAGCACGCCCGCACGATGGGCCCCCAGCACGCACTCCTGTTCTGCCGACCTCCCCTCGTGCCGCTCTACCAGCGCCTCGGATGGCACCTGCTCGACACGGACGTACTCGTCGAACAACCCGAAGACCGTCTGGTGTCCATGCCGTTGCGGACTATGGTGACGCCCCTGCTCGACGGTGTCCGCTGGCCCTCAGGGCCAGTGCGGCTGCTCTCGCTCCCTATGTGACGCAGGACCGCCCATCCCGACGACAAGCCGCGCCGCCCAAAGCCACGTGACTTGAAACATGCTCAAGCAGCTTCGTCGGTGCGGTCCGTGATCCAGGCGTAGTCCCCCGGGTCCTCTCGATGCCTGATCGCTCACAAGGCGAGGCACCGAGGCTTTCAACGCGGCAGCACCTGTCCGCTAGTTGATATTGACCTTGAACGTGGACGTGCTGCCATCCGCCATGGCCAAGGTGACCGGCCCGAAGATAATCATCACCATGGAGTTGCCTCCACTACCCCGATGAAAGCCGGTCGCCTCCGTGACCCTCACAGCCAACGCCGTGAGCGTGGCCGCCCCTTGCTCATCAGCATCGATCTGCGGCTCGGAAGAACGCATAGACCCGGTCCCACGGCGGGAAGTCGATCGGGATCGCCCGCCGCTTTGTGCCGTTGTCGACGAGGTAGCGGATCGCGTCCGGTATCGCTCGGTGGCAGTATGCCTCCGGCGGGCCGCCCCGGCCCCACAGCGAGCCCGGCACCGGCAGCAGCGGCCTGACCACCGCCCACTCGGCGTCCGACCTGTCGGTCGGGTAGCCGCGTTGGCGCGCCCCGTGGTCGCCGGCGTTCCCGAACCTGTGCGCCGGGCAGTCACATGCGAGAGTGACCGATGTGGACTCCGCTCCCACCATGCCGTAGAACCGCGGCAACAGGGCCTTCTGGACAGCTTGTTGGCGTAGACACCCTTCGAGCTGCCAAGACGCCCTGTTCTTATCCACGACAGTTGCCACGATCACCCCATCGGGACCCCGTAGTGGCCCTCGAGATGGGCACGACGACAGCCAGTCAGGCAACGGCGCGGGCCGACACCGGGTCTGCATTCCTCCGGCTACCTGCCGTCCGCTGCCCTGGAGCCGGCCTCCGACTGACCCTGACCCGCCGCGGCCACAGGTTCGCGCCTGGCATCGCCCCGTGCCATGACCGGCTCCGGGTGCTCCCATGCCTCGGGCAGCAGCAGCACGGCCAGGTTCGCCGCCGCCACAAGCACCGCACCTGCCAGCAGTGGTGCCGAGGTGCCGAGGAGGGTGGCAACCGGAACAGCCACGGCCAGGCCCAACGGGCGGGCGGCAAACGAGATCAGCGCGTCGAAGGAGCCTACCCGCCCGAGCACCTCCTGCGGGATGCGGCGCTGGATGGCGGTCTCCCACAGCGGGCTGAGCACTCCCAGGCCGAACATCGCCAGGAAGTACGCAGACGCCGCCCAGGGCAGCGCCAGTCCCAGCCCGAAGGCCGCCAGAGGCAGCGCGAGGACGGCCGCGCCCACGGCCACGCCGACCAGCGGGCGGCGCATCGGCATCCGTCCTGCGGCAAAAGCACCGACCAGCATGCCGACGGTCCCCAGCTGGGCCACCAGGACCCACGCGCCGTCACCGCCCATGCTCCGGACAGCGATCAGCGGTCCCAGGGTGAGCAGGAAGCCGGCCGCCAGATGCCATACTCCATGGCCCAGCACATTGGTGAGGAACCAGCGGTGGCGCCGGGTCTCGGTCCAGCCTTCGCGCAACTGCGCCCGGAACCCCGAGTGGCCGCCGTCGGCCGGCCTGGTAGCCCGGCGGGTGTGCAGGCCGCCCAGGGTGGTCGCAGAGCCGATGAAGAGCGCGCCGGTCAGTAGCGAGGACCACCCGGCGCCGAGCATCAGCATCATGCCGCCCGCCGCAGCAGGACCGGCGGTCTGGGCCAGGCCGGTGGCGACGTCCAGCCGCGAGTTCAGCCGCAGCCGCTGGTCGGCGTCGACGGTCGCCGCGACCAGGGTGCGGACCGCCGGGGTGCCGAAGGCGACCGCGGCGCCGGTGACCGCGGCGAGCACGGCGAGGTCGGGCACCCGGACCAGGCCGCAGAGCAGCTCCGCGCCGATCGCGGTCTGCGCCGCGCCCCTGAGTAGATCGGCAGCGAGCACGACCCGCTGCGGCGGGAAGCGGTCCGCCAGCACGCCGGCGACCGGCAGCAGCACCAGCATGGGCAGCAGTTCGCATGCCAGCACCAGGCCCAGATCCCCTGCCGAACCCGTAGAGCCTGCGGCATGCCCTCGAAGCAGCGCGAGCGTGAGAGTGGTGGGTATCAGCGCGGTGGCCAGCGCCGCGCAGGTACGGCCGACCAGCAGTCGGCGCATGGGTTGCGTCATGCCCGCACAGTATTTCGTCAGCGAATTATTTGGCAACGAAATATAAGTTGGCGTAGCATGCTGAGAGCATGGACACCGAGAGTCAGGGCCGGAAGCGGCCCGCAGAAGGGGACGACTCCGTTGACGTGCACCTTGCACGCTGGCGCGGCAAAGCCCCATTCGACGCGCGGGTGGAGGGGATCATCACCCGCATTCAGCTCCTGGCCAAGCATGTCGGCCAAGCCAAAGACCGCGCCCTGGCCGAGGTTGGCCTCCAGGAGTTCGAGTTCGCCACACTGCACCGGCTCGGCGCGCGCGAGGCCCCGGGGCGGGCCACCCCCTCCGAGCTGGCGGCTGAACTCATGCTCTCCCCTGCTGGCATGACAGGCCGTCTGGACACCCTTGAACAGTCAGGGCTGGTGCGGCGTGTGCGCAGCAGTCAGGACCGACGCCGGGTGGACGTGGAGCTCACCGAGGCGGGCCGCACCCGCTGGCTGGCCGCGATGGAGCTGCGCGGGCAGGCGGAGGACTCCATGGTCGCCCCGCTCGACCCGGCAGAGCAGGACGCACTCAGCGCCCTGCTCAAGCGGATGCTGATCCAGGCGGAGGCGGACAGCCGCCACCGGTGAACCCCGAGTCGATGGTGTTGCTTCTCGCCGTCAGGTCTCAGTATCTCGATCTCGCTGATCGCCGCCGCAGCTACCCAAGGACACTCACGTTCGACCGGCACCCTCAGGATCGGATTGAAAAACAGCGACTCAGGTCAGCGCTGTCCATCGCGTGACCAGCACCCTCGGACTTGTCGGCCCGCTTGAACAAACTCATGCCGCGAAGCTGACCAGAGGCTCTCACGGCCGCAGCCCCCTCCATCGCGGACCAGTCTCACCCGCAGCCGACCAGCTGGGGAGCTACGTGACGGACAAACTCGCCATCGCTTACCAGGCCGCACTCCACCTCGCAGTCGTCCTCATGGGGGCAAGACTGCAACGACTGACGACCGCACTTGCCGGCGTTCGGCCGGATATCGTGCACCAGCACGAGCAGCCAGGAGGACAGGTGGACAGCCGAACCGACATAGAGGCACTGCAGCGGATCCTGCACCACGAATGGGGTGCGGACGAGCGGGTGGACTGGACGGCAGTTGAAGCCCACCTGAGCACTCCTCTCCCTGCCGACTATCGCGACTTCATGGCTGTCTACGGTGGCGGCTGCATCGATGACCTGATCGTGCTCCCGCCTCTGCCGACCGGGAACGGCTGGCAGGCATCGATCACCGGTCACACAGCCGGCTTCCGCGAGCTGTGGACCACGGAGGGCGGAGTACCCGGGGTTGGACTGGACGCTGACCGAGTGCTGCCCTGGGGCAGCGGCTGCAACGCAAACGAACTCGGCTGGCTGATGACCGGACCAAACCCCGACGGATGGCCTGTGGTCGTCTGGCGAAGACATGGCAATCCGCACTGGGCCCTGTTCGACTGCGGTATGGCCGAGTTCCTGCGGCGCCTCATGACTGCTGAATTCGACACGTGCCCCCTCAGCGACCTCTCTCTGTGGGGACGAGTGGGTACCTTCGTCCATCACGAGGAGCAGGAACGCCGGTTCCAAGCGGGCCTGGACCCGATGACTGGCGAACCAGACCCCTACGCGGGCATGTTCGACTGACAAACACCCATCGCCCGCGTCAACAACCTGGCGGGTCAATACAACCAGCCGCTGGGCAGCGCCCGACACTGAGTTCAGGCTCCTGGCGCTCGGTTCGCCGGCCGTCCGCTTCCCCGGCCTGGGAGCCGACCCGGACTGCCCCGTCGAGCATCCGTCGCCGGGCGTCGCGTGAACGACGCGGGGGCAGCAGCTGCGCGAGCCGGTGCCGGCAGAGAGATGCCCCTGTGCCGCTGCCCGGACCGGCGAGTCCGGGCAGCGGTGTGCCGTCTGTGGGTCAGGGGGTCAGGGGGTCAGGGGGTCAGCTGCCAGCGTGCGATGTATCCGACGTCGATGGATGCCCGGTCCTGCACGCGCAGTTTCCAAGTGCCGTTCAGCGGCTGCGCGGAGGCGTCGATGGTGAAGGTCTGGTCGACGTTGTCGGCGGATCCGCCGCTGCGGTTGAGCAGGGAGTAGACGGTGCCGTTGGGGCCGACCAGGTCGACGGTCAGGTCACCGCGGTAGGTGTGGACGATGTTGACGTAGACGGAGGTGGTCGCGGAGGCGTTGCCGTCGCGGCCGGTGATGGTCACCGGTGACTCCACGGCGGGGCCGTTGTCCGGTATGTCCACGCGGGTGGCGTTGGCGTAGACGTAGGCGATCCGCCAGCTGAAGGTCTTCGAGACGGACGCTCCCGTGCTGTCGGTGACCTTGACGGTGACGTCGCCGGTGCCGAGCGTCGTCGGCGTGCCGGTGATCAGACCGCTGGGACTGATGCTCAGGCCGTCGGGCAACCCGGTGGCTTCGTAGGTCAGTGTGGCTCCGGTGTTGGTGGTGTAGGCGTCGAGTTGGAGGCTGACCGCCTGGCCGATGCCGCTGGTCTGGTCGGCGATCGGGGCGAGGTTGACCCCGAGGGCGATGCGGTTGCCGACGTTGATCGCGGCCCAGGCGTCGGCGACGGCGAGGTAGGTGGGGCTGTAGGCGCCGAACAGGTCGGCGGCGGCGGACAGGGTGGCAGTGCGGGCGCCGGCGTAGTTCGTCGTGGAGGTCATGTAGGTGGTCAGGGCGCGGTACCAGATGGCGGCGGCGTTCTGGATGCCGATGCCGGTGACGGGCTGACCGTCGTAGGTGGGACTGTCATAGGAGACGCCGTTGACCGTCTTGGCTCCGCTGCCCTCGGAGAGCAGGTAGAAGAAGTGGTTCGCGGGGCCCGAGGAGTAATGGACGTCGAGGCCGCCGAGGGAGGGGCTCCAACTGTCGGCGGAGGCACCGTCCTTGGAGGGCTTGTCCATGTACCGCAGCGGGGTGCCGTCGCCGTTGATGTCGATCTTCTCGCCGACCAGGTAGTCGCCCGGGTCGGCCGGGAGGTTCTCGTAGAACTCCACGGCGGCGGCGAAGATGTCGGAGGTCGCCTCATTCAGACCGCCGGACTCGCCCGAGTAGTTCAGGCCGGCCGTGGCCGCGGTGACACCGTGGCTCATCTCGTGGGCCGCGACATCCAGCGCGGTCAGCGGGTGGTTGTTGCCCGAGCCGTCGCCGTAGGTCATGCAGAAGCAGGAGTCCTGCCAGAAGGCGTTGACGTAGTTGCTGCCGTAATGGGCGCGGCTGTAGGCGGCGACACCGTCATTGCGGATCCCGTTTCGGCCGTACACCTGTTTGTAGTAGTCCCAGGTGGCCGCGGCGCCGAACGCGACGTCCACGCCGGCGGTCTGACGGTTCGACGGCAGGCCGTCTCCCCAGACATCGTTGTCGTCCGTGAAAAGGGTGCCGGTGCCCGACGTGCCCTGGTTGAGGTCGTACGTCTTGTGTCCCGCGCGGTCCGGGTCGGTGAGCTGGTACGTCGATCCCGACTGGGTCGTGCCCAGCGGGACCGTGCCGACGTACTGGCCGGTGCCGGTGCCGGTGTCCACCTTCTCGGCCGCCAGGAGCTGTTTGCCGGTGGTGGCGTCGGTGACGACCTGCAACTCGCTGGGGGTGCCGTCCCGTTGGACGCCTTCGACGACGCTCTCCCAGGCCAGGACGGGCTTTCCGGAGCCGGCCCAGATCACCAGGCGGGGCTTCCGCTCGACCTCGGAGCCCTTGACCCGGGCGCGCTTCGAGGCTGCCTCGGCCTTGGCTGCGGCGGCGGCTGAGCGGATCCTCGGACTGAGCGAGGGCACGGCAAGGGCAGTCCGGCTCGCCCTGGTGACGGTGGTGCGACCGCTGCTGTCGTGGACGACGAGATCGCCGCCGAGGACGTGCAGGCCGGCGTAGGTGCGCTCGTAACGGGTGTGCGTGGTGCCGTCGGCGTCCGTGATGACGTCCTTGACGACGAGTTTCTCCTTGGCGCCGAGGCCGACACGGCGTGCCGTGTCGGCGGCCGAGGTCTGGGCTTTCTTCAGCAGAGCTGTGCGGCGGGCGGGCGTCAGGGACGCCGGCAGAGCGCCGACCCGGGGCTTGGCGGTGATTTTCGTGGGGCTCGGGTCGGCAGGGGCGGCGGTGGCGTGGCCGGGAAGGGTCAGGGCGAGTAGAGACCCCAGGGAACTGAGAGCGAGGGCGGTGGCGCGTCTGCGCCGGGCAAGGGTGCGGTCTCGCAGAGGCAACGGTTTCTCCTTCGATATGACGGCCCATGGGGCCGCGGGCGGCACGGAGCGGCAGAGGACGCCGGTCTGGAGGCTGCACGGCATGCGGGTGGAAGGAGGTGGGGGGTGAGATGGGGCTGGGGTGGCACTGCGGGTGCACCGCGTGGTGAATGTGTCAAGGAATGGTGAACTTCCTGCAGAAGAGTGACACCACACAGCCACACTGTCATGCGCCGGTCAAATGATCGGCTGGAAATGGCTTTGGAGATCAGGCAAATCGGAACGGACGACGCCGATTTTCGGCCGCACCGGACGCGGGACTGTCGTCATCGTCGCGGATGTCGACGGGCGGGGACTCTCAGGGGATGTCGACGACGCGTGACCCCACCACCGCAATCCGCCAGGACGGCAAGCCACGTGCGCGGCCTTCCCGGCCGGCGGTTGGGCCGGCTGGCCATCGCCGAGCATCGTCCGCGTCTGCCCGCCAGGACGCCGACAGCCCCACGGCCGCCGGCTCTGGTTCGGAGGGTTCCGCCGCAGTTCCCGGCGCGCGGCGTGGGCGGCCCTGAGCACCCAGCGAGTCAGCAGGTCGAGATGCTCCTGACTGCTCTCGGCATTACGGACTTTCGTCTGTACTTCTCTCCAACGCGCCGTGCATGCGCTGGCGCACCGATGAACTGAGGCAGACCTCGGCCTGCGGGTCAGGTGGAATGCCATGCGCGCTCAGCGCCACCGACGATCTCGCCGATGAGGTGGTGGGCGGTGAGGGGATGACGCCGGATGAGCCAGTCGAGCAGGGTCGCCACCGGCCCCTCGATGCCGTAGAGGCCCTCGCCCCGAAGTCGCCGCTGGCCTCGTGGAGTTCCTCGCCGGAGACGAACTCATCGAGGAAGGCGTTCCGGACGCCGGCTGCCAGGTCGTACGCGTCGTCGGACCGCGTGAACCCCATCCCTGGTCTCCCGATCCCTGGCCTCTCGGCCGACAGCATTGACTTTCCAGGAAGGAAAGCCAACACTGGACTTTCCAGGCAGGAAAGTGAGGCGTCATGGACGAGCTGACACCTGAGCAGGCACGAGCCGCGCTGGACACCGTGGAGCGATCCCGCCGCAGGGTGATCGACGAGATCGACGTGCCGCGCTGGTACTGGGCGGGCCTGGCCACAGGCTGGCTCGGGCTCGGCGTGATCGCCGACCTGCATCATCCGCTGGTGACCACCCTGGTCACCCTCGCCTTCGGGGCCGCGCACTCCTCGATCGCGCCCCGGGTGGTCAACGGACGGCACCGCAACAGCCAGATGAGCGTGCGTGCTGAGATCGCCGGCCCTTGGCTGGCGGTCTGGGTGCTGGGCAGTCTGGTCGCCCTGGTCGGCGTCACCATCGCCGCAGCGCTCATCCTGAACGCCGACGACGCGCGTCACCCGGTCACCGGGGCGGCCGTCCTGGCCGCGGTCATGCTCGTGCTGGGCGGGCCGCTGCTGCTGGCCGCGGCACGCAGCCGCGCCGTACGGACCGGCGCGGCATCATGACCACGCCGCGGTTCGACGAGCTGATCCATCCCAGCACCCGGCTGTCCATCGTATCCCTGCTTGCGGCCGCCGACTGGGCCGACTTCGGCTACATCCGCGACCAACTCGGCCTGTCCGACTCCGCACTGTCCAAACAGCTGTCGACGCTGGAGCAGGCCGACTACGTCACCGTCGACCGCTCCGTCAGACGCCGCGTACGCGCCCGCCTGACCACCGACGGTCGAGCCGCCTTCCAAGGCCACGTAGCCGCACTGCAGGCCATCGTCGCCACTGCGAACGCCCCCTCCACCGGCTCCGTCGGCGACTCGCCAGGCAACTGAGCGCGAATGGCGTCCCAGACGCCACGCGCATGGGTCTGCTCGTGCACGGGCGCCATGTGCGGGGCGGCGCCGGCGTTGAGGACCAGCAACGAAGGGGCATGGTCACGGATGACGTGCTCGGCGAGCATCTCATCGGTGGCATCGGCGGTGAGAGACATAGAGCCCTCACCCAGGTCGTCGCGCACGGCCGGCAACTCCCGTTCGGGACGCGTCAGACCCACGACACGGTTACCCGCAGCGGCGGGCGCGGCACTGATCGCACGCCTGAAATCTCGGCCGCCACCGGTGCCACGGCCGTCTGTACTGCACCAGACTTCGAACACTCCCGGATGATGGACGATTCCGTCGGATATCCAGACCAGCCGCCAGACGGAAAGGCATCGCCCCGACTCCCACCGGGCGACTGACCTGGGCCACTCCCCACCTGCCGACGAGACGCGGGGCAAAAGCGATGGCGCGAGGATCCCCCACACAGCTCCGGTGCGCCTCGACGTCAAGGCCGCAGGCACTGCAACGTGCCCCTCCCCGGCTCACCGGGCAAGGCCCCCAGAGAGAGCGGCGCGGGGGTCGCATCGATCGGCGCACCCCACAGATCTGGCATGCAACTTCATCACGTTGCAGAGCCGCCCAACGGACTGACTGCGCCGCCAGGTTGGAATGAACTGACCGTCGAAACCCATAGGGACCAACGGATATCGGAGCAACCGGGGCGCGAGAAATCACATCACCGGAGGCTCGCCCCAAAGTGCCCTCGCAGACCGTTGACGGCTCGTCGTTGGCTGCCCACCGTCCAAGCACAGCGATACCGAACAAAGTCCGAAATATCGACCGGAAGAAGGTCCGGATGGGCGGCATGAAAGAACTCCCCTTGCCCCGCGCCCGATCAGCGCCCTGCCGATCGGCCACCGGTGGACCGCGTTCCCGGAGGGACGCTGCTGGGCGACGCCGCCCACCTCATGTCACCGTTCGCCGGGGAGAGCGCCAACCTCGCCATGTTCGACGGCTCCGAACTCGGCAAAGCCATCGCCGCCCATCCCAACGACATCGAAGCCGCCCTGGCGGAGTACGAGCAGGCGCTTTTTCCCGCAGCACCCGGTTCGCCCGCTCGCCGCCGAATCCGACAGGAACCGCCGGCTCATCTTCGGCGACAATGCCCCCGCCGGCTTGCTCAACCTGCTAGTCGCCAGGAGCCGACCGAGTGAGCAGGGCCCCAGATCCGCGATAGTGAGCCGCAGGCGTCGGTCTGGCCGCCCCACGGCCAGCACCCGCACGGACAAGCCACTGCTGATATTGAAGAGGTGAAGCGGCCGGACGGCGCCGACTACGCCGACGCTCCGCGCACGGCCAGCGCGGTTCGCGCCAGCCCGCGCAGCCAGGCGTGGGCGCGGTCGGTGTCGTAGCGCTGATGCCATGACAGGTATATCGGTGCCGACGGCAGTTCGAGAGGGAGGGGAAGCACGACCAGGCCGAGGTCGGCGGCCGCTGACCGTGTGGTGGCCTCGGGGACGCTGATCACGAGATCGGAGCCGCGCGCGAACTCCAGCGCGGCCGCTTCCGTGGGCGCGGTCGCCACCACCCGGCGGGTGAGGCCGAGCCGCGCGAGAGCGTCGTCGAGGACATTGCTGAGGTTTCCACGTCGCGAGACGGTGACGTGCTCAGCGGCGGCGTACTGGTTTGCGGTGACAGTCCTGACGCGGGTGAGAGGGTGGCCCTGCCTCACGACGATGACGAGGCGGGTCTCGCCCACGTTCTCGGCATGGATGTCCGGTGCGCTCGGGCGGTTGGCGTTCGCCTCAAGGTCCACCTCGCCGCGCCGCAACTCGGGGGTGTCGATGCTCGATTCGGCGACGAAGCGCAATCGCACGCCCGGCGCCTCTTCACGCACGGCCGAGAGCAGTGTGGGACCACTCAAGGCGACCAGGGAATCGTGCCAGCGAAGTGTGAAGGTGCGCTCCAACATCGCCAGATCGAGTTCACGGCTCGGTGCCAGCACCCCGTGGACCTGGTGCAGCAGCTGGTGCACCTGTTCCCGGACGGCGATCGCGTACGGCGTCGGGGTCATCGTGCGGCCGGTACGCACCAGGATCTGGTCCCCGGTCGTGTGCCGGATTCGGCCCAGGCTCCGGCTCATCGCGGGAGCGGTGACATGCATGCGTGCGGCCGCCCCGGCCACACTGCCCTCCTCCAGCAGCGCGTCGAGCGCGGCCAGCAGGTTCAAATCCAATTGCATGTGAGTAATCCTAGCCGTGCTTTACATGCATTTGAAGTTAATCAATGGGCTCTATACCTTCGAGACCAGAGCGCTGAACAGACCGCTCAGTTCGGCCCGAACGGCCCCACCACCCGTTTCTCAAAAGGGAGTTCGCCATGTCCGAAATGCTTGAGACCATTGACGTCGCCGCCTCCGACGCCGACCTGCTCGGCCAGACCGCGATCGCCGTGCGCGCCGCCGGTTCGGCACTGCGCGAGCGCTTCGGCGAGGTGGTCCGCTACCAGAGCCGCGACGAGCTGATGCGTGCGCTCGCCGACAACGACGACACGGCCCTCGACATCCTGCGCCCCCGCCTCACGCGCCTGCGCCCTGACGCCGGCTGGGTGGAGGACGAGCTGGACGGCGGGGCGCTGCCGCCCGGCGAATGGTGGGTCGTGGATCCGGCCGAAGGCAACGTCAACCACCTGCACGCCCTGCCGGAGTGGGCGGTGACCGCCACCCTCGTGCGTGAGAACCAGCCGGTGCTCACCGCGGTCCACCTGCCGTTGACCGGCGAGACCTACACCGCGCTCGCCGGCGCGGGCGCCCACCTCGACGGCCGGCCGCTGCACGTCTCCCCCACTGCGGACCTCGGCCTGAGCATCGTGGCCACCAGTCAGGCCCGGCCGGACGAGGACGAGAAGGTCGTACGGCGCGTCGGCTCCTCGATCACCGCGATGCTCTTCGACGCGCTCGTCGTCCGCACTTCCGTGCCCGCGACCCTTCACCTGGTGAACGTGGCCGCCGGCCGGATCGACGCCTTCTGGCAGTTCGCCGGCGCCCGCGCGGACCTGCTTCCCGGGGCGCTGCTCGTCACCGAGGCCGGTGGACAGATCACCGACGCCGAGGGCCGCCCCTGGACCCCGCAGAGCGAGAGCTTCCTGGCCGCCACGCCCGGCGTCCACGACGAGGCCGTATCCACGCTCTCGCGCTGACGGGGCACCACAACCTGCACACACGGAAGGACCATCATCATGACCACGATCGCAGTTCTCGGAAACGGCCGCGTCGGCGGCAGTCTGGCCACAGCCCTCACCCGGGCAGGGCATGAGGTGACCGTGGCGGGCCGCGCACCGGGCGCCGCCGCCGATGCTGCCCGGACAGCCCAGATCGTCATCAACGCCACCCCGGGAGCCGGCTCGCTGGACCGGCTCGTCGCCCTGCGCGAGGAACTGCGCGACAAGATCCTCGTCGACGTCTCCAACGCCACCGTCGACGGACCGGACGGACTGCCCGCCGACCTGATCTACCCCGGCTCAAGCCTCGCCGAGCAACTCCAGGAAGCGCTCCCCGAAACGCGCGTCGTCAAGACACTCAACACCATGCTCTTCCCGGTGATGACTGCGCCGGCCACGCTCACCCAGGCGCCCGACGCCTACCTCTCGGGCGAGGACCCGCAGGCCAAGCAGACCGTGCGTGAACTGCTCATCAACCTCGGCTGGCGCAAGGAGTGGATCACCGATCTCGGCGGGATCCAGACCGCCCGCGCCACGGAGGCCGCGATACTGTTCGTCCCGCACGTGATTCGGTCCAGCGGATTCGCGCCCTTCGCGATCTCGATCGCCCGCTGATCCGCACACAGCGCACCGCCGCCGGCCATTGAGCGACCGGCCCGGGCTCTGCTCAGCCCGGGGGGCGGGTTGAGCGGGGCCACGAGCTCACGGTCGGCCGCCCGGGTTGCGGCGAGCTCGTCGCCTTGGTCCTGGAGTGTGAGCTCCGGGTCGACGATTCGCTGTTCGAGAGTGGTGATCCGAGCCTTGAGCTGCTCGGTGTCCACCCCGCGCCGGGAGTTGCCCGGCGTAGGCCAGGCCTCGGGGCGGGGCTGGCTGACCGGCGCTGTGCGCACACCAGTGGTGCGGCTCCACGACCGCACGCTGAGCGCCCTCACCCTGCTACGCCGACTCACCGGACACCTGCCCGAGGACGACCTGCACCTCGCGCAGGCCCTCGCCGACTCCGCCACACCGGTCCTGATGCACGGGTCGACCGAGCCGACCCGCGGTGACGACGTCATCACGCGCGTGCAAAGCGTCATCGCGGCGAAGACCACCCTGGAGATCGCCAAGGGCATGATCGCCGAGTACGCCGGGGTGCCCCTCTCCGAGGCCGCCCGACTGCTCAACGCTTAGGCCGGCCCACGGCCACGTCCGTCTCACCGAGACCACCTACGCACTGGTCACCCGCAGCATGCAGCCGGCCGCCAGCCTTGACGGGCAGCCGCAACGCTGACCACCCCCGCACCGGCGACCCACTGCGCGACGGCCGGCGGTCGCTGCGTTATCAGCTTCACGGGCGGTAGCCGTGGGCAGCTCGATTCCTGCCCCACCCCGCGCGCGTGCAGCGTCTCACGCACCGCGTGCGTGCCGTCCGGGTGCTCGTCGCCGTCGGTGACCTCGATCGCGAGGGTGGTCGTGGTCTGCGTGAAGTCCGTGGTGGAGCTGGAGCGCAGGAGCCTGCCACCGTCGATCACGACGACGTGGTCACAGGTGCAGCGCAGAAAGCGACCTTCACCGTACTGCGGGCGACAGCTCAGTCCTGGGCGAGTTGATCGGCAAGGCGATGCGCCTGGCCCAGCAGCGTTCCGTAGGTCACCAGCGCGTCGGGGTCGTCGGGCACGGCTTCCGGCAGCCGCCGACGGAACTCGTCGAGCGCGCGGTGGAGTTCCCCGACTGCCTCGCGCAGCCGCCTCGCGCAGCAGTCGTCTCGACGGCTCGGGGCGAACCGGGACTGACCGTACAGCCGGACGGCGTCCGCCGCATGACGCAGGAAGTCCGCGTAGGCGCGGGTGAGTCTGGCGGTCGGCGGGACCGCACTCCCCCCGGCGATCTCCCGTACGGTCCGGGTCATGCCCGCCGTGTGGACAGCGACGTAGTCGAGGACAGCCAGAGCATCGGCGTACGCCCGGCCGGGCGCGGAAGGGGACCGCTCGTGGCGGCCGCGTGGATTGCCGCGCATGCTTTCTCGACTCCAGCGGATCGCCGAACCAGCCCGGTCGACCAGGCGGCCCAGACGCAGTGCGCGCTCGTGCCATTCCCCGGCCGCGCGGCCGTCCCACCCCCCGGTGGCCAGACCGTCGGCCACCGCGTCCAGGAGCTCCTGCGCCTCACGGGCCGCGTCCTCCAACGCCGCGCGGGCGTCGCGCAAGTACACCGGAGGCCGGATCAGCGCGTTGATCACCACTCCGACCACCGCGCCGAAGACCGCCTCCGCGATGCGGGCGGCCCCCGAGACGACGGTGACCTCGCCGCCGGTCAGCACGAAGAGCGCACCGGTCGCCGCGTAGATGCCCTGGCTCCCCAGGCGCTGCCACTGCCCCAGAAGCAACACCGCCGGGAGGACGAGGGCCATCGTGACCATCGTGTTGTCCACCAGTAGCGCCACCAGGGTTGCGACCGTCGTACCCACCGCGATCGACGCGAGTTGCTGCAGCCCGTGCGCCACCGACCTGTACACCGTCGACTCCACCAGCACCACGGCGACCCACGGCGCCACGAAGGCCATCGGCGCCTGGAGCCACCATCCCACGACCGCCCACGCCGCCCAGGCGGCCAGCGCCGCCTTGCCCGCCTGCACCACCACATCCCGCTCGGGCCCCGGGCCGGCCCCCGCCCGCCGCACCGCTCGTACGCCGACCCCCACCCGCCACCGGACGCTCCGGGCCGAACTACGCATCCACTCCATGGGAAGCAAGTGCCACACCAGCGACAGGACGCACCCGACGAGAGCGACTTCACTCGGTTTGACGGCCTCCAAGATCCCGGCAGCGTGCGACGGACTCTCCGCCGACGACCAGACAAGCGCCCAGTTCAACGGCTCGCAGAAACGGAACAAGGAAAACCAGCAGGAGGCTCGGAAGTGCCTCGAAGACCCGACCTGCACCGCCCTACCGATGCCGTAGGCCGAGGCGGCTGACCCTCGGTCACTCTGAGGGCTGCGGCCTCATCCGGCCGATCATCCGCGCGACCTCCTCCGGGGTCACCCACCGCACCTTGCGGCGGAACACGTCCTTGACCTCGAAGAAGCACGAGAACCTGCCCACGGGCCGATCTCCCGGCATTCGTTCAGGCTGGCTGTGACGGCGGTCATTTGGAACCACCGTGGCGGCTGGAATCGGCCCCACTCTGTGAAGATCGCTGCTCGTGAAGGCGGGCGGTCAGGTGTCGAGCGATTCGGCGGCGAAGACGTCTTCGATCCGCCATTGCCGGCTGGTCAGGCCCTGCTGGTGGTGATAGCGCAGGCAGGTGTCGAGGGCGGCGCGGTTGGCCGCAATGCCGTAGGGCCACCAGTCCTCGGGGAACTCTTCATCGTTGCGATCCACCAGGGCGTTCATCCACGGAATCATGGTCTGGACCTGATAGAGCCTGCGGTTTTGGCGGTAGCGTGCGGCAGCGGCGTTCTTCGCCTGGGAAAAGGCACGGAAGACGCCGTGTGCGAGTCCGGGATGGTCCTCTAGCAGTTCCCGCCGGATGACGATGGTGTGCATTATCGGGAAGATCTTGGTTCGCCGGTAGTAGTCGCGTTCCAGTGGCTCGAAGTCGGGAAACAGCCGGGTGACGTTTGCCGATCCGTCGAGCATGCACTGGGGGACGTTCGCCGAGAACAGCGCGTCGATCTCACCTGCGTCGAGCATCGCGCTCAGAGTCTTTCCCTCGGGTGCGACGCGCACGTCGACTTCGGCCGGGTGCGGATGCGGGATGAAGTCGAAGGGGGGCGAGGGGTGTTCGAGGCCGCCGATCACCCATAGGCTCTCCTCGGGTTTGAATCCGTACTCGTCCATCAGGATCCCTTTGGCCCACACACCGGAGTCCTGCCCGTAGACGCCGAACTCGCCGATGGTCCTGCCGGCGAGATCGCTCGGTTCCCTGATGCCGCTGTGGATGTTGACGAAGATGCACGAGTGGCGGAACACGCGGTTCGGGAAGATCGGCAACGCTACGTACGGCAGTCCTGTCTCCAGCAACCGAAGGTAGAACGTGAGACCGAGCTCGGCGACGTCGAACTCGTTTCCGCGGATCAGCCGGTCGAAGAGTTCCGGCAGGGTGGCTCCGGTCTTCATTGTGACGTCGATGCAGTCGGTGCTTACGGTTCCGTCGAGCAGGGCCCGCGTGGTGTCGTACGGGAAGCATCCGACCGTGAGGGCAGGGGTGGTGGCCATGAATACTCCTCCTCGTCGGCTCTGCTGCTTCCATCGTTGGCCGTCGGTCTGTCTGCTGTCCAAGACCCGTTGGGAACGCCCGATACCGCACGGGTATCGTGTTTGAGGTGGACCTTCGCTCGCTCCGGTATTTCGTCGCCGTCGCCGAGGAGGGCCACATCGGCCGGGCCGCGAACCGCCTGCACATGACGCAGCCGCCACTGAGCCGCGCGATCCGGCAGCTTGAGGACGAACTCGGCGCCCTCCTGTTCGAACGCACGCCCAAGGGCGTCACCGTCACGCCCGCTGGCAAGGTCCTGTACGACGAAACGGGGGCGTTGCTGGGGCGAGCCGATCGGATCCGCAGGCGAGTGGCCGCCGCAGCGGGGACGGCACCCCTCGCCGTCGGGACACTGGCGGACGCGGCCGAACAGGTCGGCGGCCGACTGGT
Organism: Streptomyces sp. NPDC001157; assembly: GCF_053598255.1. Lineage (NCBI taxonomy): Bacteria > Bacillati > Actinomycetota > Actinomycetes > Kitasatosporales > Streptomycetaceae > Streptomyces > Streptomyces sp. NPDC001157. The sequence goes on from NZ_JBSFJW010000017.1 coordinate 29,780, forward strand.
CCCGCTCTTCCGGGCCCGCTATCCACACGTCCACGTCAGCATCCACGAATCCGACCTCGGCGACCCCACAGCCGGACTCCGCGCAGGGCTGGTAGACGTGGCCATCACCCGAACTCCCTTCGACGACACCGGCATCAGCATGCACGTCCTGCGCTCGGTACCTGTCGGTGTAGTCATGCGTGACGATGACCCGTTCGCCGGTTACGCCTCGGTCTCGTCGGGAGACCTCGCCGACCGCCGGTGGGTCCGGCTGCCGGAGGGCGCCGATCCGGTGTGGACGGCGTACTGGACCGGCAACGGAGACAACGACGCGTCGCCGGTCATGCGAACGATCCAGGAGTGCCTGCAAGGGGTCCTGTGGAACGGCACATCGGCTCTCGCTCCCATCGATCAGCCGCTGCCCGCCGGTCTGGTTGTCGTCCCGCTGGCTGATCGCCCGCCCAGTGATCTCGTCGTGGCCTGGCCACGGGCAGCAAGCAGCCCACTGGTACGCGGCTTTGTCCAAGTCGCAAAGCACGGCTGGCACACCTGAAACAAGCGCCGGTGCTACGGGACTCAGCTCATCACCACAGCTCAGGGTCACCCACCACGAGGGCTGCCACCTCCCGTGTGCTGACCTGAAACTTCCAGCTCCATCCGCTGGTGGCGATCTACCGGACCGAGCGCGTCCCCATCCCACCTGCGTCAACGGGAACAGAGAAGTGCTACGGCGTGACGAGGATTTCTACAACTCCCATAGGCCGCATCAGGGCATCACCAACACCCGCCCGCTGCAACCGCTCCCCACACCGACCACCGACCCGGACGCCGTCGCCCACCTCGGCATACGACGACGCGACCGCCTCGGCGGATCCTCCACGAGTACGAAACATGCCGCGTGACTTGCGCGGACGAGGTTTCCGGCAAGGGCAATGTCACCGAGTTGCGGCCCTGGCCGGATGAGAGTTTCAGAGTGTCGGCAGGCCGAGCGCGATCATGGTGGACGACAGTCCGTGCCAGGTGCGTACGTCCCAGTCGGTGAGTTGCTGCCAGCGCTGAAGGCGGTACTTCACAGTGTTCGGATGCACGTGCAGGACGCGGGCTGTCGCGGTGAGCGAGAAGCCGTGCTCGGCGAAACTGAGCACGGTCTCTGCCAGGTCGGGGTGTTGTTGCGCGGCCTCTCGGCGCGGTTCGAGCAGCACCGCGAAGCGTTGCGCCGTGGGCGCCAAGGTGGCGAGCAGCCAGTGGTCTGCGAAGGATTTCACCTGTCCCGGATCCGTCAGGGGCAGCGCCGCTCTCGCGTCCGCCATGCTCATCGCGGCGCCGGGGAGCCCGGTCCGCGGCAGGCCGATGCCGAAGCTCGCGTCAGGGTTCTGCCGCTGGGCCGCTTCGACCACGGCCTGCGGCGAGATGTCCTGGACCAGGGCGATCATGAGGTTGCCGCGGGTCGCGCAGCGCAGCGTGCCCGGCCACCGGCGGTGCCGCAGATCCATCATGCGCTCGTCGGTCCAGGCCTCGGCCGGTGAGCACAGCGCCTGGAACCCGCCGGCAGGGTCGAAGGTGAGGGCGGCAGCCAGTTGTTCGAGGTCGACGCCGGCGGGCGCGGCGGTGGCAAGTCCGTCGAGGAACTGGTGGGTCAGCCTCAGGAGCGTGGCATCGGCAGCGCGGACGGCAACGCCGTACGCCTCGGCGGCCGCGCTGCTGGAAGCCTGCACCCACGTCCAGACCATCCCGACGATCGAAAGGAGTTGGGCGCCGGCCCGGGTGTCGTGCGACTGAGCACGCGCGAGCAGCACGTTCCACATCTCGCGGTAGCCGACGTGGTAGGCCTCGATGAGGGCATGCAGCGGCAGGCCGGTGGCGGCGCGTTCGACTCCGAGAGCATGTGCGGCCTCGACCTCTTCGCGGGTGGGCGAGCGGCGTGCGGCCACGCCGGTCAGCAGTCCCTGGTAGTGACGGGTGACGTCGCGTTCCTGCTGCTCGCGGTCCACGATCTGATAGCTCGGGATCTCGAGCCGTATGCGGTCGACGATCCTCGGGATCACCGTGGGCAGTTCTGCGGCGAGTGATGCGCAGAGTTCGACGACGGGCTGCCACGCCGCGGCGGTGTCGCCCCGCGCCCCGGTCCCTTCGGTCACGGGCTCCACCATGGCCCCTCCCGATATGTGGATTTCGTCGTGCTCCCTCTCGCGATTGCGTTGCAGCGGCGCTGCGACCACGCCTCGACGATAGGAGATCAAGAACGCGCACGCTGCACTTTTGTGGACTTCGCAAAAACGGTGCGGGGAAGTTCTCGGATTCGGTTCTGGTCCCGCGGACCGGTCGTCAGCAGGCTGGACAGGGGACGCCGCCGGGGCCTGGTCCCCAGCGATGGGTCGAAAACACCTGGGTGCACGGGAGGACGCGTGGAGACTCCGATGGAGTTCAGTCATGAATCGGTCGTGGTGCGACGCGGGCGGCGAAGCCGCCGGCCGATCGTCGTCGCAGTGCACTCCACTGCTCTCGGCCGTGCGGTCGGCGGCTGCCGGATGTGGGCGTACGACAGCTGGGAGGACGGCCTGCGCGACGCGCTGCGCCTGTCCGAGGGCATGACCCGTAAGTGCGCTGCCGCCGGACTGCCGAACGGCGGCGGGAAGACGGTCGTGGTCCTTCCCACCGGGCGGAGCCTCACCGCGGACGAGCGCCGCGCGGCGCTGCACGATGTCGGCGACATCGTGGTGGAGTTCGGCGGCGCGTACGTGACCGGTCCCGACGCGGGGACCGGACCGGATGACATGGCGGTCATCGGCGAACGGACCGAGCACGTGTTCTGCCGGCCGCAGGCCGCCGGCGGAAGTGGTGACCCCTCGCCGTTCACGGCCCGGGGCGTCGTCGCCGCGCTGCGCTCGACCTGCCTGGAGCTGTTCGGCTCGCCGGACTTGGAAGGCAGGAGATTCGCGGTGATCGGTCTCGGACACGTCGGGGAGCAGATAGCCCGGCAGTTGGCGGCCGCCGGAGCCGGCCTGATCCTGAGCGACGTCGACCCGGCGAAGCGCTCCCTCGGCGCGGAACTGGGCGCGGTGTTCGCCGCACCCGACGCGGCGGCCACCGCCGAGGTGGACGTGCTCGTCCCCTCCGCGCTCGGCGGCCTGCTGACCCGGGATCTGGTGGCACGGCTGCGCTGCGGCGCGGTGGCGGGCGCGGCCAACAACCAACTGGCCGATCCCGGCGTGGCGGAGCTGTTGCGGGAGCGCGAGATCCTCTGGGCCCCCGACTACATCGCCAACGCCGGCGGTGTGGTCAACGCGGTCTCTCGCGAAGTCCTGGGCGACGAACCGGAGGAAGCGGTCAAGCGCATCGAGTCCATCGCCCACACGCTGACCGGCCTGTTCGAAACGGCCGCGCGCACGAAGATCACGACCGCGCAGGCCGCCGACGACCTCGCGCGCCGGCGCCTTGCCGCAGCGGTTCCCACCGCGCCGGAACCGGCATGAACCCCCGGGTATACGTGCTGGCCCTGGCCACTTTCACCGTCGGCACTGAGGGGTATGTCATCGCCGGCGTGCTGCCGGAGGTCGCGCACTCCATGCATGTGTCCGTGTCGGTGTGCGGGCAACTGGTCACGGTCTTCGCGCTGGTCTACGCCCTGGGCGGGCCGCCGCTGATCGGCGCTTTCCGCAGAGTGCCGCCGAAGTCGGTGCTGATCGGGGCCATGCTGGTTTTCGCGCTCAGCAACGCCCTCGCGGCGTGCGCACTCGACTATGTCGTGCTCGCCGCGGCGCGCGTGCTGGCCGCGGCGAGCGCGGCCCTGCTGGCCGCGCCGGCCGCCGCCGCGGCGGCGCTGTGCCGTCCGCACGACATGCCCAACGCGATCGCGGTAACCGCCAGCGGCAACGCGCTGGCGCTCACTCTGGGCGCGCCGCTCGGCACCTTGATCGGCGGACTGTTCGGCTGGCGGGGTACGTTCCTGTTCGTCACGGTCCTGGCGCTGGTCACTGCGTTGATGCTGGCGGCTTTGCTGCCGACGGTGCCGGTGGCTCCCGTGGGCACCGGCCGGGCCGAACTGCTGCGCGACCCGGCCGTCCGGTGGAGTCTGCTGACCACCTTCGGGGTCTTCCTCACCGCGTACTGCACCTACACGTATCTTGCGCCGATCGTCGAGCGGGCGACCGGGATGGGAAGCCAGGGTGTCGCGGCGCTGATGATCGTCTTCGGTGCGGGTGCGTTGCTGGCCGGGCGCACGATCGGCAGGATCCTGGTCAAGGTGCCCGTGGCACGGGTGCTGCGCGTGGCTCTCTCGCTGATGGCGCTGCTCCTCGCAGCCATTGCCGTCGGCACCGCCTGACATCCCCGCACCACCGCGGCGATCGCCGCGTTTCCGGTGCTGTTCTGCCTGGGTGCCGCCTGGTGCTGCGGCGGGGTCTCCCAGCAGACACGGATCGCCGCCCTGGCGCCCGGGCAGCGGTCCCTGGCGCTGGGGGTGCACTTCTCCGTGCAGTTCCTGGGAGTCGCCGTCGGCGGTGCCGTCGGCGGCGTCGCCCTGTCGGCGGGAGGACCGGTGGTCGTTCCAGCCCTGTCTGCGCTGATCGCGTGCGTATCGCTGCTCTCCGTGCGGCGGACCGTTCCGGAACCGGCCGAGACGCCGGCTCGCGAGGCGCGCGCGACGATCCCGCGGTGATCACCACGCGGGAGTGAGCAGTGGGACCAACCGGGAGAGTTACTCAGAAGCGCCTTCGCATGCGGGGGCGGTTCTGGTGTGTGAAGGGTTGCTCCTGGGGTGCGGAGGCTTCAATGCACCTGCCGCAGGTCACGGCCGTGGCGTTGCGGCGGTGGCCAAAGGAGACGCCTTCGGATTGCGCTCCTGCCACGAGATCCGTACCTTGTCCGGCCTCAACGCCGCGTCCACGGGGGAAGCGGGCAGCTGGAGGGGTGAGCTGTCGATGGCGGGACGTCCGGAGAGTCCACTGGATCCCAGCACCGGGCCGGTGGCGCGGTTCGCGGCCGAGTTGCGCAAACTCCGGGCGGAGGCCGGGAGTCCGACCTACCGAGTGATGGCGCAGCGCACGGGTCAGGGGACGAGCACCCTGTCGCAGGCTGCTGGTGGTGAGCGGCTGCCGACCCTGCCCGTAGCGCTGGCCTATGTGAAGGCGTGCGGCGGTGATCCGCAGGAGTGGGAGGAGCGTTGGCGGCAGGCGGCCGCTGAAGCAGCGGCGGAGCCCCGGGCCGAGGATGAGGATGCCGAGCCTCCGTACCGGGGTCTGGCCCGCTTCGAGCCGGGCGACGCCGATCTGTTCTTCGGCCGCGACGAGCTCACCGACCGCCTGGCCGATCTGACCCGTTCCCGACGGTTCACCGCCGTGTTCGGTCCATCCGGCAGCGCAAGTCCTCTCTCCTGCGCGCCGGCCTCATCCCCTGCCTGCGTGCCTCGGACCCGGCCGGCCCCCAGCCGGCCGCGCTACGCGTCCTCACTCCCGGCGAGCACCCCCTGCGCACCCATGAGCAGCGGCTGGCCCCGAAGGACGGCGACGGGGACACCTGGCTGATCGTGGACCAGTTCGAAGAGCTTTACACCCTCTGCCACGACCCGGACGAGCGCGACCAGTTCATCGATCGTCTCCTGAGCGCCACTGATCCCGGGAACAGATTGCGCGTTGTCATCTCCGTACGCGCGGACTTCCTCGGGCGCTGTGCCGAACACTCCGCTCTGACTGCTGTGTTGCAGGACGGCACCGTCCTTGTCGGGCCCATGAGCCGCGACGAGTTACGCCCGGCCATCGTCAAACCTGCACAGGCCGCCGGACTGATGGTGGAGCGCTCTCGTCCGTCGCCCGCACGAAGCGACTGGGCAGGCGAAGCGGCGGACTCGCAGACAGAGCACCACCCGGCGCCCCGCGCTGGGAACATCCGTGGAAAACCGCAGGTAGGAGCTATGAACCCGGATCGACCAGTTCCCGCAGCCCGAACACGCCGAACCGCTCGTTGTGCTGCGGGCCTCGACTCGTATCGTCTCGTTGCTCACGTCCACCGACACCACCGACACGTCCGCGATCGACGGGAACAGCAACTCCTCCAGCCGGAGGACCAGTTCTTCCACGGTGCCGAACTGTCAGGTACTCGAAGTCACCACTGATCATTTTCGGGCGAACTTTCAGGAGACCAACACGACCACCAACCGTGACTCAGCGTGCGCAGGTCACGGAACTTGAGCCAGAACCCGAGAGCGGACAGCACTTGTTCAACCGTTCCAACAGCACAGCTCACCCGCTGCGTTGTTTGGACACCCCGGGAAACGCGGCGGCAAGGTCAGCGGTGGCGAGCGGCACGGGAGTGTCGAGCGCGCCGTTGTGCGGCACCCTTCTGCTCCGGGGTCGCGTGGCGCACGCAGACTCCCGGGTGCGGGCCGATGACGGACCAGACCTGTCAACGGTTGCCGTAGTTGTGGATCGGTTCCGGGATGGCATGCGAGGGCGTACCTTCCCGAATGATCCGTAAGGTCTCCGAGTGGGCCCGCGTCGCAGCGTGGGTCGGGAAGGGATGCCCGTGCTCAGCGTAGTCGCCGACGACGGCTCCGCCCCGTCCGGCTCCATGATCGACGAGATCGTGCGGCAAGGCGCCCGGCGGATGCCGGCCGCCGCGCTGGAAGCGGAAGTCGACCAGTACATAGCCGAGTTGGCGCCCGAGACCGACGAGCATGACCGACGTCTCGTGGTCCGCGACGGCCACCACAAGGCGAGGACCGTGGTAACCGCCGCCGCACCGGTCGAGGTCAAGACTCCGCGGGTAAACGACCGCCGCGTCGACGACGAGACCGGCGAGCGCAAGCGGTTCTCCTCGAAGATCCTTCCGTCGTGGTGCCACAAGTCCCCGAAGATCTGCGCATTGCTGCCGCTGCTCTTCCTGCACGGCCTGTCCTCCGGTGACTTCGTCCCCGGCGCTGGAACAGTTCCTCGGCGGCGCGGCCGGCCTGTCGGCCGCGACCGTGACACGGCTGATGCGGCAGCGGAGCGACGAGCACTCCGCCTTCCCCAACCGTGACCCGTCCGACCGCGACGTCGAGTACGTGCGGGCGGACGGGGTGCACCCGAAGGTGCGGCTCGGCCGGGCCCGCTCATACGTCGTGCTCCTGCTCGGGGTCCGGCGGGACGGCACGAAGGAGATGATCGCCCTGGCCGAGGGCCTGCGCGAGTCCACCGAGTCGTGGGCCGAGCTGTGGCGCGACGGCCACCGACGCGGCATGCGCGACCCCGAACTGGTCATCGGCGACGGCGCCATGGGCCTGTGGCGGGCGCTCGCCGAGGTGTTCCCGGCAGCCAGGGCGCAAAGGTGCCGGGTTCACAAAGCCCGCAACGTCGCTAACGGCCTGCCCCAGTCCGCGCAGTCCTGCGCGACGAAGGCGATGCGGGAGATCTGCAACGCCGAGGGCCGCGCCCACACCGAAAAGGCGATCGAGGCGGTCGCGAAGACCTACGGGGCAAGGTTCCCGAAGGCCGTCGCGAAGATCACCGAGGACCGTGACGAACTGCTCGCGTTCCACGATTTCCCTGCCGAGCACTGGATTCACCTGCGGGCCACCAACCCCATCGAGTCGACCATCTCCACGGTTGACCACCTGGTGTCCCTGGTCCGCGCCGGCGCACGATTCGAGAACGGCGTCCTGGTCGAGCACGAGGAGCAGGCCGCATGAACGTCCACGACATCCTGCAGAACCCCGACGAGCACGCCCGCTTCGTGGCCTATCTCGACAAGCTGGCACACGTTGCGACCCCGGACGAGGTCGACCTGGTCAGCCGCGTGCTCACCGATCCGGACCAGACGATGGCCCGGTCCGCCGTGCTGCGGCACCTGGACCGTCGAGCCGCCGACTTCTACCCCGGCCCGGCCTACGAGGGGTGGGCGCAGGCGATGACTCAGGCCACGATCGACCATCCCTTCCTGGCTCAGCGCCTGCGGGAGTGGTCACTCTTTCGCGCCATCACGCTCAAGCTGCCCTGGCAACCGGACGACCTGCTCGCGTCATCCAACTGGCTCCAGCTCATGACCGCCGCCGGGACGAACATCGAGGCCGTCGAGATCCTCGCCGAAGCCGGCCGCACCAAACGGATCCGCAACACTGCCAGGACCGGCCTCAACCGCCGCAGTGAGAGCTGAACTCACCTCACCCACAACTCTTGACTGCTGCTCGCCACCGTGACGACCTGGCCCACCGCCTCGGACTCACAGGAGTGTGACCGTGACCGGCCGGCCCCATTGCCGTAACGGAGGCGACGGGACCCCGTTGAACCGAACATCGCCTGCATGACCATCCCCTCGCGGATACGCGAGCGCCCCCCGGACCAACGGTTGTGACTGAGCACCTACTTGGCCATTGTCCCCCTTCAGTTGGCCGGTGTGCGTGATGTACCGAGAGACCTGGGTACGGCTCGGCAGGCCAACTGTCGTGTCAGCACGTGCGCGCTTCAGCCGGCCGGCGAGAGGTCGAGGTGGCCGGGTGAGCGTTCGGCTTGCCCTCAGTCCCTCTCGGGTTGGACGCGCCCGCCGCGGGCGCAGGCCGGCACCGTCGTAGCTGTGGCGTGGAAGAAGAGCATGAACTCCAGGCTCGATCCGCCGTCTTGATCATGCGGATGCGCAAGGCCTCGTCTTCTGAGCGTTCAAGGATCGCGACGGTCTCGGCGAGACCGAGTGTCCCGCCCCCGCGCCTCCGGGTATGGCGGAGCCGCGACCGGTAGCCGTGGTTATCCAGACAAGTAGTTCCGATCGTCACGGCGGGGGTATGAGTGAAGCCAGCGCGGTGGGCTGCCCCGCGCTGGCGGCGGCCGAGCCGAGCAGTAGGTCGGCCAGGTTGTGGGGTCGCGCCTGCTCACCGGTCGGAGCCGCCGCAGTGATTCGGTCCAGTCGGAAGCCTCGACCGGCCTGCCGCGTGCGGCACCAGGCGATGAGGTACCACTTGCCATCGGCGGTGAGCAGTCCAGCCGGTTCAACGGCGCGGTCGCTCTTCTGCCCGGCCGCGTCGACGTAGGACAGTCGCAGCACTGTGCTGTCGGTGAGAGCCTTCTCCACCGCGGTCCGGACCGACTCCACGGTCCGCGTCGGCATCGCGACGATCCGGCCGGCGAGGTGCTGGGCCGCCGTCGAGGCGGGGCCGGTCATCGAGGCCGCAATCTTCTGGGACGCCGTACGGACCGCGCCGGCGTAGGGCGCGGAGGCGTCGGCGGCGGCGAGCGCGGCGACCAGCGCCGCGGCCTCTTCAGCGGTGAAGCGGATCGGCGGGAGGGTCATCGCCGGGTCGATCGACCAGCCGCCGCCCCGCCCGGTTGTGGCGCGCACCGGGACACCCGCCTCCATCAGCGCCTGGAGATCGCGCTGCACCGTGCGCGTGCTCACCTCGAACCGCGCGGCGAGCGCGGCGACCGTCAACGATCGCGGCGCAGCCGCGCGCAACTCTTCCACCAGAGCGTAGAGCCGAGGAGTGCGGTTCATGGGGCGGACGCTACCGTCACACGCCTGCCAGGAAGTCCCGCTCCCGCTGCTGTTCGCGTGCGGTGATGGTCAGCGGGAACAGGGTGAAGCCGTGCATCGCGCCCGCGACGACGCCAAGGTGCACGGGCGCCCCTGCCGCCTGCCACCGCTGGGCCAGGAAGAGAGAGTCGTCCAGCAGCGGATCTTGAGCGCCGACGACGATCCGGGCGGACGGCAGGCCGGTCAGATCGGCGTACAGCGGCGAGACCTCCGGGGCGCGGCGCTCCTCCGGACCCATTCCCGGCGTGAAGAGCTCGTAGCTTCCCCGCAACGAGTCGGAGTTGCTCAGCAACCGCCGTGAGCCGAACAGCCGGTGGCTCGGTGTCATCGACAGGTCGTACGGTCCGAAGGCCAGGTTGGCCGCGCGGAACGTGCCGGTGATGCCGTGCCGGTCGCGAAGCCGCAGCAGGGTCAGGACGCTCAGGTGGGCACCGGCCGACTCGCCGCCGATCAGCAGCCGCCCTGTACCGAACTCGGCCTCGGCGTGGTCCACCAGCCACCGGGCAGCCGCTTCGCAGTCGTCGGGTCCGGCGGGGAACGGGTGCTCCGGCGCCAGGCGGTAGTCCACGCTCATTACCGCCAGCCGGGCTTCCACGGCAAGTCGCCACAGCTTCTCGTCCTGCCCGTCAGCGGAGCCGAACGCCCAGCCGCCGCCGTGTATGTGCAAGTACACGCCGTCGACGTGCTCCGGCACGAACGCCCGGACCTTCACCCTGCCCGCGACGACGCGATCCTGGCCCTGCGGCAGTCGCACTGGTGGCGTGTCGCCACCGAGCCGGTTGCGCCGCAGAAGTGCCAGCACGTCTGCATTCGGCGCTTGCCCACGAGGTGGACGGCTCGCGGCAGTAGCCTCGAACTGGGCGTTGAATGCCAGGGTCTCGGCGAGGCAGTCCTCATCTGTGATCGTCATGCGCCGACAGTCGCAGGTGCCTGCGACAACACCCTGTCACCCTTCCCCCGTGAACTGCATCACATCCCACTCCCCTACCCGCCCCACGTCCTGACGCCCAACGCCATGAGTGAGCCCGCTTCCGCAGCGAAGGAGCTGCTGACGCGACCGACCACTCGCCGCTCGCTGACGCAACGAGGATGTCCAAGATCAGTTCATGACGACCGACCTGAACACCCTCTTGACCGCGCTCCATGTGAAGATCGACGACGAGATCGAAGGAACCCGGGGCATTGGCCGACGGCCCGGGTCAGCAACTCCGAACCCGTCTGCCTGGCGGTGGCTCAGTCCATCCTGGGCTTCCGCTCCGAGGCCCGCCGGCTGAGGTTCGCTCACACGCACCTCGGTTCGACGATCTCCTACCTGCCACAACGCCCAGGCTGCAACAAGCGGTTGCGGGCGGCTCTGCCGCTGGCCAAACGGGTGATACGGCCTGGCCGCGGACACGGCCTTCTGGTCCGGCAACGTGTGGATCGCCGATTCCACCCCCGGTCCTCGGCCTCGCCACGGCAGGCGTCCGTCTCGCCTGGCTTCCTGGGCGTCAGTCCGGCAGCCAGTGCAGTTCGTGCGCCAGGGTTTTGGCGACGGCACGGATGCGGCGGTGTAGTGGCGACTGCTGGCGTGGGAGGACCAGGTGGAACGTCAGGCTGGGCGCGCCCCGTAGCGGTCGCCAGGTGAGGCCGGCCGGTTGTGCCGTGGCCGCGGCTTCTCCGGCCGGGGCGAGGGTGACCCCGTCGCGCAGGTCGCGCTGAGACATGTCGAAAGAGACTGCGGGCGTGTGGAATCGAGAGTTTGGTCGGGTGTCTCGGAACAGTGCGGACAGCTGATCGTGGATCACGGGGTTGGCCGCACGGTCCGCGAGGCGCAGCGGATACGCGGCCGCGTCGGCGATCTCGATCTCCGGGTGTTCGGCCAGCGGATGATGCTGCGCCAGCTGGACCCCGATGCGCGCACGCCGCAGCAGGAACCGGCGCACGCCACGGCCCGGTTGTTCACCGCGGGTGATCCCGGCATCGATGCGGCCGTCGGCGACCGCGGGAGAGATCTCCGGTGTCGCCATCGGGACCGCGCCGACCTCGAGTCCGCTGTTGCCGCGAATCAGCCTGTCCACCAGGGCCGGTGCCGTCTCGGCCCCGGCACTGAGGCTGTATCCGATGCGCAGCGTGCCCAGTTCACCGGCCGCCGCGCTCCTGGCGGTGTCCCATGCCCGGTCCAGCGCCGCCAGAGCGGACGGCGCGGACTCCGCCAAAGCCGCACCGGCCGTGGTCAATACGACGCTACGAGTGTTGCGCACCAGCAGAGCCGTACCGAGTTCCGCCTCCAATCGGCGCATCCGGGCGCTGAGTGCGGGCTGTGCGATACCGATCCGTGCGGCCGCGCGGGTGAAGTTCAACTCCTGCGCCAGCACCAGGAAGTACCGCAGGCTCACCGTATCCGGCGCCACATGCCCTCCCCGTCGATTGATAACGATGCGTTCTGAGTCTATGTCGAACCGGTCTTTCCCTCGGCCACGTATCAAGCCCTAGCCTGCGCATATGACGATCCAACCGACCGCATTACCCATCGCCGGGATCGATCGATCTGAGGTCAATTCGAAGTCGGACCTGTCCGGCCGAACACAGGAGGTTTCCATGGCTAAGGGCTACTGGGCCAGTGTCTACCCCGCCACCTCCGCCCCTGAGAGCCTGACTGCCTACTTCGAGCTGGCCGGTCCGGCTGTCCGGGCTGCGGGCGGGCGCACCCTGTCCCGTGGGGGTCGAGTCGTCGCGCACGAGGCTGGAATCACGCAACGCGTCGTTCTGATCGAGTTCGACAGCTTTGAACAGGCCGTCGCGGCATACACGAGCGAGGCCTACCAGAAAGCGCTGGTGGCCCTCCCCGACGGCTTCGAGCGCGACTTCCGCATCATCGAGGGCGTCGACTGACCGGCGCCCCAGCCATCGCTGAGCATCCGTCACCTGAAACGCACGCGGGGGTGAACAACGACTTATGAGAGGAGTTCGAAGCGATGCCCCGCGTCCCAGTTCGTCGTCGACGTCCTCGACGACCTGATCCCTGTCGGCGGCTCGACGCGCTACCCAACGTCGAGGATGCGGTCCAGACACGTGGCGGCCGCCGTGCTCACGACATCACCGCTCGCCGCAATGGACGAACACCAGTGCACACCGGTCCCATTGCAGGCGACCGAGTCCGCCACCCTCTCACGCGGGCACCGGCACCCCCAGTTCCACTCCGTCGAAGACCCGAAGCCTGTCCGAGCCTGGTCCGACGTGCGACCTGCCCAAGCTGCAACGCGGCGGTCGGCGACGGACCTCCACCGGATCCCCGACCACCGTGGCCGCAGGGGCGTAGCCCAACGATCCGAAGCTGGAGAAACCCCTTCGGGTGAACTTCGCATGAGTCATGACGGGACTCAGGATGGGACTCGTCGCTGGTCACGGGATGGTTGATGCGCTTGTCGGCGGCTGCCACGTGAGCTGCGCCCAGGGCGACAGTGCGGCGAAGCGGCGTGCACGGTATCCGTATGAACACACAGATGGACTGGTCGAAGAAAGTCATTCTGCGAACGCTCACCGTTGGTGCTGCCTTGGTCTTTGCTCTTGCAACAGAGTCGGCGACGACCGCGTCCGCTGCCCCCGCGTCACTCACCCCGCACGTCATCTCAAAGGCACCCGCCGCCGGCGGGGACGGGAGTATCGCCAACTGCATCGTCACGGCCTGGATCCCGGTCTGTCTGTGACAGCTGCGGCAACAGGCCCCAGCCAGCCGGTCCGGCAGTCCGGTCGCTACCCGGAAGATCGGCGAGGCCTGGTCGTGGACACCGGGGTGCGGGACAAGCTGGACTTCGTCATGGTGCCGGAATCTCAGAGCTGATGTCGGATCAGAGTCGGATACGGCACGGAGTTTGAGACTCACCAGCCGTCACCGTTCAATCCCAGACGCGTTCAGTCCTCTCATCCTGGCCATCGTCCGGAAGGCCCACGTAGACGCGCAGGGCCGCCGCCCAGCGGACCAAAGGCTCCGTGGCGTCCAGGTAAGGACTGAGCGATGACGTGAGGGTGATGTCGCCGAGCAGACCGACCGCCACCAGGTTGGTGGCCGTCACGGTCACGGAGTCCTCGACCTGTAGGCGGTGCAGGAGACAGGGCAGTACGGCGGCGGCCTCTTCGGGGAACCAGGCCGACAGGTAGGCGGCCCTGGTCCGGATGGCAGGCGCCGGATCGTCGAGGAGCGGGAGCAGCCCGGGCAGTTCGGCGCGGATCGCGTCGCAGGAGCGCAGGGCACTCGCCCGGGAGTCCATCAGCCGCCCAGCGGCCCACTCCGCCACGAATCCCTCTGATCCTGTTGCGCTTGTCCTCGTCCGGCTCGGCGGCTATTTGCTCGTCGTACCAAGCCAATGCCTCATCCATGCTCAGTTCGGCGGCTGCTGCCCGCCAAGCCTTGATGTCGATGCCGCCGGGAAGGTCGTGTTCGTCGTGCCAGTCGATCGCGAGTCTGATCAGCAGCGGCAGCACCCCGTCCCGGACTGGCTGGGGCCCGCCAGGGCGATACGGGCCAGGAAAGGCACCGCGTACGGTGAGGCGGAGTATCGGGTGCCCTGGTGAAAGATGTTGCCGAACATGGACATCAAGGCGCTCTCACGGGCGGCCTCGTCCTGGCCGCACAACGCGGTGAGCTGTCCAGGGACGTTCTGCGCTCTCCCAACGCGTGGCCCAGCTCGGCCCAATCCACCTCGTGCAGGCCTTCCAGGAGGCCTCGCTCACTGTCGATGACCTCTCGACTGTCGCACACGCCACTGACAGTGGGTTGGGTGAAAACCCACACCTGGCGGTGTGTTCGCCAGCACGGCGACCTGCCGTGGTCGCGCTCATCGGCTGAGTGTTCCAAACGTGGTCGCCCGCACCGGGGCCGCGGTCATGTTGATGCCCAGGCCCAGCGCCAACAGTTTGAACACGATCGAATTCATGGACCAGCCGCCGTAGCCGTCGCAGGGTGAGTGCCACGACGGCAGGCCCCGACCCATCACATGTGACGGGTGCGGCATCTGCTGAAGTGCAGGCCGCGCCGGCCCGTTGGTGCAGGACACGACCCCGGCGCGCGTCTAGGAAGGACCGGCCCGGCATGCGCCGAGTACCGGTGGTGACGGCCGGCGGAGGCCGGCCCGGACGGAGGGACACCACGATGCGCAGGATCACCCGCGGCGCCGCCGCGCTCGCGCTCGCCACGGCCGCGATAGCAGCAGCCGGCACCGGCTCGGCGCACGCGAACGACAGGACCGTGTACGGCTGCCCGGGCGGGGCGGTGTGCATCTACCCCGAAGGGGCAGACATCCACACGAGCTCGCCGACCAACATCTTCTACAGCTATGGCGCCCACAATCTCAGCAACCAGTACGGCAACCACTACGTGCTCAACAACCAGTACGGCGGCGCCAACGCCACCGCCCAGCTGTGCAACGGCTACAACGGCGCCGACTGCGTGATCACCATCGGACTCAACGAATTCGGCGTGTTCAACCTGACGCCGATCAACTCGGTCGTCCTGAACCGACCGTAACTGCCCGTCAGTGGATGACGCCGGCGGCGCAGCACGGCAGAGCGTCCCCGCTGACCACCGCCCGACGGCCCTGAGCTTGGGGAACAAGCTCAGGGCGTGTCACCGGCGTAGCAGAAGCGGCACGTCACGCCCGGGCCCGGAGTGCGCGATGCGCCGGAATGCGGGGTCGTACAGAGCGTGGCCGCCTGTCCACCGTGACAGCTCGCAGGGCGGTGCCGTCGTCGACTTCCTCCGGCACCGCCGGCCCGTGACAGCAGCAGTCCGCCCAGCGGCCCGCATCCGCCAAGCCAGGCAGCGCGCCCCCGGCCCGGCTGTCAGTGACACCACCAACGCGTACCGGCCGGCTTCGCTGCTCCGAAGGGCCAAGAAACCCACTCCCCCATGCCCGCAGCCTGCGGCAACCACCCGACCGAGACCCCCGTGGGCGTGGCACGTACCACAACATCCCCAACGACTGCATGGGACACCGGGTCCAGCTGTGGCACTGCATCACCAACAACGGGCAACCTGAGGCGAACCAGGTCTGGTACCAGCTTTCCGGTGACAACGACGGGTGGGCGCGACTGCAGAGCGGCTCCGACTCTGGCGGCACCTTCGACTTCATGGATGCCAAGAACTACGGCGGCAGCGACCCGTCGCAGAACGGGGACCCCGTGCTGGTCTGGGACTACCACTCCCCGACCTTGCCGGACGGACGGCACGGGGACGCACCCCAGAACTGGAACTGGACCTGACCAACCACCCGCGGCTCATTGAGGTCGCGAAGGACCTGGGGATCAACGAGACCACGCCGGCCAGTTGGGTATCGCGGACCCGCCGCGCGGGCATCGCGCCCCGCGGCGGGAGCCGGCATCCGCCTGGCAACCCCGGACGAATTCGCCGCCCTGGTCGCCGACTTCGTCGCCTGACAATGAGGAGGCGGGGGTCCAACTGTCCAGTGGACTGCGGGCTTGCGGGGCCTCGGTCGCCGAATGCATGGGCAGGGCACTGCTTCGACTGTGCGAGGGCTGGCCGGCCATTCCGTTCTGAAGATCACCGGATCGAAAACCGCTTCTCATCCAGTGATCGGCGACGGATTCGTCACACCTACGTCCCCACGCAGGCCGCGTAGTGGTCGTTCGGCGCGCCGGCGCCGAGGCAGCGGAGGTCGAGGAGAGGTTCGTTCGAGACGATCAGGCCCTGCTGAGGGGCGTTGACGGTGACCGTGGATGACGAGAAGCCGTCTCCGCCGGTGACGACCGTGTTCGTGTCGGCGGAGGCAACTCCTGCACTACCGCAGAAGACACTGAGAGCGAGTACCGTGATAACCGCGAACTTCCTGGACAAATCGGTTCCTTCCTGAATTCACGCATGCGCACGCCTGCATCCCAGCCGTGGCCGTGCTCGTTCACCTTGCACCGAGGTCTTCCGAGAGCAGATACAGGTGCACATCCCGGCTCCGGTCTCCTCCACGATGGCTGGTCTGCGGTGTGCGCGCACGAGGAACACCGCCAACGGTGAACCCGGCGACTCGCGGTGGAGCCCGCGACCAACCTGTGGCCTGTAGCACCGGTCCGGTCTGCGGACGACGTCGACGTCGCACTGGGAGCGGAAGCCGCGGGCCACGAGCACCGGGATGTCGAACGGCGCAAGCCAGTCGGAGAGCCGCCGGCGGGGTGGCCCTTCTCCGCTGCGACGTACAGAGCGTTCCCCTGACCCTCGGTGCGGTCCAGACGGAACCAGTCCGGGGCCTCGCTCAGGAAGGTGTCCACGTCGGGCCGGGCCGCCGGGACCTAGACCTCCGACAGGGTGTCGATCAGGTCGGGGAGGCTGCCCGTGCGCCCGGGCCTTGGCCGGCTGCGAGGACGGGCGGCGGTACATCGGCGGCGTGTGCGGCAGGACGCCTTCGGCGGCCAGCCGGTACATGACCTGCCGAAGCGTGACCTTGAGCGGGGCGTATCCCCCTCCACGACCTGCCTCGCCCGGTCCACCACGGCCGACCACCGGATCCGCTCAGGCCCCATACCGGTACCTGCACCTCTTCGGTCCCGGCCGGTGTCACACCCCCCAGCGGGGTCGCCAGCAGGCAGCCGGTGTCCCAGAGGCGCTAAGGCTGATGCGGTGGAGTGGCCTCTGGACGCCGCCCCGGCGCGGCCTGTGACGCAGCCCCCGGCGGGACCGTCGTGGGCGTACGAGACCAAGGGCGATGGCCACCGGACCGTGCTGTGGCGGACCGACGACAGCGTCCGGCTGCAATCACGGACCGGCCGCGACGTCACCGCGCTCTGGATGGTCCTCGCCGTAACCGCCATGCGCCTGACGCCCGGCGTGATCCTGGCGTGGGCGTTGCCCGATCAGCCGTTCAGCCAACTCTCGCTCCGATGCAGGGCAGTTCACCGATGCTGCAGAACACGTCAGCCGGTCGTCGGGCCACGCTCACCGAGGGGCCAAAGCATACTGCCCAACTCGCCCTGCAAGACGGCCATTTATCGTGCTGCGGCATTCAGTAGGTGTCTTCCTGCCTCAACGCGGCGGGGCAGATCCGTCGTGGGGCCTCTGGGGCAGGAGTCGCGGTCCCGCGAAAGCGTCTCGGTAACAACGATAACGGACGGCGTCACCTCCATGCATGTGCGGCTATGCCGGAAGGGCTGCACACAGACGGGCGCTCTACGTCATATTCCCTGGCCGTCAGCGTCGCACACGGGCGACAATCGCCCGCATGACCGAGTCCTCCGGTGGCTTGTCCACCTTCCGTGACCTGTCCGCCCTCGTTGCCTGCCCCCGCGTCAACACCCTTGCCTTGTCCGTCGATGGCACTCGTCTCGTCGCCGCCGTGCAGTCGCTGTCCGGGGACGGGACGCGGTTCGTGTCCAGTCTGTGGGAGATCGATCCGACCGGGGAGCGCGACGCGCTGCGGCTGACCCGGTCCGACAAGGGTGAGTCGGGGCCAGTGTTCGGTCCGGACGGGACGCTGTACTTTCTGTCCGGTCGCGACGCTGCGGACGGCGACGAGGACGAGGGCGCCGCGCTGTGGGCGCTTCCGCCGCGCGGGGAGGCCGTCGTCGTGGCCCGGCACCCGGGCGGGATCGCCGCAGTCACCGTCGCCCGGGACTCCGGCGCGCTGTGCCACACCGCTGGGCTGCTGCCGGGTGCCGCCGATGCCGAGGCGCACGGGAAGCTGCGCGCGGCGCGAAAGGACGCGAAGGTCACCGCGATCCTGTACGAGGCCGGGCCGACCCGTGCCTGGGACCACGACCTCGGTCCGGCGGAGCCGCACACCTTCGTCCGTGCCAATGCCGACGCGGAGCCGGTCGTTGTCGGCGGGCAGGGGATCGGTCTGGAGGACCCGGGGGACGCGGCGTTGTCGCCGGACGGCACACGGGTCGCGTACCGCCGGTTCGTGCCCGGGCGGGTCCCGGACGAGCATCGCACCGCCATCGTGGTGGCCGACGCGGTGAGCGGTGAGGAGATCCACGTCGTCGGTGATCTGGACCACCTCTACGAGGCGCCGCGCTTCACCCACGACGGCTCGGCCGTCGTGTGCTGCCGGATGCGCTTCCCGACATACAACGACCCCTGGGAAGCGACTCTCGTCCGGATCGACCTGGCCGACGGCACGGTGCGGGACCTCCTGCCCGGGTTCGACAACTGGCCTGGTGGCGTGGCCTGTTCACCGGTGGACGACACGCTCTTCTTCACCTCCGACGAGCAGGGGCACGCCCCCGTCTTCCGGCGCGACCCAGACGGTGGCGTCACACGTCTCACCGCTTCGGGCGCGTACGGCTCACTGGCCGTGGCCCCCGACGGGCGGACGCTCTACGCCCTGCGCCACGCGGTCGACGCACCGCCGACCCCCGTCCGGATCGACGCCGACGTCATCGACCAGACTCCGGCCGGGCTGCCCGCCCCGGGTGGCGTCGGGGAACTGCCCGGCACGCTCACCGAGGTGCGCGCCGAGGCGGACGACGGCTTCGTGCTGCGCGCCTGGCTCGTGCTGCCCGAGGGCGCGTCCGCCGAGCGGCCCGCTCCGCTGCTCGTCGCCGTCCACGGCGGACCGCAGTCCAGCTGGAACGGCTGGACCTGGCGGTGGAACCCGTGGCCGTTCGCCGCGCGTGGCTATGCGGTACTGCTGCCGGATCCGGCCCTGTCGACCGGCTACGGGCAGATCAACCACCGGCGCGGCTGGGGGCAGTGGGGCAGGCGCCCCTACACGGATGTGATCGCGCTGACGGACGCGACCGAGGCCCGGGACGACATCGATGCCTCACGTACGGCGCTCGCCGGCGGCTCGTACGGCGGGTACATGGCGAACCGGGTCGCCACCAGCACGGACCGGTTCAAGGCGATCGTCAGCCATGCGGGTCTGTGGGACCTGCGGATGTTTCAGGGCGACACCGATGTGCCCTGGTACTTCCAACGGATCTTCGGCGACCCGCTGACCCGCCCCGAGCGGTACGAGGCCGACTCGCCGCACCTGGACGTCGCGAAGATCCGCACCCCGATGCTGGTCATCCACGGCGCGAAGGACTATCGCGTGCCTGTCGGGCAGGGCGCCACGCTCTTCCAGGAGCTGCAGCGGCACGAAGTCCCCGCGAAGTACCTCTACTTCCCGGACGAGAACCACTGGATCCTGAAGCCGAACCATACGCGCCTGTGGTACGAGACGTTCCTCCACTTCCTCGACCACCACGTCCTCGGCGCCGAATGGCAGCAGCCCGGCCTGCTGTGACCGGGCCGAGCCCGGCAGCCATCGGCTCACTGGGCATTTGGTCCTGTCTCGGTCGAGTCGGCGTCGTTTCCAGCGTCCTGCAACGCCGGGGCTGCCGTGCTTGACGGGGCAGCCGACGCGTCCGGGACGCATGGGAATCGTTTCGTTCCGACTGCTCCTCTCTGCTCCCAACACACGCCCGGGCGCCGCCTTTTGACCGTCGGCGGGACCGCGGTCGGCCTGACAACCAGCCGAACCAGCGAGCCGTCCGGGAGCCGTCATGACGCTGAACCTGCGACCCGGTTCAAGCCATGAGCAGGCGGAGGCCGAGATCTGCCGCGTCGAGGTCGACGAGGTCGCTGTTGCGCTCGGCCCACCTGCTGGAGGCGAAGCCGTCGCTGAGGCTTCGCACCGCCCTCTGCTCGGCCTCGGGTCCGGCCCTCGTCAACTTTGTCGCTGAGAACCGGCTCTGGTCCACTTCTTGTGGTGCGGTCACACGCTGTTCCGTCGAGTCGTCTGCTGGGATGATCACCTCATGCTTCAAGCTGGGGGTTGGGCCTGTCATGAGCGAGTGGTCGCCGGAGGTACTGGAGGTCCTGGAGGCTTCCGGATGGACGGCGGGCAGGCGGGTCGACACGACCGGCTGGCGGTCCAGGTTCGAAGCGGTCGGGATCGTCATGCACGACGCTGCGGAGAGGTTTCTCCGGGAGTTCGGAGGGCTGACCGTCAGCATCGGCGGCCCGGGAATCAACCGTGCCCGGGAACCATTCGAGCTGGAGCCGGAGCTGGCTTGGGGAGAGGATGACCGGTTCTCCGAGTGGAGCGACTCCCTGGGGAGGCGTCTCTTCCCGCTCGGCGAGCTCGATCACGGCCGATTCTTTCTCGGTATCGATGAGGACAGTGAGATCTACCTTGTCGAGACCTGGGTCGCCAGTTTCGGGCCGATGCCGCACGCCCTCGAAAATCTGATTCTCGGCGTGATGCCCCGCAGGATCGATGACGATCACAGGCAGTCGGATCGGGCTCGCTGACAGGTCATTTGGCGAACAGGACGCGCTTGCGGAGGAGCTCGAATCCTGCACGACCGAACATCTGTCGCTTGAGCTTCTTGATCCGGTTGACATGGGCCTCGACGACACCGCACGTGCTTGGCGCGGACGTCCAGCTCGGGGCAGTTCGCCAGCACGGCCTTGAGCTGAATCCGGTGGAGCCAGCGGGTCACAGCGCGGCCCGATGGCGGCCGGGGTCCGATCGGCTGGGGTTTGCCGCGCAGGGTCCTGCTCAAGGAGTTGCGGACGTTGCCGCAGCCATCCGGGTAGCCCTGCTCACTGATCTCCTCCCACAGCTTCCAGGCGTTGGTGCAGCCTTCCTGCCAACTCAGTTCGAGGTAGGGCTTGTAGGCGGTGAGCTTGGTCGCGAGGCTTGGTAAGCACACCAGACACATCAAGATCATTCCATGGGGGCCTGAGGGCTGGCCTGCCGTTCAGCTGCCGCTCAGAGGAGACTCCCACGTGGGATCATGTCGGGACCTTTTCTCTAGGTGGGCCAGCAGGTGCTCCGCCGTGATGGAGGCCGTGTCTTGCGGCGCGCCGACCGCAGTCAGGGTGGCGGTGAGCCTTGCCGGGGCTGCCTCTGACAGGTCCGGGTCGGTAAGGAGAGGAAGGAGCAGCAGCAGGCGGGCGACTGTGTCCTGGACGCCTTCGGCCACTGTCGAAGGATTGTCAGCGATGCGGACCAGGTCGTGCCACGTCAGGCCGATCCCCGAGAAATCTGCTTCCCAGCTGGCGATCTGCTGGGCGTAGCTCCTGTCTGCATGGGTGAGGAGGTAGTCGGTGCCGTAGTCGCCGACCAGGTTGCGGTAGATCACCACAGCTCCTGGACCGTCTTCGGCCGGCACCCGGAACGTCGGCCAGTGTTCGGGATCGAAGAGGACCTCGGACATGGCATCGGCATCGGCGCCGTCATCGCCGAACCACTCCGGAGCCGGCCGCTCGGCACATGCCCCGTCGCTGCACATCGCCAAAAGGTGGTTCGACCAGAAGCCCGGGCGGGCCAGCAGTGGCTCGCCCGCCACCAGCGGGCCGCCGTGGTATCCCTTAATCAGCACCCTCGGATCCTGTCACCACGCACTGACATGGTCCGATACGGGGCACCACCCTCGTACGGGACAAGTCTTATAGCCGTGCCCCGGACCTCGACTTGGACAACCGCGCCAGCCATGTCAACGGCCTCCCCCATCACGCCTTCCGCTGAGGAGACCAGCAGCTCATTCAGCTGCGGTCACGCCGCGTACGCGACCACGAGAAGTGGACCAGAGCCTTGCCGTGGATGCCGTTTCGAGGAGGACGCGGGAGCGAAGGCGCGGGTGAGAGGTCCCGGGCCGGAAGATGCACGTCGCACACCGCTCGGCCGGAACCCGCACCTAGCCAGTCGCCTCGTTGATGACAGGGGCGCGCATCCTGTCGTCGAGCGCGTCCTCGGCATCGATGGGCGGCATGTCGGCCATCGTGCCGACACCCTCACGCGGCGACGACCTGGACCGGGCGTCCTGACGTTGGCTCTTCGCCCCCTATGAGGTCTTGCTCCGCGCCCGTCGGCGCCTGGCCTGACGACCCTGCAGACCGGCGGACGCAGCAAGGTCATGCAGGGACGCCGAGTGGCGGGTGCTCGAGCACGCGGGGCTTGTACTCGACCAGCTGGATGCGGCCGTCGAAGGTGCGGTGGTCGATCATCTCGAGGGCAACGTCCGGATAGCCGTCGTAGATGCGTTCTTCGCCCGTGGCCCCGGTGATCACCGGGAACATCACGACCCGGAAGCGGTCGACGAGTCCGGCTCGTAGCAGGGACCGGCACAGGCTGAGGCTACCGATCGTGCTGAGGAGCCCCGAGCCACTCGACTTCATGGCGCGGACCGCCTCGACGGCGTCGTCGCGGACGAGCGTGGAGTTGGCCCACGTCAGTGGCTCGTCGAGGGAGGAGGAGAACACCACCTTGGGCGCTTGCGTGAGCTCGTCGACGGACGCCTCTTCCTCGGGCCTGAACTCGTCTTGGCCCTTCGGGACCTCGCCCGCGGCGAAGCCCGACATCAGGCGGTAGGTGTTCGCTCCCATCAGGTAGGTGGCCTGGGGCTGCTCGCCGAGCCATGCGAGGTACTCCGGGCCCTCGAGGCCCCAGAACCCGGGCCATCCCTCTCCCGAGGCGTAGCCGTCGAGGGAGGTGATGAAGTCGACGAGAAGCTCCGACATGGCGGTGTCCTTTCCTGGGTGTCACGAGCTTGGACCGGCGGGGAGCCACAAACTCATCGGCCGCGCTGTGGAGTAACGAGAAAACCCATGACGCCGCCGATCAGGCCGGCGGACGGCACCGCCTCGGAGGGCCGGTCGCTCAGAGGTGGCCGTCCAGGAACTCCCGTATCTCGGCGATGGTCATGGACCCCGTGCCGTGCGCCACCGCCTCTCCCTCCTTCAGCAGGACGTAGGACGGGGCTCCGGTGATCCCGTATCGCTCGGTTGCGGCCGGACAACGCGTGATGTCGGCGCGAACGGCCGTCAGGCGGCCCGAGTAGTCGTCGGCGATGCCACCCACGACGAGGTCCATCACCCGACAGGGCTCTATTGCCTTGGGCCATGTTCCGGTGAAGTAGGCGAAGACCGGGACTTCGCTCATCCCGAGGATGAAATTGAACTCCGCGTCCTCACGGGGTCGGTGAACCCGCTTCATGGAAGCTCCTGACCTCACGTTTCGTCATTCCATCCCCATCATCCCTCGCGTGGTGTGCAAGGTCGGCGGTCGGCCGTCCGATTTGGCCTGTCCGAAGGGAGGCACGGGGGCCGCCGCGGAACCACGGTGGTCCCCGGCGCGAGTAGTCCCGCCCCGCAGGGGGTGACCCGGCCTGACCGCCCCGCCGGTCCCCCAGCCGCAGCCCGCCGCGCGCCCGTGGGTCAGCTGATGGCAGCGAGAGTGAGGCATGCTTCCTCGACCGCTCGCGGACGCGGTCGAGGACGGTCGAAGTACGCGTCAGCCGGCCCGAAGCCCGACCGCCAGCGTCAGTTCAAGGACCCGGTGTGGCGATGCGAGATCCGGAAACAGCTCCCGCAGCTGCGACATCCGGTACCGGACTGTCTGGGGATGGACGAACAACTCCGCCGCCACCTCGTCCCGCCTGCCCTGGTGCAGCAGCCACGCCCGCAACGTCTCCTCCAGCCGCCGTGCGGTCGCGTCAGGCAAGGTCCGCAACGGTGCGAGGGCTCGGGCACGCAGGTCTGCGAACGCGTCCACGTCGGCGCTCAGCACCAGCTCGGGCAGGTGGTCCTCGGTGTCACGAATGTCAGAGGAGAGGGAGCGGGCGCGTACGGCTCGCGCGTACGAGGCTGACGCGCGAGTCCATGGCCGGGCCGGGCCGACCACGGCGGTGCGGTCGGCCAGCTGCCGCAGGAGATGTGATCGGTCGGCATCGGGGACGAGCAGCACACCGGTGGCGTCCGGCAGATCGTCGACGACGAGGGTGCTCGGGTCGAGCGCGCGGTACGCAGGCCGGGCCTGGGCGGCGGGCAGCAGGACCGCGGTCAGCGAAACCGGGGGCTGCCACCCGGCTCGTTGAACAGAGACCAGCAGCACGTCCGGGCTCGCGCCGGAAAGCAGGTCGCGGGCCAGGTGTTCCAGGTTGCGCTCTTGGGCCCTGCCCCGGGCGGCCAGTTCGTCGGCGTGGCCCGCGGCACTCGCGGCGGAGAGCTCGTCGATGTAGGCGAAGGTCAGCTCGGCGAACTTGGCAACCTCGGCGGCGGGCAGACCTGCGGGCACCGCACCCGCTGCCAGGCATCGCCACGCCACGCGGGCGCCGACCCGGTAGGCGCTGAGCAGAGCGTCCATCGAACGGCCGTCGCGCACCTCGCCGCGGCCCAGCTCGTAGGCCGCGTCACCGGCATCGCCGCCTGTGGCGTTCCCGCTCGCGAGGTCCAGGTAGTGCCCCAGGGCGGTGCGGACGGCTCGGCGGATGGTGGCGCCCATGTGGCCCGTCAGGGCGTTGGCATAAGGGGGTACCTCGTCGATGATCGCCTGGACGACCTCGTCGGCGGTGGCCTTCAGCGCGCCCCGAAGTGCGGTGACCGTCGTCTCATCCAGAGCCAGCTCGCTGACCCTCCGCATTGCATGGCTCACGTCTTTTATTCCCTGCGAACAATTCAGCCGACCAGATTCACGTCCTGCGGTCAGGACTTTACGCCCTGGGACACAGCAAGCTGAAGCCATGATGAGTACAGCCCTCCGCAGCAGGGCGTGGAAACTGCTGGAGATGGTCACGACGCCGCTGCTGCCGTCGGACTACCTCGACCTGGTCAGCCCGCTCCGTGCGGGCGCCGACCTGCGGGGGCGCATCGAGGCCGTGCACCCCGAGACGGGTGACGCCGCGACCATCGTGATCAGGCCGGGACGGGGCTGGCGCGGCCACACGGCCGGACAGTACGTGCGGATCGGGATCGACGTCGACGGGGTGCGCCTGTGGCGTGCCTACTCCCTCACCTCTCCGACCGACCGCCCAGACGGACGCGTCACGATCACCGTGAAGGCGATCCCGGACGGCAAGGTCAGCAACCACCTGGTCCGCAGGGCGAAACCGGGCACGTTGATCCAACTCGACCAGGCGACCGGTGACTTCGTGCTGCCGCAGGCCAAGCCCGCCAAGGTGCTCTACCTGACGGCCGGCAGCGGCATCACGCCTGTGATGGGCATGCTGCGCGACACCGAGTTCGACGACGTCGTCATGGTCCACTCCGCGCCACGGCCGCAAGACGTGATCTTCCGCAACGAACTGCACGACCTGGTCGCGGACAAGAAGCTGCGGCTCACCGAGGTGCACACCGACACGGACGGCATGCTCGACATCGCCCGTCTCGACGAAATCGTGCCCGACTGGACCGAGCGCGAGACCTGGGCCTGCGGGCCTGCGGGCCTGCTCGACGCCGCCGAGAAGCACTGGAGCGAGCACGGCGTCCCGGAGCGCCTGCACACCGAACGCTTCCGCCCCAGCGTCGTCGCCACCGGCGACGGCGGCGAGGTCACCTTCAGCACCACCGGCAAAACCGTCGAGGCCGACGGCGCCACACCGTTGCTGGACATCGGCGAGGAAGCCGGCGTGCTCATGCCCTCCGGGTGCCGCATGGGCATCTGCTTCGGCTGCGTCACGCCGCTCAAGGCCGGCGCCGTCCGCGACCTGCGCACCGGCGAGATCACCGAGGCCGAGCCGGGCGTCCTCATCCAGACCTGCGTGTCCGCCGCGGCGGGCCCCTGCGACATCGAACGGTAGGAGCACCTTGACCGCCATCGACCCCACCGCCCACCTGACCGCAGAGCAGATCGAGGAGCTCGGCCGCGAGCTGGACGCGATCCGCGACGAGGTGATCGCAAGCCGCGGCGAGAACGACGCCGCCTACATCCGTAAGGTCATCTCGGCGCAGCGCAAGCTCGAGCTGGTCAGCAGGGGCGTGCTGCTGTTCTCGATCTTCCCGCCCGCCTGGCTGCTCGGCACCGCCGGACTGTCCGTGGCGAAGATCATGGACAACATGGAGATCGGCCACAACATCCTGCACGGCCAGTGGGACTGGATGCGAGACCCGAAGATCCACTCCACCACCTGGGAGTGGGACCACGTCTCGCCGGCCGACCAGTGGAAGCACTCGCACAACGAGCTCCACCACACGTACACCAACGTGATCGGCAAGGACAACGACCTCGGCTACGGCATCATGCGCGTCGACGAGGACCAGAAGTGGCACCCGTTCCACCTCGGCCAGCCGCTGTGGAACTTCATCAACGCGTGCTTCTTCGAGTACGGCATCGCAGCGTACGACCTGGAGCTCGGCAAGAACCTGCACAAACGCCGCCGCAAGAACCCGGAGTTCCGCGCGCGGGCCAAGGCCGTGGGCCGCAAGATCCGCAAGCAGGTGCTCAAGGACTACGTGATCCACCCGCTGCTGTCGGGCCCGTCGTTCCTCCCCACGCTCGCCGCCACGTTCACCGCGAACCTGGTCCGCAACGTCTGGTCCCACTCGGTGATCATGTGCGGGCACTTCCCCGAGGGCGTGCAGGTCTTCGAGCGCCGGTCGATCAACGGCGAGACGCGCGGCCAGTGGTACCTGCGCCAGATGATGGGCTCGGCGAACATCAGCGGCAGCAAGGCCATGCACTTCATGACCGGCAACCTCTCGCACCAGATCGAGCACCACCTGTTCCCGGACCTGCCGAGCAACCGGTACGCCGAGGTCGCGGTGAAGGTGCGCGCGCTGTTCGAAAAGTATGAGCTGGAGTACGTCTCCGGGCCGCTGCCCAAGCAGGTGTTCTCGGCATGGCGCAAGGTCTTCCGGCTCTCGCTGCCGAACAAGAAGCCCACGGTCACAACGCCGGAGCGCGAGAAGGAGCTCGTCGCAGCCTGATCCCCGGTATCGGTTCAGATCTCTCGGCCGTGCCTCCGGTACGGCCGAGATCGGTGAGATCCGCTGCGGACGATGGGCGGCCGCGACATCAGACCGTACGACACGGGCCCCGCCTGCCGTGATCGGGCCGGTAGTCGGGTGCGTACACACACTCGGCTTGCCGATGGGCGGGCTGGGTGGAAGACACGGGCTGCGAGGTGGACACTGCCGGAACCGATGCTCGCCGCCTCTGTATGCGACTCTGCGCGGCTGCCGGAGTCGGACAGGTGAGAAGGACGACATCGCCATCGAGCTGAACGCCGGCGAGTTGTCCGTGCACGGCGAGATCACGGAAAAGGAACGCACCGGCGTGCTGCGCCACCGTACGCGGCGCACCGGCCAGTTCGACTACCGGGTGCCCCTCCCGCAGGACACCGACGAAGAGCCCGTCAGCGCCGAACTCGCCGACGGGGTGCTCACCGCCAAGGTCCCCAAGTCGGAGAAGGCCAAGCCCCGACGCATCGAGATCGCGGGCTGACCGCCATACCCCAGCCCGCCCCCGCGGGGCGGGTTCGGTCGTTTGTCACATACCCGGCCCCGGCGACCAAGCCCTGCCAGGCCCGCGCGCGGGGCACGCCGGATACCGACTCGGCATGCACAGCACCCTGCCTGGAACCCGCGGCCACCGCCACGAACGCGCAGCTCAGCGACGGGTGAAGGGACACCCGGCAACCTCGCCCGCGCTGAGGATGCATCTCTCGGCCGCGCGCTCACCCAACTCACGCCGTGGTGGCGTGTTCGTCGGTGCTCAGGGCGCTCCGCAGTCGCTGGTAGCGGTCGAGGTCTTCCCAGGTGTCGTGGCCGGGCAGGCCGGGGTGGCGGTGTCCGGTGCCCCAGGCCCAGACGCTGGCGGCGAGACCGACCAAGAGCGGGATGAGCAGCCACAGCAGGGCGCCCATGGTGTGAACCTCCTTCGACGCATGGGGACGGAAGGGTTGGTGGAGCTCAGGCGCTCAGCTGCTTGGGTGCGCCACCGGAGATGGCGATCTTGCGGGGCTTGGCGTGTGCGGCCAGCGGGATGCGCAGCGTGAGGACCCCGTTGTCGTAGACGGCCTCGGCGGCCGCGGTGTCCAGGGCATCGGACAGGGTCAGGCGGCGGGCGAAGCGGCCGGCGGGTCGTTCGGTGAGCACGGGACGGGCGTCGGCCGGGATCGGGGAGGGCCGCTCGGCGATCACGGTCAGCGTCTGATGCTCTGTGGTCAGCTCGATGGTGGAGCGGTCCATGCCGGGCAGATCGAACTGCAGGTAGAGCGCTTCGTCGTCGCGCCAGGCATCCGCCGGAATGACGGTGCCGGACGAGGCAGAGCCGTTCGCGAGCTGCTGCGTGAGCCGGTCGAGATCGCCCAGAACACCCGTACGCGCAAGCATGTCCAACCTCTCTCTTCCTCAAGGCGGGCCGCAGGCACTGCGGCCTGATGATCGAGTACCGCCTATTCGTATAACCCGACAGGAGATTCTCTGACAAGTACCCACTGCATGAAGTTGACAATAGGCGACTCAATCTCCTATACGTGCCAACGTGTTCGGTTGCGTCGATGTCGTCGGCCGCCACCGGGGCGGTCCGACTGTCGGCGCACGGGATGGCCGGAAGGGAGGTCGCTGGTGACGGAAAGGATGAAGACGGTCTGGCTGCTGGCCGCCCGCGGCGCGGCAGCGGTGGTGTTCGGCGTGCTGACGCTGCTCTGGCCGCAGCTGACGGTGCTGGCTCTGGCCTGGGCGTTCGGCGTGTACGCCCTGGCGGACGGTGTGATGCTGCTGGGCACGGCATGGCGGCACCGGCATGAGCGCCGGCCCGCCGCGACTTGTGCGGCGGCGGGCACCCTGGGAGTGGTGGCCGGACTGATCACGGCCGTATGGCCGGGTCTGACGGCCCTGGCGCTGTTGGTCGTGGCGGGCGCCTGGGCCATCGTGACGGGCTGCCTGGAGCTGTGGGTCGCCACGCGGATGCGGCATGAGCTGCGGCACGCATGGTGGTGGCGGGCCTCGGCCGGCGTGTCGGTGGCGGCGGGGGCGTTGCTGTGGCTGCGCCCGGAGGCCGGGGCGGTGGCCATCGCGCTGGTGCTGGGCATGTACGCACTGATCGCGGGCGGTCTGTGGCTGGCTGCCGCCTGGCGGGAGTACCGCACCCGTCCCGGGCGCGGTGCGCGGTCGTGGGCCGGGCCGGCCTCCGGTGCCCGCGTGGCCCACTGACCGGCTTCCCAGGAGTAGCTCAGGCGCGGCGCACCGCAGGCGCGCGGGGCGCCACGCCTGCGGTGCGCCCTGGACACCCGAAAGGCAGGTGAGCATCGTGACGCGGCTGCGCATCGACGGCGGCGACCTGGTGGTGGGTCTGCCGTGGAGGTGGGCGCTGGCGGCGCGGCGCCGCAGCGTGCGCCTGCCACTTGCGTTCGTGGACGAGGTCCGCGTGGAGCCGCACTGGTGGCGCGCGGTGCGCCCGCATCCCGGGCCCCGCTACCGCTTCCGTCCCGGGCGCTGGTGTGTGGGCGAACTGGAGCACCCCCGAGGCCGGGACTTCGCCGCCCTGCGCGCCCAGAGCCCGGTGCTGGTGGTGACGACCTTCTCTCACGACGCCCCGTATAGCCGCCTGCCTTGTCCACTGCCGACCCGGAGGGTGACGCGGCCTGGCTGCGGCAGGTCATTGCCCAGAACAGTCCCAAAAGTTGAGCCGATAGTTGTCAACTTTCCGGCGTGGTGATATATCAGAAGTAGAGCGGATTGGACGCAGGAACGACGTGAAGGAGGGATGACAGATGCTGATGCGTACGGATCCCTTCCGCGAGCTTGACCGGCTAGTCGAGCGGGTCTGGGGCACGGCCGCGCACCCGGCGGGCATGCCGCTGGACGCCTGGCGTGAGGGTGACACGTTCGTCGTGGAGCTGGACCTGCCGGGCGTGGACGCGGAGTCGATCGATCTCGATGTCGAGCGCAATGTCCTGACGGTGAGGGCCGAACGCAAGCCGGCGTACGGCGAGAACACCGATACGGTGGTCACCGAGCGGCCCGCAGGGACGTTCAGCCGACAGCTGTTCCTCGGCGAGACCCTCGACACCGACAAGATCGAAGCCACCTACGAGGCCGGTGTGCTGAGCCTGCGGATCCCGGTCGCCGAGCAGGCCAAGCCCCGCAAGATCGCCATCAGCGGCGGCAGCGACCGCAAGGAACTGGACAGCTGACGCCACAGCAGCTCCTCTCGTCAAGGGCCTCGGGCTCCAGCCCGGGGCCCTGACGCCGTCTCCGACTCCATCGTGCATCTGCGACCGCGGGACGCCCACAAGTGACAGACAGACCCCATGGTGGTGCCGCAGCCCGGCCGCGTACCGCAAAGCCCAACACCGAGGGCGGGCGACGGCCGAACGGCACTGGCTGTGACCAGTGCAAGGAGTCATCCTCCCGTTCTCGGCGCTGCCATCGCAGCAGCAGGGGAGGCCACGCACAACGAGTCCCTGGGCCCACTGCCAGGATGGCCGAACTGGGCCGCGAGGAATCCCTGGCGCTGCAGGCCAGTGTCCCCGTGGGCCGCACCGGCTTCACCTACTACGAAGCCGACCACCTCGACCAGCAGACCCGAACCGGCTGAAGCCTCGTGGTCACCGGCCGGGCCACCCGGATCATCGACCCGATCGAGGTGGCCTGTTACCTGAACCTTCCCGTCCCCTGGGTCGGCATGGGCATGGATCTCGTCGTCCGAATCTCCGCCGAGATCGTCACCGGCTATCGACTCGAACGTGACCACGGTGTGCCACAGGTACTCGGTCGCACCCACGGGGACGGCCCGTGCCGGTCCCGGAAGTCGTGCCCCTGCCCAGCAGTTCGCGCCGCTGTCCGGGGCCGCGGCGGACCGGCCCCGGCTCGCCGCTCCCAATTGGGTGGACGGCCCGCTCCCTGTCTGACATGGGCGCGACGTGCTCCCTGGACGCCTGGCGGGCATCGCCATCGGGGGGGGGCACCCGGGCGGCCTACCCCACGACACGCCGGCGTGGGGACAGTGCGCGTGATGCGGGACCACGTACACCACGCCAGCGGTCGGCAGCCCAAGCCTGAGTCCTCGACCGGGTGACGCGGACAGCCCTCGCTTCCGGGCGACGACGCACCGCTACTTCTTCCGCCTCTGTACCCTGGCGGAACCCTGCGTGCCCCCGGACGCTCCCAGCGCCGCGCCGGTTCATCCGACCGTCGACCAGCGGCAACTGGCCGGGCCATCCTCGTGGCGTTGTAGCGGCGTTGAACAGCCGGTGACCGACCGAAGGCTCGGGCCGGGAGAGCCCTTGCCGGCCACTTGCGTACGGCGCTGGGAGCGCATCAGGACGGGGCCGGGCCCTCGGAATTCCTGCCATCCGCGTCGAACACCTTGGTGAAGGTGGCCCCGCACCGGCAGCGGGAGTGCTCGATCAGGTCCCCCTCGGCCGACACGCTCAGCCCCTGGCTGAGCCGCACGTGCACATGATCACCCATGAGGAGCTGCCCTCCTTGACCTCGTCTGGTCCGGTCATCGTGGAGGCCGACGGCGTGGACCGGCAATGCCGCAGCTCACACGTGAGCGCCGATCGTGCCGCCCTTCGGGGGCCGCCGCAGAGCCCAGGAGGTCGCCGTACGAGGTCCCTGCCAACAACAGTGCGCGCCCGCCGTCACGGGACAGGCGCGCACTGCCCGGATCACCTGGACGGCTTCGTGGACGGCGCCCGCGAACCACGGGCCCTGATCTCTGCTTCCACTCCTTCGCCCACTGCACCGCTCAGCGTTCCGCAGTCCCGGAGTACAGCGGACACCGCCTCCGCTGCACCTCGCCAGACTTGACAAGGTAAGACTCAAGTTTTATCCCATAAAGGTAGGCAAGACAGCAGGGAAAAGCAGCTCAGCATGGACAAGGAGGTGGCCGGAGGTGCAGGCGCCGGAGCCAGAATCGGACCTGTACGCGGTACTGGGGGTGCAGCCCTCGGCGACGACCGCGGCGATCACCTCGGCCTTCCGCGCCCGGGTACGGGAACTGCGCCCCGACACCCGAGTGGACGCGGACACCACCGCACGGTTCGGCCAGGTGCGGGCGGCGTACGAGACACTGCGCGATCCCCTCCTGCGGGCGGCCTACGACCAGCGCCTGGAGCGCATGCTGCCGTCGCCCGATCGAGGTGCTGCCCCCACCCTGCCCGCGCGGCCCGTACGGCGGTATGCGGTGGTGCTCGGGGACGTGCGTCCCGAGCCGCCGCTACGTGCGGGGCCGGTCCGGTGGATTCCCGGCCGGTGAGACGGAGAACGAGGTGACGACGAGGAGGAGAGCTCAGATGGCACGGGCGGTTGGTATCGACCTGGGTACGACGAACTCGGTGGTCTCGGTCCTGGAGGGCGGGGAGCCCACTGTGATCACCAACACCGAAGGCGCGCGGACGACCCCGTCGGTGGTGGCCTTCGCCAAGAGCGGTGAGGTGCTGGTCGGTGAGGTGGCCAAGCGGCAGGCCGTGACGAACGTGGAGCGCACCGCGCGCTCGGTCAAGCGGCACATGGGCGACCACGCCTGGCGGTTCCCCGAGCACGGGGACATCGACGGCAAGCGGTACACGGCGCAGGAGATCTCCGCGCGGGTGCTGCAGAAGCTGAAGCGGGACGCGGAGTCCTACCTGGGTGAGGACGTCACGGACGCGGTGATCACGGTGCCGGCGTACTTCGACGACACCCAGCGGCAGGCGACCAAGGAGGCCGGGGAGATCGCGGGCCTGAACGTGCTGCGGATCATCAACGAGCCGACGGCGGCCGCGCTGGCCTACGGCCTGGACAAGGAGAACGACCAGACGGTCCTCGTCTTCGACCTGGGCGGCGGCACTTTCGACGTGTCGCTGCTGGAGATGGGTGAGGGCGTCATCGAGGTCAAGGCCACCAACGGCGACACTCACCTGGGCGGTGACGACTGGGACCAGCGGATCGTCGACCACTTGGTGAAGGAGTTCAAGAACCACTACGGCGTGGACCTGTCCAAGGACAAGATGGCCGTGCAGCGGCTGCGGGAGGCGGCGGAGAAGGCGAAGGTCGAGCTGTCGTCGTCCACCGAGACGACGATCAACCTGCCCTACATCACGGCTTCTTCGGAGGGCCCGCTGCACCTGGACGAGAAGCTGACCCGCGCCCAGTTCCAGCAGCTGACCGCCGATCTGCTGGAACGCTGCAAGTCGCCGTTCCACAACGCGATCAAGGACGCCGGGATCAAGGTGTCCGACATCGACCACGTGGTCCTGGTGGGCGGCTCGACCCGGATGCCGGCCGTCACCGAGCTGGTGAAGGAACTGACCGGCAAGGACCCGCACAAGGGCGTCAACCCCGACGAGGTCGTCGCCGTCGGCGCCTCCCTGCAGGCCGGTGTCCTCAAGGGTGAGGTCAAGGACGTGCTGCTGCTCGACGTCACCCCGCTGTCCCTGGGCATCGAGACCAAGGGCGGCATCATGACCAAGCTCATCGAGCGCAACACCACCATCCCGACGAAGCGTTCGGAGATCTTCACCACCGCCGAGGACAACCAGCCCTCGGTGACCGTGCAGGTCTACCAGGGCGAACGGGAGATCGCCGCCTACAACAAGAAGCTCGGCATGTTCGAGCTGACCGGCCTGCCCCCGGCGCCGCGGGGGGTGCCGCAGATCGAGGTCACCTTCGACATCGACGCCAACGGCATCATGCACGTCTCCGCCAAGGACCTGGGCACCGGCAAGGAGCAGAAGATGACCGTCACCGGCGGCTCCGCGCTGCCCAAGGACGACATCGACCGCATGGTCCGGGAAGCGGAGCAGCACGCCGAGGAGGACCGCAAGCGGCGTGAGGCGGCCGAGACCCGCAACCAGGGTGAACAGCTCGTCTACTCCACCGAGAAGCTCCTCAAGGACAACCCCGAGCAGATCCCGGCGGACGCGAAGAGCGAGACCGAGTCGGCGCTGGCCGACCTGAAGGAGAAGTTGCAGGGCGAGGACACCGCCGCGATCCGGCAGGCCGTTGACCGCACCGCCCAGGCCGCGCAGAAGATCGGCACCGCCCTGTATCAGCAGTCCCAGGCCGAGCAGCCGACCGGAGCCTCCGCGGAGGGCACGAGCGGTGATCCGGCCGAGGATGACGTGGTGGACGCCGAGATCGTTGATGACGACAAGCCGGAGGCTGGCTGACGATGACCAGGAGCGGTCCGCAGAGCACCGAGCTGGAGCAGCTGCGGCGCCTGGTTCAGGAGCGGACCGCCGACCTGCAGCGGGTCAAGGCCGAGTACGACAACTACCGCAAGCGGGTGCGGCGGGACCGCCTGGCCGTGCGCGAGATCGCCGCAGCCAACGTGCTCAGGGCGTTGCTGCCGGTGCTGGACGCCGTCGACCGGGCGTGTGCCAACGAACCGCTCACGCCCGGTCTGAAGGACATCGCCGACAGCCTCAAGGAGCAGCTCGGCTCGCTGGGCGTCACCTCGTTCGGTGAGGTGGGTGATCCGTTCGACCCCACCTGCCACGACGCCGTCACCCACCACGTCCGCGCCACCGCGGACAGCCTGGTGTGTTCTGCGGTCCTGCGCCCCGGCTACCGGCTGGGCGAGAACCTGCTGCGCCCGGCGACTGTGGAGGTCACCGGGCCGGCCCCGCCCGCGACGAGCGCACCGGCGCCGGAGTGCGGCGGACGGGGGCCATCCGCCCGCCCGGACAAGCCGCCGTTGCCTGTCATGCGGAACTGACAGGCTTGCCCCCCATCTGGGTACCGGGGAAGAGGGCATCGCCCTCGATGCCCTGAGATCACTGGCAAGCGGAGGTGACGAACCATGCAGCACCACGAGTTCCTCGCTCGCGTACGCGAGCTCGGCGAATACGCCAGCCAGGACGAAGCCGCGAAGGTCACCAACGCGGTGCTGAGCGTGCTCGCCCAGCGCATCAGCCCGGGTGAGGTCGACGACCTTGCCTCCCAGCTGCCCGCTCCGCTCGGACAGGGACTGGCCCAGGCCAAGCAGGCGCAGGCCGAGAGTTTCGGGATCGAGGAGTTCTACCGCCGAGTCGCCGAACGCACCGGCGCCCGGCCGCGCACCGCACAGTGGGACGCCAGCGCCGTCCTGACCACCGTTGCCCACGCTGTCTCCGGCGGAGAGCTGAACCAGATCATCAGCCAGCTCCCCTCCGGCTGCGCCGTCCTCTTCGGCAAAGCCGATCTGGCCAGCTGACACCGCACCCCCAGGGGCACCCCGAGTACGTCCACGCCGCCGACGTCGGCAAAGGAGATCCCCGGCCGACCGACGGCGGCCAGGGCCAGCCGAGGGACGAGGGCGGGCACCTGATCTCCCCCCTCACCCGCCCTTCGCCCCTGACCTTCCAAGTAGAGAGCCGAAGAAGGGTGGTGGCACATGACCCTGCGACGCGAAGCCTTCCTCGCCCAGGTGAAGGAACGCGGCGAGTACGAAACGGAACACGAAGCCGAGCGGGCGGCACGCGTGGTCCTTGCCCTGCTGGGTGCCCACCTGGTGGGCGAGGTGCGCGCCCAGCTGGCGGCGCGCCTGCCAGACGAGTTTGCCCTGATCCTGCTCAACCCCCTGCAAAGCGCCGAGCCGCTGACGCCTGAGAGGTTCGTGCGGGCGACGGCAGCCTGGATCGAGGGAGCCACCGAACAGACCGCGGCCTGGGACGTCAGCGCCGTCCTCAGCACCGTCGCCGACGCCGCCGGCCACGACCTGCTGGACCAGGTCCTGCTCCAGCTCCCGACAGGTTACGACCTGCTCTTCGGCCGTCCCCAACCGACCTGACCAAGCCCCGCATCCCCGCCAGCGTCCCGTCGCGGGGCCAGGCCGGCGTACTTCGGCCGGCATCGGCTCGACCGGGGGTTGCAGTGTCACACTGCACCATCTACGCAGGTCCGTCCCGGCCCGCACGCGCCTCCCGGGCTGTTCGGAGTCAGGGGTGGTGCGGGCAGGGTGCGGGTGGGCACGGCGACGACCAGGCTGCCGCCGCGCAGGGCGCTGTTTTCGAGGGCCAGCTGGCGGATGGCCTCCTCATACAGGGCGGGGGTGCGGCGCAGGCGCAGGTCGCTGTTCTCCCGACGCAGGCGGGACAGGTTGTCGTCCGCGCGCGTGTCGGCGGCGGAAGACGCGGTGGCGGCCCGGTGCGGTGCGGGCTTGGGGATGCGGCGCTCGATCACGGTCACGGTGGGGCGCCGTCCACCTCGGCGGCCTCGGCCAGGACGGTGTCGATGGCGGACTTGACGGCAGACGGTGGCGGACGAGGACCGGCACCCCCCGGCGCGATGTGCCGAAACGCTACGGCCCCTGGGACCGGGTCTACGGACAGCCGTTGCCGACCCACCACTCCCCCGTGCCACGACGACAGGGCGAGGCTGCCGACTCCGTCCACCAGGCCGTGGCCGTCCGCCGGCCGGACGCAGTCACACCATCGGCCTCTCCGAATGCCACCTCTCACCGGCGACTTGACCAATGCCGTCACCCACACCAGGCAGGCCTTCAAAGCCGCATCCACGAGCCGCTCCCGGCAAGGGCATGAGCAACTCGCTGGTGCGCAACCTACCTGCTGGAGATCCAGCCTCTTGTCATCGCAGGGTGGTCAGCGCCGCCCCTTGATACGTGGCTCCGGCGTTCCAGAGCAGGAAGGAATTCATGCCGTCCCTGGCCGCCGCCCTGATCTGGTCGGCGACTTCGGTGGGGCCGTAGTGGACGCCCAGGGAGAAGTCCTGGAGCCAGGGGACGATCACGGCCCTGGTGCCCTTGACCTGCTTGACGAAGTCGGCCAGCGACCGGTTGACGATCTCGTACGGGCTGGCATTCGGACTGGCGACCCCGTACTCACCGGCGGCCCAGTGCGAGGGGTAGACCATGGGAGCGATGTAATCGGCGTGTTGGGCTATGGCGGGGATGTCCTGGGCGATTTCGGTGGGCCGGGTGGCGGCGATGCCAAAGACCGAGACCCCGAGGTATTTGCCTTCGGGCTGGATGAGGCGCTGGGTGTCGGCGACGAACTCGGCGATGGACTTTTCGGGAGTCTGGTCGCCCAGGCCGGGGAAGCGCAGTGTGGAGAGCTTCCCGTCGGGGCGGCGCACGTAGTCGTACAGGATGTCGTCGAAGCCCAGCTTGGCCGCTTCGGTGGCCAGGGCGATGTTGTACTGGCGGACCTCGGGGTCGGCGAAGTTGGTGAACGAGAGCGTGCCGTAGTGGCCGCCGTCGTACGGGCTGCCGTCGGGGGCCTGGACCAGGCGGTGGTCCTTGCCCTGGTCGTGGGATGCCTGGGCCAGGATAGGGTCGCGGAAGGCGACGATGCGGCCGATGACGCGGGCTCCCATGCCGTGCAGGGTGGCGATCACCTTGTGTGCGTCGTAGCGGTTCTTCACGGCGCCGATCTCGCGGGCCAGCGGCACGGAGGAGTCGTAGCCGACCTCGCCGTTCTCGTCCTTGATGTCGAGCTCCACGGCATTGAGCTTCTTGTCTTTGACGAGTTGGAGAACCGGGTCGCGGACCTCGGGTGAGGACCAGCCGATGGCGGTCAGGTGTGCGGCCCGGGTGAGGGGATAGGGCACGACCGCGTTCACGTGCTCGCGGGTGACGTTGCCGGCCGCGTCCGTGGCCGCCACCTCGATACGGGCGGGGGGCTTCTCGAACCGGCGGGAGAAGGTGCCGTCGTTGCCGACGGCCACGGGCACACCGGCTATGGAGACCTTCACCTGACCGGCGTCCTCGACCCGGCCACGCACCGTCACCGGTGCGCCGGGCCCGGTGGCATGGGTGGGAGTCAGCCGCAGTTTCGGGGCTGTGGTGTCCACGGTGAACGTCCGGGATATGTCGTGCAGGAAGGGCAGGCCACTGTGGGATGTGGCCGTCAGTTCGTGCTTGCCCTCGGCGAGCGAGGGCGTGTCGAGTATGAGGCGGCGGTCGGCTTGGTGGGTGTGCACCGGATTACCGTCGAGGCGCACCTCCAGCTCGGCCAGGTCGGCCCCCTTCTCGGCCGTGATGGCAAAGCGCGGGTTGCTGACGTCGGCTCGGCCCAACACACCCTTGCTGCTGAGCCCTTCGACCTGGAGCCTGCCGGAGGAGGACTGTATCGCGAAGGCCCCGAGCGCCGCGCAGACCGGGACCAGCACGGAAATGGCTATGACGGTGAATCGTATTCGGAGTCGATCTCCGCGCATGTTCACTCTGCCGTTCTCGAAAGAGGGTTCCTTGCGATATGACATAGCCGCCACACCGTCCACCCAAGAGGTTTCGAGCGGGTAATCATGCATTCGGCCCATCGTGCCGGGGTGTGCGGCACGTTGTTGCCCGAGGCTTGGAGGCGACGGGAAATATCTCGTTCCCATCCGGAGGCATCATGCGTCAAACCCACCGAAGCGGCGGAGCGGTCATCGCCGCATCGGTCATCCTGCTGGTCACCGCCTGCTCGGCAGCCCAATCCCCGCCGGAAGGGGGCCAGGACACGCCGTCAGTACGGGCGCGCAAGATCGGCGGGCAGGTAGCGGTTGCCGACCCGGCGACAGTGCACGCCGACGAGCTCGGTGCGGTCCCGGTGCTGATGTACCACCAACTGGTGGCCGAGCCCAGGAGTGTGTACGACCGCACGCCGCAGGACTTCCGCGCCGAGCTGGAACGGTTGGCACGGGAGAGCTACGTACCTGTCACCGCGAGGGAGTTCAGCAGTGGGAAGATCGACATTCCCGCCGGTACCCACCCTGTGGTGCTGACCTTCGACGACTCGACCGTCACCCAGTTCCGTCTGGACGCCGATGGCCGGCCCGCGTCCGACACCGCGGTGGGCATCCTGCTGGACGTCGCCCGGAAGCACCCCGGATTCCGCCCCGTGGCCACCTTCTTCGTCAACGGCGATCCGTTCAGCGAGCCAGGCGGCCGAAAGTCGCTGGACTGGCTCGTCAAACACGGATTCGAGGTCGGCAATCACACCCTGCGGCACACCTCACTGGGCACGGTGGACGACGACACCGCCCAGAAGGCCATCGCCGACAACCAGAGGGCGATCACCCAAGCCGTGCCCGGCTTGTCGGTGGTGTCGATGGCACTTCCCAACGGTTCGATGCCCCACTCCCGGCAACTGGTGCTGCAGGGAACCGCTGACGGTGTGCGCTACCAGCATCAGGGTGTCTACCTGGTGGGAGCCGACCCCGCCCCTTCCCCCTTCTCGACCACCTTCGACCCCGGTGCCATCCCGCGGATTCGCTCCCAGGCGGCGACCGGCCCCGAAGCCCAATTCACCTCGACAGCCTGGCTGGACAAGCTCCGCGACGGGACGGTCAAGCGTTACACCTCGGACGGAGACCCGAAGAAGATCAGCTTCCCCAGGTCCGAGGCGGACCGCCTCGCCCCGGCTCACCGGCCGGCCGCCCGGCCGTACTGAACGAGGGGAAACGAGACCCGAACTTCAATGATCAAGGAGGGCGGCAGGCCGAAGACGACGCCATCACGGCACAGAGACAAGAGCGAAACTTCGAGGGCTCCCCCCGCAGGTACGGGCGGTCGGGCAGGGTGTGACAGACCGTCAGGGTGCTTGTTCTGGTCATGGGCGGCGGTCTGCGGCGTGGATCGTCCACCGGCCACATGACCGCCGGTACAGGATCCAGGTCCGCCCCGACGGCCCACGCTTCCTGACCTCGGTCAGGTGTCCTGTACGAGCAACCGGCCCTGCTTGGCGTCCGGCGAGACGAACGCGGTAGGCGCAGCGCCGAGATTGAGGTGGAAGGGCTGGAAGTTCGAGTTCAGCTGCAGTGCCAGTTTCCAGGGGCCTCCGCCAGGCCAGTCATCGCCTTGAAAGAACGCGGGCGTTCCGCCGATCTTGTCACCGCTGATCTGCTCCCAGTATTGATCGTGGCCGTCGGGCGGCGGTCTGCCGTGGTCATGCTGAGGACGAAAGCCTGGGTCCTTGTCTGGCCGGAGCCACACGGTGTACTCCACACCGCCCGGCTGCACGATTACCGCGTTCGCGCCCTCGTCGGGAAAGGCGATGTCGCACGATCTGGCAGACGAAGCGCATCGGCTCAGCCCATGCGTCATCGACCGGCCACTGCGGCTCGGAAAGCCACACCGGCTGGCCCCGGAAATTGGTGACCGGGGCGGTGATCGGCACTGCGGCGAGAACGAACGCCTCGATCCTCAACGTCGGAACCATGGGCACTCTCTTCGTCATGACGGTCCCGCTGACCGCTGAATACGGTAGAGGAACCCGGTCGAGTGACAGGACGCGAAGACTTGGACGCATTTGAGGCATTGGACAGTCGCAGGGCTGTGCGTGCGTTCAGCGATGAGCCCGTATCCCGAGAGAGCCCATCGCCTCCTGGATGCCCACCACATCGGCGAAATCGTCCTGCTCAACCCCGGCGCGGAATGACTCCTGTCGGTCTGCCTCGATCCCGAACCATGTTGCCACCCCGGCCCCGTCGGGATCCCCGTCCCCGGCGATCCCGACGGCGGCCTCGATCCGCAGGCCCGTCGCGCGGGCCTGCGGCGGGG
The DNA here is from genome assembly GCF_053598255.1 of Streptomyces sp. NPDC001157. NCBI lineage: Bacteria > Bacillati > Actinomycetota > Actinomycetes > Kitasatosporales > Streptomycetaceae > Streptomyces > Streptomyces sp. NPDC001157. The sequence continues at coordinate 70,363 of NZ_JBSFJW010000017.1, forward strand.
TCACTTCCTCAGGAAGGCGAGGAGCGCGGTGTTGACCTCCTCTGCATGCGTCCACAGGAGTCCGTGCGGGGCGCCCTCGATCTCCACGTAGTCAGCGGAGGGCAGCGCCTTGTGGAAGGGGCGCGCGGTCCCCTCGACGGGGAGGATCCTGTCGCCCGTGCCGTGCAGGATCAGGGCCGGCACATCGATCGCCGGGATGTCGGCCCGGAAGTCGGTGTACCAGGTCGACGGTGCGGCGGCCGCGGCGAAGAAGCCCCCGCCCGCCGCGACGTTCCAGCTGTTGCGTACGGCCTCCTCGCTGATCCTGGTACCGAGGTTCTCGTCGAGGTTGTAGAAGTCCTTGTAGAAGTCCGTGTAGTACGCGTAGCGGTCCGCCTTGACGGCCGCGACGATGCCGTCGAAGAACTCCTTGGGGGCGACCCCGTCGGGGTTGTCGTCCGTCTTGAGCAGGCAGGGCTCCAGCGAGGCCAGGAATGCGACCTTGGAGACACGGGCGGTGCCGTAGGCGGACACATAGCGGGCTACCTCGCCGGTGCCCATCGAGAAGCCGACCAGGACGGCGTCCCGCAGGTCGAGGGTCTCCATGACCGTGTTCAGGTCCGCCGCGAAGGTGTCGTAGTCGTAGCCGGTCGTCGGCTGGCTCGACTGCCCGAAGCCTCGGCGGTCATAGGTGATCACGCGGTAGCCCGCGTTCAGCAGCTCGGCGCTCTGCCGCTCCCAGGAGTGGCCGTCGAGCGGGAAGCCGTGGATGAGGACGACCGGCTGTCCGGTGCCGTGGTCCTCGTAGTAGAGATCGATGGTGGTGGAGTTCTCCCGGCCCACGGTGATGTACGGCATCGTCTTGTTCCTTCGTCCGGAGTTACTGGCGCGCGCAGGACCACACTCCGTCTCAATGAGGGAGGGGGCTGCACGGACGGCGTCGGCTCATGGGCTGCCGACGTCCGTGCATTCGCGGTATGCGCTGCACGGGATGGCAGCACACTAGGGCGGACGTTCCGCCCCCTGTTGTCCGCGAGCGCACCGCTCATTGCCTGGAAGTGCCAGGACCCGGACACGTGTCGCGGCACGCTGCAGCGCAAGGCTCTTCGAAGCCGTCCCCTGCCGGCGCCTCTCGCAGGCGCGGACGGGCCACTGGTGGTGCACCGACAGACAAGACGCCTCCGTCGGCCACTCCTAATGTGCTGTCCATGCCCGCGATCCCTCGCCGGCTCGGACGCCGCGAGCGCCGACCTGGCGCTCGCTCCCGGCAGAGCAACGAACCCAGTGGGTTGGAGAGCTGTGCGATGAGCAACGTCGAAGTGGATCCCACCGCACCGCACCGCACTGCCGTGGACCGCGGTGATTCCGCGCCACAGGTCGACGTGCTGTCCGCGCGGGACGGTCCCGGTGGGCGGCCCACGAGCCATGACGGTGCGGCGCACGCAGCCGCAGCGGGCCCGAACGCTGATCTGTGCCTGGTGCATCGTCGACATCCCCCGGCGCGGCTTCGCTCGCACGGGGCCCCATCGGCCCGGACGACGTCGCCGACACGACGCGGCATGGACGTCGCTCCCCATCCGCACACTGGTCTGAAGACCGTCGGCTGGCCCTGCGCCCGGCAGAGCTGGGCCACCTCGGCACGAGAAACGACACGTTGATGCCGACACACAAGAAGGTCGCTCCCGCTCGGGCGGTCCTGCTCGGCGGGACGCCGTTCGAAGAACCGACCGTCATGGTGGAACTTCATCGGCCGCACCCACGAAGACATCGTCGACGCCCGGCAGGCCTGGGACATCGCATCCGACCGCTTCGGCAGCGTCGACGGTTACGACGGCGATCCCCTTTCCGCGCCCGCCCTGCCGAATACCGCCATCGCGCAGCGCGAGAACCCAGAACGTCACTGAGAGGCTCACGATGACACAGCCCGCCGCCGCTCCGACCGTCCAGCGAGTCGATGGCAAGCACCGGTACGAAATCCTCGTCGACGGCAGGATCGCCGGTCTTACCGCCTACCGCGACCATGGTGACCAGCGCGTTTTCCACCACACCGAAATCGACGACGCCTTCGCCGGGCAGGGCCTGGCGTCGCTCCTCGTCCAGCAGGCACTGACCGACACACGTGCCTCAGGGAAACGCGTCGTGCCGGTCTGCCCCTACGTGGCGAAGTTCCTCAAGAAACACGACGAGTTCGCCGACGTGGCCGACCCTGTGACCCCCGAGGTCCTGCGGTGGCTGGAGACGGTTCTGGCGCACTGACCGCCCGACCTCATCATCTGGGGATCCGTTTCGCCTGCGCTTGCAGGCCTGTCTCTGATCGAGATGACTGACACCCCGGACCAGCGCCGCGGATGAGGTAGTACCAAGGGCGGATCCGACGGTTCTGCCTGTGTGACGGCACAAAGGAGGTTGCCGCCCATCACTTCCGCCCGCGCCGGTCTCTCGGCTCGCCCCGTCAACCAGGTTCACATGTCCGCCTCATCCGATCTCCGGACCTCGCGTCGGCCCGCAACCGCAACGGCCGGTCACGGCGTACCGGGCCCGCTGTCACACTCCTGGCCATCGCCTCCGGCGTTCGCCAACCGCTACCACGCCCAGCGGCCACGACCCTCGCCCTCGTGGCCGCGGGACTGGCCACGAGCCTCCCCATGCTCACTGGTCAGCGCCGCCGCCTCGGTCCTCGCCCAGATCCTCGTGCCGTTCGTCGCGGCCTCGCCTCCGACCACGCCCACGGCCGCATAGTCGGCCGGGTGGTGAGCGGCCTCCTCGCCGACATCCTGCTCTCCCGTACGTTGAGCACTCTGGTCCCGGACCTCGCGGGCCGGCGCGTCGTCCTCATCGGCTCCGCCGCTCCGATGGCCATGCTCGCCGTGGCCCTGCCACAGCACGCGCCGACCACCACCACCTCGTACCACAACGTGCTCCGCTCCATCGTCCGGCTGGTGCGCACCCACCCGGCGCTCCTGCGCCGTGGCCGGCGCGGCCGGAGCGGCCATCGCCCCGTTCGCCGGGCACTGGGACGAGCGGGGGCTACTACGCCTCATGACCGGCATCGTCTTCCTGGTCGCCGCCCTGGCCCTCGCCCTCGCCAGGGTCGGCGGACACAGCGTCGGTACTGATCGCCCTGGCCGCGATCTTCTTCGTCGGCGGCGGGGTCGGCTCGCAACTCGGCTCGTCGTCTTTCACGCCGGAGGCTGGACCGCCCTGACGGTCCTCGGCGCCGCCCTCCCCATTCATGGCCCCCCTACTGGGCCACTGAGCTCCGCCAGTGAGCGGCGGCGAAACCAGGTACCGCATGCCTGTAGTGCCGGCCCACATCCGGGAAGCCGCCCTGGCGACCAGGCTTAAGATGCAGGTGAGAGGCATCTCGTCTGGCAGACGGTGTTGTTTCCTCAATAGAAAGTCATGGCACGCTGTGGCACCACTCACCTGGTTTCACACGTTCCGTCTCCTGTCAGCCACGCACTCATACGGGGCCCCGCTTGGACCGTTTTCAGCCGTTCCCCACCGACGGACCCGATGGCGTGCAGCCACCCGTACGGGGCCGGGAAGAGGAGCTGGGCTTCATCGGCGCGCGGTTCGACGCGCTGGCTCAGGGCCGCGGCGGCATCGTGTGCGTCGAAGGCGCGCCAGGCAGTGGCAAGAGCCGTCTGCTGTCGGAGGCTCAGGCCGCCGCGGTGCGCCGTGGGCTGAGGGTCTTCCGCGGAGGCGCGGATCCCGACGGCCAGTTCGTTCCGCTGGGCCCGCTGCTGGACGGTCTGCTGACGGGCCCTGAGCCGTTGTTCGACATGGACAAGCTGCGCGTCCTCGCGGCCGCGCCCGAACAGCGGTTCTGGCTGTTGCAGGAGTTGCAGGACCGGCTGGAACAGGCGGCGCTCAGCACACCACTGGTCGTCATCCTGGACGACGTCCAGTGGCTGGACGACGTGACACTTCTCGCCCTGCGCACGCTCTCGGCCCGCCTGTCCTCGCACGCGATCCTGTGGCTGGTGGCCGTCCGCAGCGATACGAGAACACCTGGCGCGCGCACGACGTTGGACCGGCTGGCCCAGGCCGGTGCCCATCGGCTCCGGCTCGGACCGCTGACCGACACCGCGGTCGCCCAGATCACCGAGGACGTACTGGGAGCGCCGCCGGATCCGGCAACGCTGAGCGCCGCCCGCCGGGCAGAGGGCGTGCCCCTGCTCCTGGTGGAACTGCTCCGCGGCATGCGCGACGAACACTCGGTGATCGTCGAGCACGACGTGGCGCGTCTGACGGGCGGACGCCTTCCCGACCGGTTCCAGACCTCCGTACGACAGCGTCTCGACCAGCTCTCCGAACCGACCCGGGAGATCGTGCAGACCGCGTCCGCCGTCGGCCGCACGGTCACCGTCGACCTCCTGGCCGAGCTGCTCGACAAGCCGACGGCGACGCTGATAGCGCCGGTGGAGGAAGCCCTCGAGTCTCATCTTCTCGTGGAACGCAACGACCGGTTGCTCTTCCGCCACGACCTGATCCGCGAGGCCGTCGAGGGCAGCCTGCCCGTGTCCGTACGCCGGGCTCTGCGCTGCCATGCCGCCGAGGTACTGCTGGCGCGCGGGGCACCGGTCACCGAGGCGGCCGCCCTGCTCCTGGACAGTGCGGGGCCGGGTGACCGCAGGGCTGTGGAACTGCTGAGAGCCGCCGCGGCGGACCTCGCGACGTCCGCGCCGTCGTCAGCGGTGGAACTCAGCCGCCAAGCGCTGGAACTCACCGCCGAGCAAGCCCCGGAGCGGCCGGCGATCATCGCCGAGACGATGCTGCTGCTCTGGCAGGCCGGGCAGCCGGCCGAGGCCAGGGGACTTGCCGCCGCTGCCCTGCCCGGCAGCATGGAGCCCGAGGCCGAAGCGCAGGTGCGGCTCGGCCTGGCGCGGGTGTCCGGCCAGTACGACTTCACAGAGGCGGCTCGGCAGGCCGAGGCCGGAGCCGCTCTTGCGGGTATCCCGGCCTCGCTGCGGGCCCAGTTGCTTGCTCTGCGGTCCCTCGAACTGGCGATGGTGGGGGACTTCGAGGCGACCGCCCAGGCCGTGGCCGATGCCCTGCAGGCCGCGGCGCAGGCTCAGGACAAGGCTGCCGAGGCCACCGCCGTCGCCGTCGACTCGGTCGTGCAGTTCTACCGGTTGGACTGGAACGCCGCGTTCGAGTGTGCGGACCGGGCTTCGGCTCTGGCCGCCGAAGTCGGGTTCGCGCATTCGCTGTGGGTGCCGGAGGCCCTGTGGACGGCATTCCTGCTGAACGCGGCGGGCCGCTCGGTGGAGGCGCTCGCCGAGTCCGAGGCCGGTATGCGGGAGACCCAGCGGCAGGGCCAGGCCGCGGCCATGGGCTTGTGGATCATGAACAGGTCCCGGGCGCTGCTGGACGCGGGCCGGCTGGAGGATGCGCGGGCCGAGGCCGAGGCCGCGTCCGCGATGGCCGACGAGCTGAGCATGGGCAACTTCGCCGACGCCACCCTCCTGTACACGCTGGTACGCGTGGCCCTGCACACGAACGACCTGGAGGCGGCGCGAGCATACGCGGCCGACGTGAAGCGGATGCTGAACGACCCGGCGATCCTCGTGCGCAACGTCGGCTCGTGGCTGCTGGCGCTGGTGGCGGACGCCGAAGACAATCCCGGCCGGGCCATGACGCTGCTCGACGAATCCTTCGGGACATTCGGCCTGGACGGCCCCTCATTGGCCAGCCCGGACGATCCGGCCGACGCACCCGTCTTCGTCCGCATGGCCTTGCGGGCCGGCGCACCGGAACGTGCCGCGGCCGCGGTCGCGGTGGCGGAGCGCCGGGCAGCTCTCAACCCGCAGTTCCCGATTCTGGAAGCGGCAGCCGCGCACGCCCGGGGGCTGCTCGACAACGACCTGGTTCCCCTCCTTCGCTCCATCGAGTTGTACGAGGGCATCCCCCGGTTGATTCCACGGGCCTCAGCGCTCGAGGACACCGGGCGCAAACTGGCCGCACGGCGCGTCGTCTACGCCGTGCCCCACCTCGACCAGGCACTCGACCTCTACACCCAGGCCGGGGCCGAGCGGGACGCCGCACGCGTCCGCCGCCGCCTGCGGGCCTTGGGATCACCCCGGCGCCGTACGACGTCCAAGGGGTCCGTCACCGTGTGGCCGGAGCTGACCGCCTCGGAGGTCGCGGTGATCCGGCTGGTGGCCGAAGGCCTGACGAACCGGCAGGCCGCGGAACGCCTCGCGATCTCACCGCACACCGTGAGCTCACACCTGCGGCACGCGTTCACCAAGCTCGACATCACCTCCCGGGTCGACCTCGCCCGCCTGGTCGGCGCCCGCGAACACACAGAGTGACGGGTTCGTATCCCACGCCCTCCTTCATGATCGGCCGAACCCGTGTGATGTGCGCATCCACCGCCCCTTGGCAGGATCTTCACGTCAGAGAAGAGATCTGCTGCCGAACGTTCGGTCCCTCATCGCCCTTGGGCTGAGTCCGGCTCCGGCAGGCGAGTGCGGGCCGGAAGGGGCGCAAGTGGCGGGGTCAGGCGGATTGCTGACCCGTAGGGGTCTGCGCGGCCGAGAGGCCGAACTCGAAGAACTTCAGGCACTGATCGCATCGGTGGCCCGCACCGGAAGCGGCGGGTTGGCCCTGCTCCAGGGGGAACCGGGCATCGGCAAGACCACGCTGCTCGCCGAGGCCGTCACCACAGCCAGGGCAGCGGGATTCTCCGTCGGCCTCGGCAAGGCCGATGAGCTGCATCGCATTGTGCCCCTCTCGTCGTTGGCAGTCTGCGTCCTGCACGGCGACCAGTCACTGCTGTCCGGCGACGCCTTCGCCGATCTCGCCCGGAATCAGGATCAGCGGATCTGGCTGGTGGAGCGCCTCGCGGAGGCCATCGAAGCCAGAGCCGGCAGCGCGCCGGTGCTGATCGTGCTGGACGACGTGCAGTGGGCCGACCCGCTCAGCCGGTTTGCCCTGAAGCAGCTTCCGGCACGGCTGCGGACCTCGCCGGTTCTGTGGATGCTGGCCGGGCGACCGGACCCCGCCGGGCCGGCGGAGGAGATCGTTGCGGCCGCGGCCGACGGGCTTGTGACGGTCACTGTGCCCTTGGGGCCGCTGTCCGGCGCGGCCATCCGCCAACTGGCCGGCGACACCCTGGGGGCAGCCGTTGACGAGCGGGTACGGGATCTGCTCGACGGGGCCGGAGGAAACCCGTTTCTCGCGGTCGAGATGCTCGCGGGGCTGGGTAGCGCCGAGGCCTCGGGTGATCTCGTCCCCTCCACGCTCGTGGTGGGTGTGCGCGGCAGACTGAGAGCCCTGCAGCCCGACACCCTGCGCTTCCTTCAGATGGGAGCCGTGCTGGGGCGCGGGTTCGGCTTCTACGACGCCGCCGCCCTGTGCGGCCAACCACCCGCCACGTTGATCCCTGCGCTCGAGGAGGCGATGCGCGCCGGACTTCTGGACGACGACGGCGACCAGGTGGTCTTCCGGCATGATCTGCTGCGCCAGGCCGTCTACGTCGATATCACGCCGTCAGCCCGCAAGGCCCTGCACCGGCAGGCCGCCCACCATCTTGTCGCCATGGGCCGCCGGCCGATCGACGCGGTGCCGCACATCCTCAGGAGCGCCCTGCCCGGAGACGAGGAGGCCGTGGCGCTGCTACGGCGAGCCGCTGAGGACGTGCTGCCGGTCACACCGGGACTCGCGGCCGACCTGATGACGCGCGCCCTGGAGCTGGTGCCGCCCGCCCGGCCGCTGAGGTTCGAAGTGGGTGAGCAGGCGATCCTCTGTCTGACCCGGGCCGGCAGGAGTCGAGAAGCGCTGTCCACCGGCGACCGGCTGCTGGCCTGCCGACCACCACTGGATGTGTTCAGCCGGCTGCAGGCCGCCCTCGGCGGGACGCTGTGGAACATGGATCTCCCCGATGAGCTGCGCCGCCGGACCGAATCGGCCCTCGCCGTCGCAGGCGCCGCTCCTCAGGCCGCGGCGAGTCTGGCCGCCCTGCGGGCTCTGGCTCTGTCCCGGGGACATGATCTTGTCGCGGCGCGTGAGGCCGGCGAGACCGCGCTGCGGGCCGCCACCGCGATCGGTGACCGGGAGGCGCATGTCCTGGCCCTGTCCGGGCTCGGCGAGATCGCGCAGAACGCGGGCGAGAACGCCGTCGCGCTGGAGCGCTTCGCCGCGCTCAGCACCATCGATTCGGCCTTCCTTCCCGAAGAGATCGTCGCGCACGTGCACATGGACGACTTCGCGTCCAGCGGACGGCTGCTCCTGCAAGCGGGAGACAACGCCGGGACGATGCGTCAGGCGATGATGCTGTGGGCACAGGGCCAGCACGATCTGGGGCTCGGCCGGCTCGACGACGCCGACGCCGGCTTCGCGACCATGGAGCGCCTGGAAGACGACGTACAGGTGCCCGTCCAGCAGGTGAACGCGCGCGTGATCCGCTCCCGGATCGCCCTGCTGCGCGGCGACCGGGAAGCAGCTCGGGAGCATCTCGCCGCGGCGCAGGAAAGACTGGCGGTCAAACCGAACCCTGGCAACACGGCCGCGGTGCGCTTCCTGGAAGCCGTCCACGCCGAGGCCGACGGGGACATCGGACTGGCCGTCGACAAGCTCCGACACGTGCAGAGGGAAGGTTTCTTCATGCGCTGGCGGCTGTTGCGCGACTGGGTCGACTCCGCGATACGCATGGCCCTGCGCGGCGCGGACCACGAGCTCGCCGAGGATCTGGCCGCACAGGCCCGGACCCACGCCGAACGCAACCCTGCGGTGCCGACCGCCACGGGCATCGCGGCGCAGTCCCTCGGGCTCGTGAAAAACGATCTCGGCCTGCTGGAGGAATCCGTAGCACTGCTCAAGGAAAGCCCCCGCCCCCTGGTCCGGGCCGCCGCCTACAACGATCTCGGACAGGCACTCCTGGCAGCGGGCCGGACACCTCAGGCAGTGGCCGCCCTGACGCAGGCCCTTGGCTCGTTCGCCGAGTCAGGCGCTCACGCCGCAGCGGCCTGTCTGCGGCGTGACCTGGACGGTGCAGGGGCGGGCGGCGGCAGGGCAGTGCCCACGCAGCGCCCCGTCCAGGGATGGGGCGCCCTCACGGCCTCGGAGAAGAAGGTCGCGCATCTGATCGCCGAGGGCCATACCAACAGGTCGGCCGCCGACCTGCTCTTCGTCTCCCCGCACACCGTCAACACACACCTGACCTCCGCCTTCCGCAAGCTGGCGGTGAACTCCCGGGTCCAGCTCGCCAACCTGGTCATGGCCCTGCCCGACACTGAGCGGACCTCTGGATGATTGGTACGTTCACGCGATGCCTCTCCGTGCCTGAACCCGCTTGGCTGGGACAGCGAACTCAATCGGAGGGCACCGCCATGCCACCTGTCCCCCAACCGCCGACCGTCGTGCTTGTGCACGGGGCGTTCACCGATGCCTCATCCTGGGCGGGAGTCATCAGCCTCCTTCAGGCTGCCGGTTCGACCGTGCGCGCCCCGGCGAACCCGCTGCGCGGCCTGTCCCATGACGCTGCCTACATAAGAAACGTGGTGCGCGACATCAAGGTTCCTGTGGTGCTGGTCGGCCACGGCTACGGCGGCGCGGTCATCACGCACGCCGCAACCGACGCCGACAACGTCGTGGCGCTGTGCTACGTCGCAGCGTTCGGCCTCGACGCCGGCGAGTGCGTTCTCGACATCACGAGCCGCTTTCCCCCCATGCCGGCGGCCGACGCGACCTTCACCGCCGACCTTCCGGCGCAGCTTCCCGGCGACCCGGACAGCGAGCTCTACCTCAGTGAGGAACGGTTCCCGCAGGTGTACGCCGCCGATCTGCCGCCCCACGCGAGGAATGTGATGTCCGTGGCACAACGCCCGATCGCCCACAGCGCGCTGACCAGCAGATCAGGCCCGCCCGCATGGGCTTCCAAGCCGTCCTGGTACGCCATCGCGACCGCCGACCGTATGCTCAACCCCACCGCTCAGCGCTTCATGGCACAGCGCATGGCGGCCACCGAATACCTGCTGGACGGCTCGCACGCCGTTGTACTGTCACAGCCGGACGCCGTGGTCGCGATGATCCAGGAAGCCACCGAACAGGGCATCGGTCGCGGCGACGAGCTTCGACAGCCCTTCTGAGCAGGGAAAAGGGTGATCACACGTCTTCATACAGGATTCCGCCCCACCCCTGCGACCCCAGTCCCGGCCACAGTCGTCCCTCGCTGAAGGCACACGCATGATCTCACCGGCCAGACCGCCGGCGCGGCGAACCGCCGCCCTCTTGACCGGAGCCATAGCCCTGGCACTGACTGCCACCGGGTGTGGTGGCAGAACCGGTGCCGCGTCCGCACCGGGCAAGGTCACCTCCATCACGGCGCTCGACTACTACACCGACGAACCTGAACACAGCCAGTGGGGCGAGATGCTCACCGCCTGTGGCAAGACCGCCGGCGTAAAGGTCGAGCAGTCAAGCGTTCCGGGGGCGTCGCTCATCCCCAAGGTCCTGCAGCAGGCGTCCTCAAGGACCCTTCCCGACCTGTTGATGCTGGACAACCCCGACCTCCAACAGATCGCACAGACCGGCGCGCTGACCCCGCTGGACCGGTACGGCATCGACTCCAGCGGCTTCGCCAAGGGCATCCTGTCGGCGGGCACGTACGAGGGAAAGGTGTACGGACTGGCGCCCGACGTCAGCACGATCGCCCTGTTCTACAACAAGGACATGCTCGCCAAGGCCGGTGTCGCCGTGCCGAGGACCTGGGACGAGCTGAAGACAGCGGCGGCCGGGCTGACCCGTCCCGGGCGCTACGGCATGGCGGTCGACGCGAACGCCACCTTTGAGGGCACCTGGCAGTTCCTGCCCTTCCTGTGGTCCAACGGCGGGGACGAGAAGCAGCTGGACACTCCGCAGGCAGCGCAGGCACTGCAGCTCTGGGTCGACCTGGTGAAGAGCGGATCCATGTCGAAGTCGGTGCTGAACTGGACGCAGGCCGACGTCCACGATCAGTTCGTCGCCGGCAGGACGGCCATGATGATCAACGGCCCGTGGCGGATCCCCGCGCTGGCCAAGGACAAGGACCTGCACTGGGGAGTGGCCCCCATCCCCGTCCCCCGGACAGGGCAGACTCCTGTCACACCGCTCGGCGGTGAGGTGTGGACGGTCCCGCAGAGCGCTTCCAAGGCCCGGCAGGAGAAGGCCGCCCGGGTCCTCGCCTGCCTGAACGACTCCTCGAACATGCTCGCCCTGGCCAAGCAGCACTTCACCGTGCCGTCCCGCTCGGTGGTGGCCGCTCAGTACGCCGCGCAGGTTCCGTCGATGGCTGCCTTCGTCAAGAGCGTGGAAGCGGCGAGGGCCCGTACCAGCGAACTCGGCGTCAAGTGGCCCAAGGCGGCGACCGGGATCTACACCGCGATCCAGTCCGCGCTGACCGGCGAGCAGACTCCGGAGGAAGCCCTCAGGCATGCGCAGCAGATCTCGACCAGTGACTGACCCGCGCTTCGGGGAACGGCTGGCTCAGTGGATGTTCGTCGTGCCCGCCGCGGCATACCTGCTGCTGTTCTTCGGCTACCCGATCGTCAAGAACGTCGTGATGAGCCTCCAGGAGTACACGTCCACGACGTTCTACACGGGCGCCGCGCCATTCGTAGGGGTGCAGAACTACGCGAAGATCCTGTCGTCGGACCTGTTCCACAAGGCACTGGTGACCACGGTCCTGTTCACCGCCGGGTCGCTCATCGGGCAGTTCGTACTCGGCCTGGCGTTCGCCCTGTTCTTCCAGCGCCGCTTCCCGCTCGGCGGCGTTCTGCGGTCGCTCCTCCTGCTGCCGTGGCTGCTGCCGCTGGTCGTCTCCGGAGCGACGTGGAGATGGATGCTCGACCCTGACACGGGAGTCGTCAACGCAGCGCTGCGCGGCCTCCACGTCTCGTCGTCCGGGATCCCCTGGCTCACCGGCACCTCACAGGCACTGGTGTCGGTGATCCTCATCAACATCTGGGTCGGGGTCCCCTTCAACACCGCGATCCTGTACGGCGGCCTGCAGGACATCCCGCCACAGCTGTACGAGGCCGCGAAGCTGGACGGCGCCGGCCCGCTGGCGTCGTTCCGTCATGTCACCTGGCCACTGCTGCGGCCCGTGGTGAGCGTCGTGCTGGTGCTGGGCGTGGTCTACACAGTCAAGGTGCTGGACATCATCCTCGTGGTGACGGGCGGCGGGCCGGCAAACGCCACAGAGACCATCGCCACCCAGTCCTACGAACTGTCCTTTCAGCGGTTCGAGTTCGGGCGGGGTGCAGCGATGGGCAACGTACTCATCGTCATCTCGCTCGCCTTCGCCATCGTCCATCTGCGCGCCAACCGTCGCGCCCGGAACGCCTGAGAGGCGATCCCGTGAAGCGAGCACCGGGCCGTGGCCTGCCGTCCACCATCATCGGGATCGCCCTGCTCGCGCTGATGCTGTTTCCCGTCTACTGGATGGTGAACGCCTCCCTCCAGCCGACGGGCAACACACTGCAGGGAGGCTGGTTCCCCTCCCATCCGGACCTCAGTGGATACATCACCGCCCTGCGGGATCAGGGACGCAACCTCTTCACCAGCCTCGTCGTAGCCCTCGGCAGCGTCGTCCTCAGCCTCGGGCTGGCCGCGCCGGCGGCCTACGCGCTCGCCCAGTTCCGCCTCCGCGGAACCAACCTCGTGCTCTTCGGCATCCTGATCACCCAGATGGTGCCGAGCATCGTCGTCGCCAACGCGCTCTACAGCGCCTACAACGACCTGGGGCTCCTGAACTCCTACCTCGGACTGATCCTCGCCGACTCCACCGCCGGGGTCCCGTTCGCGATCATCGTCATGAGTTCGTTCATGCGGAACATTCCCAGGGAGATCCTGGAGGCCGCGCGGGTGGACGGCGCCGGCAGGCTGCGCGTCTTTTGCTCCATGGTGCTCCCGGTGAGCAGGAACGCGTTGATCACCGCAGCCGTTTTCACCTTCCTCTTCACCTGGAGCGACTTCCTCTTCGCCCTCACACTGACCACCACGGAGACGGTTCGGCCGATCACCCTGGGCATCTACCAGTACATCGGTGCCCACACGAACCAGTGGAACGCTGTCATGGCCACCACGGTCATGGCATCCGTCCCCGCCGCCGTACTCCTCGTCGTCGCCCAGCGCCACGTCGCCGCCGGCGCCACCGACGGAGCCGTCCGGTGAGGCGAGTCCCAGCCCCGCGCTGCTGATCCGGCGTGATCTAGCGGATTCACGCGATGTGCCGCGCCCGGGCCCACTGGCACGGTGTGGGAGAAGGCACACCGGTCGGAGGGCGGAGATCATCTCGCCGCATTCATCGAGGCCGGAGCCTGAGCAGCCCCCGGGCACCCTGTGCACCTTGTGCGCCCCGGGTACCCCTGATTAGCCACCCCCCGAAGACCGACGTACTCGCGTGAACTCATACCGCACAAGGGAGGGCCGGATCTGATGGCACCTGACGCACTGGTCCAGGAAAGAATCGCCCCCGGAAGCTTCCACACCACCGATTCGCTGCCCGTCGACCGCAGACGGGCGTACTGGCGCGAGGCCCTGTCCGGGACGTTCGGCGCCGTGGACATCAATGTCCCCGACGAGGTGTATTCCGGCACGATCCGTGCGACACCTCTCGGCCGGCTCCAGGCCGTCACCGTGAACGGCGACGGCCTGTCCGTCCTGCGAACGCGCCGACACGTCGCGCAGGGCGGCGATGACGACTACGTGGTCGTCAAACAGCTGGACAGAGGAGTAGCCCGCTTGGAGCAGGGCGGCCAAGAAAGGCTCCTCGGACCGGGCGACATCTACGTCTACGACATGGCGCGTCCGGGCCGGCTGATTCTTCCCCAGTCCTTTCGGATGAAGTCTCTCGTCCTGCCGAGAGACGTCCTGGGCCTGAGCGAGTCCGACATGGCACATGTCACGGCCTCCCCGCTCGGCCCCGGCGCACCCCTCCGCGGTCTGCTCTCGCCCTTTCTGGCCGGGCTGGTGGACGGCGCGGGAACCTACCCGCCGCGTGCCGGCGAGCTGATGGCCCGTAACGTCGTGGACCTGCTCGGCGTGCTGGCCGACGAGGTTCTCGGCCGGTCGAGTGCGGACACGCCCGGCGGGAACCGGGTACTGCTGCTGCGGATCAAGGCATTCATCGACCGGCATCTCGCCGACCCCGACCTGACCCCGCAGACCATTGCCCGCGCCCACCACATATCGCTGCGCTATCTGCACAAGCTGTTCGAGAGCGAGGACGCCACGGTCGGCCGGTGGATTCAGCGGCGTCGCCTGGAGGAGTGCCGGCGCGAACTTGCACGCCGCGGGAATGGCACCGTGATCGCCGCGGTGGCGCACCGATGGGGCTTCACCAGTGCCGCCCATTTCAGCCGGGCATTCCGGGCCACCTACGGAATGGCCCCCCGCGAGTGGCGCGACACCCAGGTTTCGGCACACTGAATTCGATTCCCGGTTCTTTCTCGTACCACATTCCATGCATTCCGCGACAAGGTGCCCTCACCGCGGAACTCTAGGGTTATTCAAAGGAAATCCACTTCTGCACCGCAGCCCTTGTTGGGGAATGAAAATGATCCAGCCTCCATCGTCGTTCATGTGCATGGTGACCGTGCGCGTCAGTGTCCCGGACGAGCCGCCGACCCCGCTGCCCGCGGAGCTGCATTACGAGATGTCCGACCCCTACGCCGTCCGGCTCTCCCTCGGCGCACCCGCGACCAGATCCGTGGACTGGGTGTTCGCCCGCTCGCTGCTCACGGAGGGCCTGCACCGGCAGACCGGTACCGGGGACGTACTGGTGATTCCCCGGCATGGTTGCCATCCGAACTCCGTCCGCATCGTCCTGAGGTCCTCAGGCGGCGCGGCGATGATAGACATCGCGGAGTCAGCGGTCGCCGCGTTCCTGCGGCGGACGGTCTCACTCGTGCCGCCGGGCACGGAGAGCGTGCACATCGACATCGACCGTGCCCTCACCGAGCTCACCGGCAGGCCGGACTGAACCGGCCCACGCCGTGGGCGAAGTCGCACATGAGCAGAGGAATACGAGAAAGATATTCGCGGTCGGATCCGGTCTCGGTGTGGTCGCCGGTACCGTGATGACGTTCGAGTTCGGCCTCAACTGGGGAAGATGCGCCCACGCGGTCGGCCCGATCCTCGGTGTCACGATCGGGATGGAGGTCGTCACGGCCTTTTTCCTGGAGGCCGGGTTCATAGGAATCAAGCTGTACGGCGACGGCCGCGTGCGTCCCCGGACCATGGCGTTCGCCTGCTGGATGCTCGTCGTCGGCACCCTGCTGATCACGACGTGGATCTTGTCCGCCAACAGCACGTGCTGTTCAACCCGGCGGTCTCCTACCGGTATCCGCACATCCTGCTCGCGCTGCTGATCAGCGCCGGTTGGTTCATCGGCGGGTCCGCCGCGTGGTACCTGGTCAGGCAACGCGCGCTGCCCTTCGCCCGCCCGCACCCTGTCCATCACCCCGGGAGTGCTGGCCATCCTGATGCCCGTACAGCTGTACGTGGGCGACGCCACCGCTGCGTTCATGGGTGCATAGCAGCCGGCGAAACTGGAGGCCTTCGAGGGCAACGGGAAGACCGACAACAACGGCTACAACCTTCTTGTCGTGCCCGACACGGACAAGGGCGAGAACAAGTTCCACATCGGGACACCGCACCTGGGCGCCGGAATCGGCAAGGACCTGACCAGAAGGCACACGTCCCAGGGCTGCTGCAGCCGCCGCTCACCCTCCTCGAAGCGGAGGTCTCGCCGACGCGACCGTCGCCGAGAACCTCCGGCAGGCCGCGCCGGGCGCGGACGACGACACACTTCTGGCCGCGCTGGCAACCGCCGCCTTGGAGCAACTGCCCCTCGACACCCCGACGGGCCTGCTGGGCGGTGCGCTCGCGCAGGGCCAGCGACGCCGCCTCGTCATCGCGAGCGCGGTCCTGCGAGCGCCCACGGTCCTCCTGCTCGACGAACCGACGGCCGGCCTCGACAACCGTACGGCGGGAGGACCTGATCCCCTTCACTGATCTCCCGCCCGAACGGGTACGGCCGGGGGAGCTGACGAAGTCACCCGGCTCACCGACCTGGTGGACGCCGCCGAACGCGCACAGTGTTCTGCGCCGGGGTGTGCGACAACCCCCGCGACGTCGGCATGACACTCACGTCCAGTACGGCCTGCCTCCGCACGCCACGACCGACCCGCACACCGACTACGCGGCCATCGCCACGGCAGCCCGTGAGTACGGCATCCGGGTGGAGAGGCCCGTCGAGTTGCGCGGCGCGTGCGCGCGGCCTTCGCCCATGAGGGGACCCGCGCCGGACGGTCCTGAGCGGAGGCGTCGGGCGCATGGTCCGCTGGCCTCGGCCGACCTGCGCAACATTCCGAGTCCCTGAACGGGACACGGATACGTGTGAGCCCCCTGGTCCGGGGGGGGCTCACACGTATCCGGTGCGCATTCCGTAGGGCGGCCGGTCCTGTTGTCAGGACGGTGGCCTTGTCCAGGCCGGGTCGCCGGCCGCGAGACGGTGGGTGGTCGCAGAGGTGACCGCGAGAAGCAGCAGGGCCAGGCTCAGGGTGAGCACGAGGTGGCCGTGCAGGACCAGTTGGGCTCCGCCGAAGGCGCCGAGGAACATCGCCAGCACGGACAGGATTCGGCGGCCCGGCCGCGGTGCCGCACCGCCGGCCGGGGTGGAGTCCGCGGCCAGCCCCGTCAGGGTCAGGGTCAGTACGGTCGTCGTGAGGTCCGGGACGCCCAGACGCCGGGCTACCGCGTTCTGCAGGCCCATGCCGAGCCCGAGAAACACGATCAGCGTGTACTGGACACCCGTCGTGACCCGGCCGTCGGTGACCGCAGCGGCGGCCACGGTGACGGCGACCAGCACCGTCTGCACGGCGGTGGCCGTCTTCAGCAGGTTCCCGCGGTGCGTCGCGAACCCGGTGCCGAGCCTGCCCCCGGCGAGCGCGCCGGCGAGGAACGCCGCCAGCGCCACGACGGAGGCGAGCACGGACAGGTTCGCGGCACCCACCAGAGCGAACCCCAGGAACACCACGTTGCCGGTCATGTTGGCGACGAAGACATGCCCGAGTGCCAGATAGCTCACCGCGTCGACCAGACCGGTGACCACCGTCAGGGTCAGCATCAGGGGAGGCAGCGGGCCGTGGCGGTCCTGTCGGGGCGGTACGAGTGTGCTTGCGGCGTCACTCAGGAGCCTGCGCATACTGCTTCCTTTCCGATTCGGCGGACGGGCGGTGCAGCACCACCCGGGTGAGCAGTCCGCTCACCGGGCCGGCCACGATCGCGGGCAGGACGACCCACAGCGGCCAGGGCGTGACACCCAGCGCCTGGTCGAGCGACCACCGGCCGGGCCCGGTGAGGGCCAGCGCCGCGGAGACGACGACGAGGACCATCGGGTATTCGTAGCCGTCGTTCTGCACCCACAAGCCCTTGGGCAGTTTCACCGTGCCCGCGACCGTCATCACTCCCATGGCCGCCATCGCGGCCATGGGAGTGAGCAGTCCGGCGGTCAGGAACAGGCCGGCCCCGATCTGACTGGCTCCCGCGACGATCGCGGTCAACCGGCCGCCGCGGAACCCGTCGTGGCGGAACTCCTCGGTTCCGCCCGCCAAGCCGTGGCCCCCGAGCCGGAAACTCACCTTCTGAACTCCGTGGCCGGCGATGAGAAGTCCCGTCACCAGCCGGAGGACCAACAGTCCAGCGTTCATCTCTTCCTGCCTGTTCCTGAATCCGTCCTTAACTGCACTGCGAAGGACCGGGGATCAGCCGGCGGCGTGTGCCCCGATGACGGCCTGCGCGTAGACCATCCCGAGGCCGTAGGTGCCGCCGTGCTCTTTGACCACCTCGCTGACGGCGGCGTACGTCTCGGTGCGGGCCCAGTCGCGTTGCAGCTCCAGCAGCACCTGCACCCAGGTGACCGGGACCGCGCCGGCCTGGACCATGCGCTGGATGGCGTGTTCGTGGGCTTGCGGGCTGACGCCGCCGGAGGCGTCGGTGACCACGTAGACCTCGTAGCCCTGGGCGATGGCGGAGAGCACGGGCAGGACGATGCAGACCTCGGTCCACAGGCCGGCGACGACCAGCTTCTTACGGCCGGTCGCCTTGACCGCCTCGACGAAGTCGACGTCCTCCCAGGCGTTCATCGTGGAGCGGTCGATGATCTTCTGGTCGGGGAAGACCTCGGCGAGCTGCGGCATGATCGGGCCGGAGAAGGACTCGGCGGCCACGGTGCTCAGCACGACCGGCACGTCGAACACCCTGGCGGACTTCGCCAGGCCGACGGTCGAGTTGATGATCGCGGTGCGGTCGCCGCTGCCGGTGCCGAAGAACATCTGCGGCTGGTGGTCGATGAACAGCACCGCGGCGTTGTCCGGGGTGAGCAGGTCGGGGCTGGGGGCCGCGGTGACTTCGGAGATGTTGACCATGATGGAGCCCTTCTAGGGGTGTTGTGATCGCGGAAAGGTGTCCGCTTGTGAGCGCAACCACGCGGTGCGCGGTGCGAGTTGGGGTGGTGTCCCAGGAGGGGCGGATCATGGCCGGGCCCCTCCCGGGAGATCAGAGGGAGAAGCAGGGGTCGAAGAACGTGCTCGCCGTCTCCGGGGCCAGGCCGCGTCGGGCACGCCACTGACGGTGCTGCTCCGACTCGGCGACGGCCTGGCCGAGCAGTTCGGCCTGGCGGGCGCCCGACAGGCCCGTCACGGGCGTGGCCTGGTAGCCGCCGAAGTGCGCCACCGGGCTCCAGCCGGGGCTGACCGGCGGCAGCTCCTCGTCCAGGCCCTCGTACTCGCCGGCGGCGTAGACGATCCGGCCGCCGACGACCGTCAGCAGGGCCTCGATGTGCGCGATGTCCGGCTCGGGCACGTTGAAGTAGTCCTCGGACAGGATCGCGAGGTCGCCGAGGAAGCCCGGGCGCAGGACGCCCTTGATGCCCTCCTCCCCGGTCAGCGCGGCACCCGCCTCGGTGAACATGGCCAGCGCGGTGCGGCGGTCGACCCGGTTGTGCGGCGGGCGGACGACCAGGTCACCGACGGTGCGGCCGGTGATGAGCCAGTGCAGGGCGACCCACGGGTTGTAGGTGGAGACCCGCGTCGCGTCGGTGCCGGCGCCGACGGTCAGGCCGCGCTCCAGCATGGCGCGGATCGGCGGGGCGTCCGCCGCGGCACCGGGACCGTAGCGGCGTACGAACGCCTCTCCCTGGAAGGACAGCCGGTTCTGCACGGACATGGCGCCGCCGAGGGCGGTGATGCGGTCGAGACTGTCCGCGGAGACGGTCTCCGCATGGTCGAACAGCCAACGGTTGCCGGCCGGAAACAGCCCCTCCGCGGCGAGCTTCTCGAACACCGCCAGGTCCCGGCGGATCGTCTCGTCGTAGGTCGCGTGCAGCCGGAATCCCCAGCCGTTCTCCATGAGCAGGCGTACGGCCTTCTCGAATTCCGCTTCATAGTCGGCGAGGTGCGGCCGGGGCTCGCCGAAATTCTCGAAATCCGCCGCCGCCCAGGTCAGATTCTCGCCCGCGCCGTTGAGGCGCAGCCATTCGTCCCCGTCCTCTGGGCGGGCCATTTCGATCCAGCGGGTGAGATCGTCGATTTCCTGGCCGGCGGTCTGTGGGAAGAGGTGATAGGCGATTCGCAGCGACAGCTGACCGGCCTTCGCCAGTTCGACGACCGTGCTGTAGTTGTCGGGGAAGTTCTGGAATCCTCCGGCCGCGTCGATCGCCGACGTGAGGCCGAACCTGTTCAGCTCCCGCAGGAAGTGACGGGTGGAGGTCTTCCTGTCCTCCCCTTCCAGCACCGGGGCCTTGGCCAGGGTCGAGTAGAGGATGAGGGCACTGGGGGCGGCCAGCAGCATGCCCGTGGGCTCGCCGTCCCGGCCCCGCACGATCTGGCCGCCCCTGGGGTCAGGGGTGTCCCGGGTGAATCCGGCGGCCTTGAGTGCCGCCCGGTTGAGCACCGCCGACTGGTACAGGTGCAGGACGAACACCGGGGTGTCCGGCGCGGCGGCGTTCAACTCGGCGACCGTCGGCAGCCGCCGCTCGGCGAACTGCTCGGCCGACCATCCGCCCACCACCCGCACCCACTGGCCCTTGGGTGTGCGGGCGGCCTGCTCACGCAGCATCGCCAGGCCCTGGCGCAGGGTGGGGACACCGTCCCAGCGCAACTCCAGTACGTAGTTGAGCCCGCCTCGGATGACATGCAGATGCGCGTCGTTGAGGCCAGGAACGATCCGACGGCCGAGGGCGTCGACCACTTTCGTGTCCGGGCCGACGTGCGAGGCGACGTCGCTGTCGTCACCGACGACCGTGATGACACCGTCGCGGACGGCGATCGCCTCGGCCTGCGGGCGGACCGGGTCCTGGGTGTGGATCTTCGCGTTGCGGACGACCAGGTCCGCGGCGTTGTCGGTGGCGCGGGGAACCAGCCCACCGACCGGCATAGTGGACACCTTTCGACAACCTCCTGCGGGATTAACGGTGTCGATTGCCTTGCATCGACTTCCATGTGTGTGACAGCGGCGGGTCCGCATTCCGGGGCGGGCTACTGTGCACCGCACAAACCCGAACCCGGCGCCCCTCAACTGCTGCGCCGCCAGGCTATTTCGAGCCAAAGGGTCCTTTTATCCCAGCAGTGCACTGGATGCGTTCCGACAGTGCACTGCCTGTCCGTGCGCGCTGAGGACAACTCCGGTGCGCTCGTGGACAATCGCCGTCACTTGAGCGGCCGGCCGTTGCGATCGACGACTCGTCAGTTCCCCGGTCTGATGCGAAAGTCGCCTCACCGCGCCTGCGAGCCCGGCGCCAGACGAATCTGGGGAGATACACATGTCGGACGCCGTAGAGCCGCTCCAGCCGGTCCGAAGAGGTGCAGTCCGGTGAGATCGAAAGCCACAGATCGGCGAGGAGTGGATCACCATCCGGCGCGGGTGCCGCTGTGGTGTTCCCCGAGTAGGACCTGTCCCCCGAGGCCCGCTATCCGGTCGCCAAGGAGCAGAACTACGCCGTCGCCCGGTGGGTCGTCGAGCAGGCCGCGACCAAGGGCAGGCCGCCGAGCGGCTCGTGGAACTGCTCGGAGAGGCGCTGGAGATCGCCGGGAGCGGCGACACACTCGGGAAGGCGCCCACGTCGCCCGGCCCCGCGGGCGACCGGTTTCTGGTGCGCCCGACAATGTTCCGGCTGGTCCCGGTCGTCGTCCGGGCGGTCCGCCGTGAGCTCCGCTGGGACTCGCCCGTGTTCCGGCACGCCGTTCGCCTGGCGGCGGTGGCCACCTTCGGCTATCTGGTTGCTGCCCGGCTGCCCCTCGGCCACGGCTACTGGGCGCCCATCGCCTCGGTGATGGTGATGCGGCCGGACTTCCACCGGACGTACGCCCGTGCCGTGGCCCGCCTCGCCGGGACCCTGGCGGGGGTCGCGCTCGCCACCGGAATGGTGCGGGCCGTAGGCCCGGACGCTCATGTGTTCGGCGCGCTGGCGGTGGTTTCGGTGGGCCTTTCGTACACGTTGATCCGTACCGGCTACGCATACTCCCAGTGCTTCACGGCCGCGTACGTCGTCTTCCTGCTCGGCATGGGCGGCCAGGCCTGGGAGCAGACGGTTCCGGAGCGGGTGGTGCTCACCCTGCTCGGAGGGGCTCTGGCAATGGTGGCGTACGTGGTCTTCCCCGCATGGGAGACGCCCCGGCTGTCGGGCCGGCTTGCGGACTGGCTCGCCGCCAACGGCCGCTACGCGGCAGCGGTGCTCCGCAGCTACGCCGAACCGACCCGGGAGCATCGCGCCGAGATGCGCAAGGCCCTCCTGGCGAGCAGAGAGGCACGTGCCGCCTGGCAGGAGGCCTACGACCAGGCAAGGCAGGAGCCGGTCCGCCCCAGGGGGCTGACGTCGCGCGAGGCGCAGGAGGCGCAGGAGGCGCTCAAGAGGTTCGGCCGGGCGGCGATGCTCATGGAGAGCCACGTCCCGCGGGCCGACAGCCGTTTCGTCCCCGAGGCGGAGCAATTCGCCGGGGCCCTGGAGGCGGACACCGCGCAGGCGGCAGTCGACGTGCGCGAGCACAGGAATCCGGACTGGGGGCGCGTGGAGGAAGCGCTCAACGCGTGGGAGAACGCCGCCGGCAACCGGAGCCCGGTCGTACGGCGGGAGGCGGAACTGCAGAAACGGGCCTTGGAAGACCTCGCTACGGCCGTGAGCCGCACACCCCTGGAACGGGACGTCGGCTCTGCTCGCGAGGAGCAGCGGGTGCGGGCGGCCGTGGCGGTGGAAGGTGACGGATCAGGACCCGTGCACCGGGGTGGGTGACGGCGCGGCGACCGGGAGCGCGGCGACTCCTGGAGCGGGAGCGGCCCCGCGGCCGCGTCGAGCGCCCCGCCTCCCCACTGCGCACCGCCACCGAGCAGCTCGCGGGCCTTCCCCCGGCCCTGGCCATCACCGGCGAGGCCGACGAGCTCCGCGACGAGGGCGAGGCCCCCGCCGCCGAGGCCGCCATCACGCCGGCCACCGGCACCCTGCGCACCGCGCTGCACGGCGGTGCGGGCACGGGCTGACAAGGCGGTGGACGCCATGGCGGCCGCGCGGACGGGCTTCCTGCAGGTGTCCGTCTGCTGGCTGTCCGTCCGCGCAGACCGTTCATGTCGGCTGAGGACCGGGATCCTGCTGCGGGGCCCGGTCACCCGCTCTGCACCGTGACCACTGCGACCAGGCCCGCCAGGAGCGCGCCGGCGACAAGCGCGGGCGCCGGGGACCAGGCGGCCGCCAAGACCCCGACCGCGACGACGGGGAAAGGAATCCGCTCGGCCAGGGTTCTTTGGTGTGGCCGCAGGTGAACACCCCACACCGTGATCAGAAAGACGGCCGCCGGAACAGTGACCGCGGCGCCGGCGGCAGTCGGCGAGGCCGCTGTGTGACGCGTGACGTGATCGGCGTAGGCGGCCAGGCCGGCGCCCTCCGCGGTCGCCGAGGCGAAGATCAGGTAGTGGCCGTAGGCCCAGGGGAATCTCCTGCGGTGGGCCTGGTGCGTCGTGGCGAGCAGCGTGTGCGCGGGGCGAGCGAAGTACAGCCACCACATGGCGTAGGCCATGAGCAGGCCGCCGGCCGCCAGCGCGTAGAGAGCACCGGTGCCGTGATGCCTGTCGAGGGCGCTGCGGACGGCGACGGTGGCGGCCGCGACGGACTCGCCGAGGACGATGAGGGTGAACAGTTCGTAGCGCTCGGCGATGTGGTGCGGATGCCAGGGCGTCATTCCGGCGGACTGCGCCCATACCGGAACGGACACCTCGGCCACGATCATCACCACGATGCCCGGCAGCCGTACCGGATCCGGGACCAAGAGCAGCCCCACCCAGCCGAACTGGCATACCGTCACCCCCGCGGCGAAGCGCAGCGTGGTTCTCCGCCGGGCGGGATCGGACAGCGCGGCACGCAGCCAGAGCGCGGCAAGGGCCGTGCGCAGCACGACGTAACCGAGCGTGATGACGTGCAGATCCCCGTCCTCGAAAGCGCGGCGTACGCCGGCGGCGAGGATGAGGGATCCGGTGATCTGCACCAGCACCGTCAGCCGGTATGTGACGTCGTCGGGGTCGTAGGCGGAGGAGAACCAGGTGAAGTTCATCCAGGCCCACCAGATGGTGAAGAAGACCAGCCCGAAGCGCAGCACACCGCTGCCGTGGTCCCCTGCCGTCAGCGCCCCGCGCAGGCTGGTGGACGCCTGCGCCACCGCGACGACGAAGCACAGGTCGAAGAAGAGCTCCAGCGAAGTGGCGGATCGGTGCGGTTCATCGGGGTCGCGGCCCATCATGGTGCGCCACCGTCCCGCCGCCGGGTCCGCCTGTGTGGTCGGGGCGCGGTTCAGCGGAGGGCTCCCAGGGCCGCCTCGATCGTCCGGTGAAAGGTGGGATAGGTATAGATCATGTGCTGAAGCCGGTCGACGGGTACCTCGGCATGGACGGCCACGTTCAGCCCGTACAACACCTCCCCGCCCACCGGCCCCGCCGAGGTCGCACCGATCAGCACTCCCCGGTCGGCGTCCTCGACGAGCTTGATGAACCCCTCGTTGCCCGGCCCGTGGATCCAGCCGCGCGTGGAGGAGGCGACGGTCACCACGCTGGTGCGCACGCAGAGCCCCTGCTCCCGCGCCTGTCGCTCCGTCAGCCCCACGGCTCCGATCTCGGGATCGGTGAACGTGACCCGGGGCAGCGCCCGGTAGTCGGCGGCGGGTCCGGGCTGCCCGAGGATGTCCCGGACGGCGATCTCGGCCTGGTACATCGACACGTGGGTGAAGGCGCCCCGGCCGGTGATGTCGCCCACCGCCCACAGTCCGTCCCCGGCCCGCATCCGCCCGTCCGTGGGAACGGCTCCCGCTGCGGGATCGAGCCCCACCGAGTCGACCGCCAGGGAAGTCAGGTCGGCCTCACGTCCGGTGGCGACCAGGAGCCGTTCAGCGCTCAGCAGTTGTTCACCCCCCTCAAGGCGCACGGTGAACCCGGCGCCGTCGTGGCTGACCCGCCCCGCCCGGGCACCCGTGAGAACGGTGACTCCGTCCGCGCGCAGCACCTGCGCGGCCAGCTCCCCTGCTTCGGGCTCCTCCTGCGGCAGCAGCCGGTCCTGCCCCTCGATCACCGTGACCGCACACTTGAAGCGGGCGAAGACCTGGGCGAGTTCGACGCCGATGGCGCCCCCGCCGAGCACCACCATGGACGCCGCTAGCTCCTTGGCGGCCATGGCGTCCCGGTTGGTCCAGTACGGGGTTCCCTCCAGACCCGGCACCGGGGGGATCCGAGGCCGGGTGCCGGTGGCCAGCACGACACCGCGCCGGGCCTCGAAGGTGCGATCACCGACCGTCACACGGCGCGGCCCGGCGAGGCGCCCCCTCCCCCGGACGAGCCGACCGCCCTTCGCCGTGAAGCGGTCCGCGGCCACCTGGTCGTTCCAGTCGTCGGTGGCCTCGTCGCGGATCCGTCCGGCGACCTTGGCCCAGTCCGGAGTCACGACCGCTTCACCGGCGAGGGCGGGAACCCGGCCCGCCTCGGCGAGCAGGTTCCCGGCCCGGATCATCATCTTGCTGGGCACGCACGCCCAGTACGGACACTCACCCCCGACGAGTTCCGCCTCGACCCCCACCACGTCAAGTCCCGCTTCGGCCAGCGTGCCGGCGACGTACTCGCCGCCCGGCCCCAGCCCGACGACCACCACATCCGCCTGCTCGTTCGCACTCATGCCTCTCCTCGTTCCGCCGGCTCGCCGGGCATGGACTGTTCCGCTGACGCTAGAGCGGCCGGCAGGCGGCCCGAGTCCACCGGCGCACGGATGCTTGACCGAGAGTGAACGCCGAGGACAGGGACCGGCACAGTGCGCTGGCGGGCACCGTCGCATGCACTGCCGGTCAAGACACCTTCCGATCCGGCACCTAGCGTCACCGGGGTACGCACAGCACGGAACCGCAGGAGGCGTCCATGACCACCAACTCCCCCACCACCCACAGCAGTCAGCCCCTGCTGCACCAGAAGGGTGAGGTGATCCAGGAGTTCGGGACCGTCAAACAGCTGCCCATCGCCCTGACCTATGAGGCCCGGATGTACTCCTGCCAGCGCCTGAATCAGGTGCTCGCGGACACGCAGATCCTCTACGGCCTCTACAAGAAGCACCACTGGCTGATGCGCGGCGCCACCTTCTACCAGCTGCACCTGCTCCTGGACAAGCACGCGGGCGAACAGCTCGACCTCATCGACACCATCGCCGAACGCGTCCAGTCGCTGGGCGGCGTCGCGGTGGCAGACCCCCGGCACGTCGCCGAGATCACATCGATCCCGCGGCCCCCGGACGGCGTCGAGGAGGTGCCGGCCATGCTGTCCCGGCTGCTGGAGGCCCACGAGACGATCCTCATCGACGCCCATGACGCCACCGCCCGGACCGCCGAGTGCAGTGACGACGGCACCATCGACCTGCTGGTCTCCCAGGTGATCCGCACCGGCGAACGGCAGGCTTGGTTCCTGGCCGAGCATCTGGTCGACACGCCGCTGGTGCGTGCCTGAGGAACAGCCTCCGACCGTTGCCCGCCTGGGTGAGCAGGTGCGGCACGACGGCTGCACGTGGTCCGGTCCGCCGTATCCGGCACTGTCCACTCCCTCGAACGTGCCGCCGCACGCGCGACGCGCCGCGCCGCCGAACCGACCCGGGAGGCGTCGCGGCGCGTGACGGTCGGCACGATGCAGGGGAATGGGCGGGGACTCCACCACGCGTTGGCCGAGCCGCGTGCGGAGCATCCCGGCGTGGTCGTGCACCTGCGACGGGCGGCCGTCGCCGACATCCGGCAGGCACTGCGTGAGGGCACGGTGGACCTGGCCGTGGTGGAGCTCACCGATATCGCCCAGGGCGTCTGCATCATGCCCAAGTCCATTGCGGACCGTTTCCCCGATCTGCCCCAGTACCGCATCGACCGGCACGCCCCGAGCTGGAAGTGCGGCCTCGGCCGTCACAACGCCGAACGTCACGCCGCAGAGGCGAAGAACGCTGTGGGACCACTTCCCGTGCACGCGCAGTCATCCCGCCCGTGTAGGGGGCTCCTACCGTTCGAGAACCACTCGATCATCTGATAACCGGAGGAACCGTGCAGTTCGGGATCTTCAGCGTCGGCGACGTTACGCCGGACCCCACCACGGGCCGGACTCCGACCGAGCGCGAGCGCATCAAGGCCATGGTCGCCATCGCGCTGAAGGCCGAGGAGGTCGGCCTGGACGTCTTCGCGACCGGTGAGCACCACAACCCGCCGTTCGTGCCGTCGTCACCGACCACGATGCTCGGCTACGTCGCCGCGAAGACGGAGAAGCTGGTTCTCTCCACCTCGACCACTCTGATCACCACCAACGACCCGGTGAAGATCGCCGAGGACTTCGCGATGCTCCAGCACCTGGCCGACGGCCGGGTGGACCTGATGATGGGCCGCGGCAACACGGGGCCGGTGTATCCGTGGTTCGGACAGGACATCCGGCAGGGCATCGACCTGGCGATAGAGAACTACGCCCTGCTGCACCGCCTGTGGCGCGAGGACGTCGTCGACTGGGAGGGCAAGTTCCGCACTCCGCTGCAGGGCTTCACCTCCACCCCGCGGCCGCTGGACGGCGTACCGCCCTTCGTCTGGCACGGCTCGATCCGCTCGCCGGAGATCGCCGAGCTGGCCGCCTACTTCGGCGACGGCTTCTTCCACAACAACATCTTCTGGCCGGCCGACCACACCAAGCGGATGGTCGAGCTGTACCGGGAGCGCTATGCCCACTACGGGCACGGCACGCCCGAGCAGGCCGTCGTCGGGCTCGGCGGGCAGGTGTTCATGCGGCACAACTCGCAGGACGCGGTGCGGGAGTTCCGGCCGTACTTCGACAACGCGCCGGTCTACGGCCACGGGCCCTCCCTGGAGGACTTCACCGACCAGACCCCGCTCACCGTCGGCTCCCCGCAGCAGGTGATCGAGAAGACGCTGAGCTTCCGCGAGTACGCGGGCGACTACCAGCGCCAACTGTTCCTCATGGACCACGCGGGGCTGCCGCTGAAGACCGTGCTGGAGCAGATCGACATGCTGGGCGAGGAGGTCGTACCCGTGCTGCGCAAGGAGTTCGCCGTCGGACGGCCGGCGGACGTACCGGAGGCGCCTTCGCACGCATCGCTCCTCGCTTCCGCTCAGGAAACCTCTTCGGAAAGGGTGACCACCGCATGAAGCTCGTCGCCGTATCCGCGGGTCTGAGCACCCCCTCGTCCACGCGCCTACTGGCGGACCGTCTCGCCGACACGGTCCGCGACGAGCTCGCCGATCAAGGTCACAAGGCGGAAGTCGACGTCATCGAGTTGCGTGCCCTGGCTGTCGCCATCGCCAACAACCTCGTCACCGGTTTTCCCCCACCGCAGCTGGCCGGTGCGATCGAAGCGGTGACGAGCGCCGATGGTCTGGTCACCGTGACACCGGTGTTCAGCGCCTCGTACAGCGGGCTGTTCAAGTCCTTCTTCGATCTGATCGATCCGGGTGCCCTCACGGGCAAGCCGGTCCTGATCGGCGCGACGGGCGGCACGGCCCGCCACTCCCTCGTCCTGGACCACGCACTGCGCCCGCTCTTCACCTACCTGCGGACCGTGGTCCTTCCGACCGGCGTGTACGCGGCGTCGGAGGACTGGGGGTCAGGCAGCGACGCGCACACGGAAGGCCTGCCCGCACGGATACGCCGGGCGGGCAGGGAGATGGCGTCGATCCTGGCGACCAGAGCAGCGCATCCCGTACCTGAGGACGACCTGACCCTGTCCAAGAAACAACTCTCCGATCTGCGCTTCGACTGAGCAGGTCCGTCGTGTCCCCCTCGGTCAGTGGCGTTTCCATGCCTTCGAGGGGCCCGGCACCCATCTGTCGGCCCATCTGGACAAGCCGTCCCCGGCTGCGTGGTGCGGCCCACGAACGAGGTCCTCAAGCGGCAGGCCGCGACCGAGGAGGCGAAGGCGAAGAAGGATGCGGGCATCCTGCCGAAGGGACCGGATGCCCAGCATCCGGACGCAGCCGACCTCAAGGGCCGCGACTGGCTCACCCACCGCGGGGCCACCCCCAAGGCCTCAACCCGGCTGCGCGCCTCCGCGGTCTAGCCGGCAGGCACGCCCCATGCCCTGCCACGCTACGGCCATGTAGCGTAACGCTTCGTACAGGCGTCCGAGACTGTGAGGCTGCAATGGGAAACCCCCACCCCTTAGTGATCGACCCGACCGGCCGCGACATCCACGCCGAGGCCACCCGGATCCGCGCGCACGGACCAGTGACTCTGGTCGAACTTCCCGACGGGGTTGAAGCATGGGCCGTCAGCTCCCCCGATCTGCTCAAGCGCCTGATGACCGACCGGCGCGTCTCCAAGGATCCGCGCCGGCACTGGACCCGCTGGATCAACGGCGAAATCGCCCCGGAGTGGCCGCTGTTCACCTGGGTCGCGGTGCAGAACATGTTCACGGCGTACGGCGGCGAGCACAAACGCCTGCGAGCCCTGGTCGCCAAGGCGTTCACCGCCCGCCGCACCGCCGCGCTCCAGCCTCGACTCGAGGAGATCACCAAGAACCTGCTGGACGGGGTCGAGCAGGCCGGACAGGACGGGCGGGTCGTCGACCTGCGCGAGGGGTTCTGCTACCCGCTGCCGATCCAGGTCATCAGCGAACTGTTCGGTCTGCCTGAGGATCAGGGCGCAGAGCTACGGGCCGTCGTGGACGGCGTCTTCCACACCTCCGCCACGCCGGAGGAGGTCACCGACATCTACACACGGTTCTACGCCGCGCTCGCCAAACTCGTCACTTTCAAAAGGGAGTCACCCGGCGACGACCTGACCTCCGCGCTCATCGCATCTCGGGACGACGAGAGCGGCACCGGCCTCAGCGAGCAGGAACTCCTCGACACCCTGATGCTCATGGTCAGCGCGGGCCACGAGACCACGGTCAACCTCATCGACAACGCCATCCATGCCCTGCTCACCCACCCTGACCAGCTCGCGTTCGTCCGCAGCGGCCGCGCCTCCTGGGACGACGTGATCGAGGAGACGCTGCGCGTCGAGGCGCCGGTCGCCAGCCTGCCGCTGCGATACGCCGTGGAGGACCTGGCGATGAGCGAGTTCGGCGGTCCCGAAGGAGTCGTGATCGGCAAGGGTGAGGCCATCCTGGCCGCGTACGCTGCCGCCGGACGTCACCCCGGCAAGTACGGCAACCAGGCGGACCGCTTCGATGTCACCCGCGTCGACAAGGAGCATCTGGCCTTCGGTTACGGCGTGCACTTCTGCCTGGGCGCTCCGCTGGGGCGGCTGGAGGCGCGGATCGCGCTGCCGGCGCTCTTCGCGCGCTTC
Source organism: Streptomyces sp. NPDC001157 (assembly GCF_053598255.1). Classification (NCBI taxonomy): domain Bacteria; kingdom Bacillati; phylum Actinomycetota; class Actinomycetes; order Kitasatosporales; family Streptomycetaceae; genus Streptomyces; species Streptomyces sp. NPDC001157. The sequence goes on from NZ_JBSFJW010000017.1 coordinate 100,168, forward strand.
CCGGATCTGCGCCTCGCCGTGCCGCGGGGCGAGTTGGAGCCGGTGGAGTCCTTCATCTCCAACGGTCACCGCTCCCTCCCGGTGTACCTTCGCTGATCACGCCCGGCGCCACCGCGCTCGCAGCGGGTCCTTCCCGTCGTGCCCGATCTGCGAGACCGGTGCGCGTCCGGTGGCACCTTCGCACCGCAGCGCGGCGATCAGCGTGCTGAACTGCGGCCGGGCTCAGCCCGGTGACGGCGACGTCAGCAGCCCGGACGTGTCCTGGTCCTCCACCGGTTTCGGGGTCTTCCGGCGGTGGCCGGCCGAGGCGGAGGGGTTCGCGCTCGACGAGATGCACGGCTTCGGAGGACAACGCCCCTGGACGTACGTCTCCACCCCGCTCAAGCTCTTCCCCGATCATTGCGACGACGACGGCCCTGACCTCACTGCGACCGAGTGCGCCGCGTGGCCGACCTACCGTGACCAGCAGTTCCGTGGCGGGCTGCGGCGTGTGCTCCGGGTACCGACCCGGTGCCCTAGTCGTCACCTTCAGCCCGCATGCTGCCTTCGATGCCAAGGGCCTGGCGCATCCGCTGCCGCATCATCGCCAGTTGGCTCCACGACTCATCGACCCCGGCCGCGAAGGCGTTCAGTTCCTGCTGATCGTATGGGGTGGTCGCGGAGATGCGTTTGAGCAGTCCATAGCCTGCGTTCAGACGGTGGCCGGCTGCCGTGGCCGCTGCGAGCACGTCGTCAGGGACCACCATCTCAGCCTGCGCGTAGCTGTCCCGCTGGGCGATACGGCTGGCTTCGAGCTGTTCCAGGCAAAGCTCGACCCCCGTGCCCGTCTGCAACGCGTGCAGGAGGTTGACTTGAGCGGTCATGTATTGCCGTGAGGCCGTGTTCAGGGAGATGCAGCAAGAGCGGAGCAGTTCGAAGAGCGCCTGCGCCTTCTGCTCGGAGCGCTCTGCCTGCCGCAACGCCTCGGCCTGTTGGCGCTCCTCGCGCCTTTGCTCCTGGGCCGCTTCCAGCTCCATCCGTTTCGTCCGGTCAGCCCGACTCTGTGTCAAAAGTGCCGCGCCGAGTGTGCCGACGACACCCACAATGGCCACCACCAGCGCGGACCAACCCCCGCTCATACACTCACTCTCCTCGCTTCCCAAGTCCCTGTCAGGCCCGCCGGAACGCCCACGCCGGGCAGCGGTGAGGACGAGCTCGGCGTGGTCTGGGCGGTGGCCGTGTCGGTTTCTGAGGTCCGTCAGCAAGCCGTGCGCCCCGTTGAGGGTGATACCTGTTCCGCTGAATGGCACGGCTGTGACGGTCCGCCCCGTAGCGGCGCACCATCCATGCAGAAGGTCGTCGGCCCTGTCCCCCCACTCATTTCACTCACGGCCCCGTTCCTATGGGGCCTGGACAAAGGAATCCCATGCGAGGAAAACGACTCGGACGCACTGTAGCCGCGGTCCTGGCGAGCATCGCCTTACTCTTGGGTTGGGCAGGCGTGGCCGGCGCCACCCCCAGCCACGAAGCCGCGCCGTCGCGCAGCTTCAGCCCGGCGGACGTCGGCGCAACCCTCACCACGGCCAAGATCACATTCCTGACCTCGGGCGAAGACAAGGACAACAACACCACCCTGAGCATCAAGGTGGTGACTGCCGCCGGCAAGACCGCGGCGTCGGCGTTCGACACCTTCGGCAAGTTCGGCGACGGTTCCGTCGTGCCCGTCAATCTGCTCGTCCGGAGGAACATCACCTGGGACGCGCTTCAGGGCGGCAGTCTGCGACTTCACATCGAGCCGAACGGCGATGACACCTGGAAGTTCGGCTACAGGCTCGACCTGACGTTCGACGACGGGGATGTGTCCCAGACGATCGTGAACCGCATCTCGATGAGCGAGGACAACAAAGACCACACGCACGCGATCGAGTTCTGACTCGACCTCGTGAGGTCGGCATAGCCAGACACCGAGTGGCCGTTCCCAGGGGGCACCACACTGCTGGGAACGGCCACATACCTGGGTCCAGATGACCAGCGCGACGAGGATCCCCATACGACCCGCACCTGATTGCTGATGTCGTCAGGCGGACGATGTACGGGCGCAGGCCCGCCCGCCGGGCGCGGGAAAGCGACGAGCATGCGGTCGAGCTGCCTCGCAAGGACCCGTGGTCGCAGGCGCAATGACCGCGGCCGCGCTCAGCCCTGGCCATGCTGTGAAGGACGTGGCCACGCTTCGATGACGTCTCGTCAGGCCCGCACCTGGAGCCCATGCGGGCGCACCACCGTGGTACGAGCGCGTGGCCCGCGCCTGGCATCGCTGGTCGACCGCCGCAACGTGCTGCCACATGGAAGGCGACCCGCCATCATCCAACTCTCCTCTCACACATCGGACTTCAACCGGACGGCCCGTCGGGGAAGAGCGCGTGTCGGGTCGCGGGTGCGGGCGCGTGTCGACGAGCGGAACTCCTGCGAACCAGCCTCCGGGTGCGTGACCCGCTCAAACGCGCCGTGCCGATCAATGCGCTTCTACGCCCGGTCGGACGGCCGGATCAGCGCAGTCCGGCGAAGAGATCGTTCTCGGGTACGGGCGCGCCGGTCGCGTCCTGGACACGTACGAAGGTCTCCATGCCCATCAACGCGCCGAACCTCTCCTTGCCCATCTTGAGGAAGAAGATGTTCTCGCCCTGACTTGCGTGCGCGGCCAGCGCGTCGAACTTCTGGCCGCTGAACCCGGTCGTGTCCACCCATGTGGTGATCTCGTCGTCGGGGAGGCCGATCTCGACCGGCGCCGCAGCCTCAGGGTCCGGCTCAGGCATGTCCTCGCCGAACTCGCGCATGATCTCGCCGAACCGCTGCATCATGGAGCGGGGCGCTGTGGTCCAGTACACCTTCGGCGCCAGCTCGGTCATCTCCAGCGCCGCCATGGTGATGCGGTGGGCCTGGATGTGGTCGGGGTGGCCGTAGAAGCCGTTCTCGTCGTAGGTGACGACCACATCAGGCCGGTAGTGCCGCATGAGTTCCGCGAGGCGGGCCGCGCCTTCCTGCACCGGGGTCTGCCAGAAGGATCCAGGGGCGTCGTTGCTCGGCCAGCCCATCATCCCGGAGTCGGCATAGTCCAGCATCTCCAGATCGCTGACCTTCAGGACATCACAGCTCGCCATGAGTTCTTGACGGCGCATCGAGGCGACCGCCGCCGGATCGTGCCCGGGATCGCCCGGCTTGACACCTCCCGGCCCGTCACCACAACCGCCGTCGGTACACGTCACGAGAACCGTGCGGATGCCTTCCGCCGCATACCGCGCCAGGACCCCTCCGGTTCCGGTGGCCTCGTCGTCGGGGTGGGCGTGTACTGCCATGAGCGTCAAGCGGCGGTCAGTCATGAAACAGTCCTCCAGCAGACATACGTATTGGTCCAAGCAGCGCGGCGGGCGTGCCACGATCCTGGGGCCCGGATCCTGGCAGGGCGGACGACCTTGCGGCCTCCGCGCTCCCCGCCCCGTGGCGCCGGTCCCCGGTTGATGCAACCGTGTCGGCCGGGCCGGCTGTTCCCACCACAGGAGTCAAACTCACCCAGCTCTACGTCCACCTGTGGGACTACGCCACCACCACGATCCCCTCCAACGCCCTGGCCAACATCCAGAAGATCTTCGGCGGCCTGCGCTCCAAGGGCTACCAAGCCCTCCTGCGCTTCGCCTACGACGACGGGGTCCGGCCCGACCGGCACTACACGGTGCAGCCTGGACGCCCATACCTGGGCACGCTTGACAGAGGAGCTGTAGCCCGGCCTGCCTCCGGGGGGTGTCAGCTCTCCGTTTGGCGGGCTTGTGTCGTCAGCCCGGGGGGGGTGACGAGGGCGAGCCAGCGTTGCGGGCGGCGGGTGGCTGGTCAGTGGGTGCGGTGGAGAACAGCAGGTAGATGTCATTGACGGTGATGTCCGCGTGGATGTCACCGTCGGCCTGCCCGGCGCGGATGAGGCCGGCGACGGCCGAGCCCGCGTATGCGGCGACGACTTCGGCGACCAGGTCGGTCTTGGTGGGGAAGTGCCCGTACAGGGTACCCACGGCCACGCCCGTGGCGGCGGCTCCACGGGCGCCGACGCCCTGTCCGCGCTGAAGAACGCCCGCACTCCCGGTCAGACGAGCCAGGCGCTGGAGCGGGTCATGGAAAGCGATCTGCTGTACATCTGCGCGGCCGCTCTTTCCGCCGCCGTCGTCTGGCGGCTCAGCGGCCGGTTGAAACAAGCGATGCAGCGGCATGGTTCGGTCCCCCGCCTCAGCGCAGTTGCTGGGCCAGTCCGACGATGATGCCTTCCGGGCCTCGGAGGTAGCAGAGCAGATGGCTGTCCTCGAACCTGGCGATCTCGCCGACGAGTTCGGCACCGTGGGGGCGCAGGCGGGCAACGGTGTCCTCGATGTCGTCGACAGCGAACATGACGCGATGCGTGCCCACAATGTTGTGCGGCCGGTTGCGCGGCCCGGCACTGATCACCGCGGGGCTGTGGTATTTCGCCAGCTCGAGACGACTGTGACCGTCCGGCGTCCGGACCATCGCGATGTCGCAGCGGACGCCGTCGAGTCCGGTGCACTGGTCGGCGAACGGACCCTGGATCTCCGCCCTGCCCTCCAGCTCCATACCGAGCTCCACGAAGAACGCGATGGCGGCATCCATGTCCTCGACGACGATGCCGACGTTGTCCATCCGCTGGATCGCCATGTTGTTTTCTCCTTCTCCCTCGTGCGGCCGGTGGTGGCCGCTGATGTCCCTGGGACGGAGCCGGGGACACGTTCTCGACATCCGCACACCGCGAACTCCGAAAATCTGGATCGCCCCTCAGCACCACCACAGCAGCCCCGCGAGCCACGAGCCACCACCCAGGGCGGGTGTGGTGCAGGGATCACGTGGGGCCGCGGACACACGAGGCTCCCGCGCCGTCGAGGGAGGTGTTCGACGTCTCAACCCACCGACACAGGAGCCTCGTCGGTCTCCTGCCCTACGGGGCTCGACCTGCCTCAGGCCCTGGTCGAGTCGGTCACGAGTCCCGCAGATCCGGATCAAGGGCCATGACCCTCCTCCGGCCACCGCCGCACGGACGTATCGGTGCGAGCCCTATGCACCCACCCCGCTCCGCCCGGCCCAGGGGCCGCGCAGTTCACTGCCCACCGCCCACGCCACCGACACCATCGGCACCGCCACAACCGCGCCGACCACCCCGGCCAGGACGCCTCCGGCAATCACCGAGACGGCCACCACCACCGGGTGCAGCCGCACCGCCCAGCTCATCACCAGCGGATGCAGCACATGGCCCTCGATCTGGCCGACGACCACGATCAGCGCCAGCACCACGATCGCGATGACCGGTCCGCGCGACGCCAGGGCCACCACCGTGGCCACCCCCAACGCAATCGGTGACCCCACCAGCGGGACGAACGCGGCAAAGAACTCCAGCAACGTCAGCGGCAGCGCCAACGGCACCCGCAGCACGAACAAGGCGGTGCCGACCAGCACCGCGTTGGTGGCCGCCACGATCACGATGCCCCGCGTGTACCCGGCGAAGGTCCGCCACGCCGCACCACCCGCACGGCCGAACGCATCCCGCGCCCGCCGCGGCAGCCCCTCCTGGAACCAGGACCACAACCGGTCACCGGAATGAATGAAGAACACCGAACAAAACAGCGCAAGCACCACCGCCGTCAGCACCTCAACCAGCCGCCCGGCCCCGCTCACGGCACCGCTGACCAAAGCCGAGCGATGCTCGGACACAAAAGAACCCACCTTGCCCTGCAGATCCGACATCACCGTGGGACTCACATGGAAAGGCGCCCCCTGCAGCCAGCGCTCGATACGCCCCACTCCCCCGCCGAACTCCCGCCCCAACCGGTCCCACTCACTCGCCACCAGCTCCCCCACCAGCGCCAGCAGCCCAAGGAGAGCGATCAGGCTTCCTGCGACACCCACCACCACCGCCAACGCCCTCGGCAGCCACCGCGCCAGAAGATCCACCAGCGGACGCAACACCGACGTCACCACCAAGGCAAGAAACAGCGCCACAGCAACCAGCTGCAAACGCCCCAACATCACAAAACCCGCATACGCGAGCACCCCCACCACCAACAGCCGCCACCCATACGCAGCCCCCACCCGCAACCCCCGGGCCACCACCACACCCTCTCCGGCCCCCCGCCCCGCCACCCCGGCCCTGCGCGCACGCGTCACCGATCCGGCACCCCGCGGCGGCCGACTGCCCAGCACCACAAACCGCAGCCGCTCCCCGCCACGACGGGCGCCACCACCGCCACCCGGATACCGACGCGACCAGCGCACGGCACCACCCACCCGCACATCACCACCTCACCTCACCAAAACCACGCAGCCATGTGTCCCCCCGGAGGCCACCTTCTCAATCGCCGGTGCTCTCACGGACCAGCCCGGACAGAAGGGGAACCATCAGCGTCGGTAGCGGCGGCAGCCCGTAGGCGGTAGGGCCTTGGTGGGTCAGGCAGTGTGGAAGGAGCCACCGTCGAGCATGGCGAAGGGCGCCACGTTCCCGAGCGGCGTCCCAGCCGGGCGGTCGGCAACCGTGCCTCGGCGAGCTGTTCGGCAGACCGACGTCCGCGTGTACGACATCAGCAGGACTCCGTCGCCCCGGCCGCCGAAGGCGAACTCCAGGAAGCGTCGCCGCTCGGCACCCCGGCCCGCTTCCTGCGGGGCCAGGCTTGCGGTTCAGAAGTCGCTCCCCTGCCTCACCCCGCGCGCCGTCCGACACGCAGGACGCTCAGACAACGGCGTGGCGCCCGATCGCCCATCCGCGTGCGGATGCGCTCGGCGACAGCGTCCAGCAGGGGCTCACGGACCTCCCGGTCGAGCCTGCGATACAGCGACGTCGAGCGAAGGAGATCGGCGAATCCCTCCCCGGTGAACCACTGAACCGTCGGATACCAGCGCACCACCGTCGGACCGAACAATCCTCCGGGATCCTCGACCAGGCCCCAGCCTTCGTGGGTGGTGCGCACGTCGTCCTCCAGCGGCGGATGGCACCAGCCGGGGTTCCCCGGCGAGAACCGCTCGTGCAGATCGGCGCTCTCGGCATACACCTCCGGCTCTCCCGGCCGACGGACCACGACGTGCCCAAGCAGCGCCATCCAGCCTCCCGGCGAGAGGACCTCGTGCGCCCGCCGCCAGCCGACAGACGGATCGACCCAGTGCCACGACGACGCCGCGACCAGGGCATCGAAGCGCCGGCCACGGTCGTCCCAGTCCTCGAACCTCGACGTCTCGACCTCGACATCACGAAAGGCGGCGACCCGACGGCGAGCAAGTTCGGCCATGTCCGGGCCCGGCTCGACGGCGGTCACCGAGCAGCCCAGCGCTGCCAGCGATCGCGTCGCCTGACCACTGCCGCAGCCCACCTCCAGCACCGACGACCCTTCGCCCATGCCAGTGATGGCGACCAGATCCGCGAACAACTCGTCCGGGTACCCCGGCCTGACCCGGTCGTAGAGCTCCGCCACCTCGTTGAACACCCGGCCGAGGCCATATGGATCCGGGCGCGTCCTCGGGTCGTCAGTCACGAGCGCACAAACTACGAGGCCCGTCCGTCAAGACGCCACCGGTTTGACCACAGCCGCGGACACCCAGCCGCCGACAGCTCAGAAACAGCTGCGGCTCCCGGCGAGTCGGAGGTCGGGGTGGTCGGAACGTTGACGCTGCCGAGTCGTTGGGTACTGGGCACGGTTCCCGGTCTGCTCCCGTCTCGCGACGCCCGGCGCAACCCGGCCGACCGGGTAAGGTCTCGTCGGTTCTACGCTGGATCCGGGCCGTCTTGGCGGTGTTCCCCCATGTCGCCGTGACGGCTTTGGTGCGCCTCAGCTCATGCGGTGCCGTATGCCGAAGGCATCGTCGTATGCCGAGGCGACCGTGGAATGTGGGGGATCCGAACGGTGAAAGGATTGCCGTGGTGACGGCGGAAACCCGTGACATCGAGAAGGCGGCCGTTGTGCTGCGCGCCGGAGGGCTCGTGGCCTTCCCGACCGAGACCGTCTACGGTCTGGGCGCCAACGCCGAGGACCCCGCCGCCGTCGCGCGCATCTTCCAGGTCAAGGGACGCCCGCCCTCTCACCCGCTCATCGTCCACCTCGCCGGCGCAGAGCACCTGGCCGACTGGGTCCAGGACGTGCCCGCGACCGCCCGCCTGCTGGCCGAACACTTCTGGCCGGGACCCCTCACGCTGGTCCTGCGTCGCGGTCGCAGGGTGCCCCTCGAAGCGACCGGTGGCCTGGAAACGGTGGCCGTGCGCGTGCCCGACCACCCCGTCGCCCTCGCGCTGCTGTCAGCCTTCGGCGGCGGTGTCACGGCCCCGTCCGCCAACCGCTTCGGCCAGGTCAGCCCCACCACTGCGCACCATGTCCGTACGGAGCTCGGTGATGGCGTCGACTTCGTGCTGGACGGCGGCTCCTGCGAGGTCGGAGTCGAGTCGACCATCGTGGACGCCACCGGCGAGATGCCGAGCATCCTGCGGCCCGGCGGGGTGACCCGCGAGGACCTCGAAGCGGTGCTGGGACGCCCGCTGGCGGTCCACTCGACGAGCGGCGTCCGGGTGCCGGGCCAGCATCCGTCCCACTACGCGCCGCGCGCCCGGGTCGTCCTCGTCGAGCCCGAGAAGGTCGTCGCCGAAGCGGAGATCGCACAGGAGCTCGGGCACCAGGTCGGAGTCTTCCTTCCGCCCTCCCTTGCCGAGGCTCCGGTGAAGGCGCACGCCGTGGTGACCGTCCCCGGTTCGATGGCCGCATACGCCCGCGGGCTCTACGGGTTCCTGCGCGAACTCGACGAGCGGGGATGCGATCTCATCGTCGCATCCCTGCCGGTGGAGGAGGGTCTGGGACTGGCGATCGCCAACCGGCTCCGCCGCGCTGCAGGGCCCCGGACCAGTGCGTGACCGGCACCGACGTCGACGCCTGTCGGGCCTGGTCGTGCCCGCCCTGATGGAAGGGTCCCGACCAGGTCCGCCAGCGAGCATTGGAGCTTGCCGGGTTCAGGATGCGGTGGGGACCGCTGCACCGATTCCGCGGGCCGCGACGAGTTCCGCACTGCCGTCAGCCAGGCGGTAGCACAGGCCCACCACGGCCGCCTGGCCGGCGGCGACCTTCTCGGCCAGCACCCGGGAGCGGTCCAACAGCAGATCGACGGTGTGCCTTATGTGCTCGGCGAGGATCTCCTCCGGCTCCACCCGCCCGGCGGCCCGCGCCGCCAGCACGCTGGGGGTCACCCGCTCGACGACATCACGGACGTACCCGGCCGGTGCCATGCCGTCCTCCAGCGCGGCGCACGCAGCGCCCACGGCGCCGCACGAATCGTGACCGAGCACCACCACCAGCGGGCAGCCCAGCACGTCCACCCCGTATTCGATGCTGCCGAGCACCTCCGCACCCACCACGTGGCCCGCGGTGCGCACCACGAACAGGTCGCCCAGGCCGCGGTCGAAGATGATCTCAGCGGCCAGCCGGGAGTCGGAACACCCGAAGAGCACAGCGAAGGGCTGCTGGGACGGGGCGATCTCGGCGCGGCGGGCGGCGTCCTGGTTCGGGTGTTCGGGGGCGCCGGCGACGAAGCGCTGGTTACCGGCCAGCAGCAACTCGAAGGCGTCGCGGGGTGTCGGAGTCTTGATCTCGGCCATGACCGCAGCCTACGAGCCGACACCACCGATCGCGCCACACGGTCCCCGCACGAGCGGCGTAGGAGCGTAGGGGCGCGAGCGTGCGGTGATCGAGGTGTCGCTGCGTCCACGTCTGCCGGGTGAGGTTGCAGCCCAGACTTCGTGGATCTGTCCCCGCAGCATCATCAACCTCGCCTGTGAGTGGCAGTGGATCAACCATCGTGGGTGGTTCGGCCGCGTGTCTCATCTGCCCAGCCCCGAGTCAAGGCCAGTCGGCCTGACCGGTGTGCCTCGCGCTGTTCGGTGACCCATCGCTCGACCTGGTTGACAGATGTCGCGAGCGACTGGCCGGTGGTGTCGATCAGGTGTGTGCGCCATCGGGGGTCCTCGGCGGTCCACGAGGTCCACCGGTCCCAGGCCATCTCCGGCCGGCTCCCCTCGGTGATGACATCAGGCCGGAAGCGCGGGTCGCGAGCGTGCCCGCGGTGCCAGGCGGCCCAGCCGCAGAAGGAGTCGGTTGCGGCCTGGTCCCACCGTCCGCCGTCCCGTGCGGCGAGTCGGTCGCGCCGGTCCTGGTCGGCGACATCGATCAGGCAGGTCGCGATTCCGTTCAACGACGGGGCCGAGGGAGCGGCCAGGACCTCACCGAGCGGTGAGTTTCCGGTCAACAGCAGGTCCATGCCACGGTCCTGATACTCCAGTGCGCGGCGCACCCACACCTCGGTCATGCGATGGCGCCAGTGGGGAGGCGTCGGAGGGTCCGGGACCCCGACTTCGTCGAAGTCGTGCACCGCGACCCCCTCCAGCCGGTCGGCGAGGGCCAAAGCGAGCGTGGTCTTCCCCGCGCCGCTGGATCCGGTGAGCTTGAGCAGCATCTGGCCAGGGTGACAGCCCGCAAAGGCTTTCTCGACTGGATTGTCGAGCCCCCGGCCTGCGGCATCGACCTGGGTGCCGACCCACAAGGTTCACCCGGGCACGTGTGCCGCCGCCCAGCAGCTGACAGCCACAACGAGCCTGGATTCAGGGCAATTTCGGCGGCCAGGCAACCTGAAGCGACCTTTCACACTTTTCACAGATGGCACACAGGAACCTGCTTCCGTGCCTGCAAGACGTGCACGACTCGTCCCGACCAGACGCAGAAAGAGCACTCATGAACAGACACCGCCCCACCGTCTTACGGCGTTCGGCGATCATCGCCGCCGCCACCCTCACCGTCGGCGCCGCCGGAACCCTCGACGCGCCCGGCGCGGGAGCGGCGACACCCACGGGTACACCGAAGCTCCAACTGATCGCCGCCTCCCCCTCGGTGACCGTCGACCGCTACGAGGGTCAGCCGGGGGTCTACCTGGACCTCGGCACCTACATCACGGTCGACGGGGGACCGCTCGAGCTGCAGGTGACGCGCAAGTCCTACAACGACCCCGTCGTCGCGTCGCAGGTGATCCACTCCGGCGGCCGGACCCTGACCAAGACCCTGCCGACGGGCCTGGTGAAGGACTTCTCGGGCCTGCCGGACTTCCTGAAGATCAGCATCAGCGACGCCTCGGGCGCGAAGGTGGCCGACACCACGGAGTCGTTCTGCCCGAACAACCGAGCGGGCCGGATCCGGCCGGACGCCCCGGCCACCTCGAAGTACCCCGGCGGATGCTCCGACAACCCGTTCGCGCTCGGCGGGGTGTGGGGTGTCGAGAAGGGCTGGGCGGCGGCCACGTCCCAGGACTTCCGCGGGGACAACACCATCAACCTGGCGGCCGGCGTCTACACCGCGAAGGTGTCGGTGGCGAAGAAGTACCGCGACCTGTTCGGAATGCCGGACAAGGCCCAGACCGTCAAGGTGACGGTCCGCCAGAACTCCGGCGGGGGCCAGGGCCTGGCCAAGCATGGGCAGAAGAACGCGTCGCAGAGCCCGAAGCCCGCCGCGCAGCGCCCGGTCGGCCCGGCGACCGTTCCCGCGGACGTGCCCAAGCCCGACCTGCGTGCCCTCCCCGCGTACGGCATCGCGATCACCGACGGGAACGAAGGCGGAGCGGGCGCAGCCCCGGGCAAGGACTACCTCGCCTTCAGCGCCACCGTGTGGAACGGTGGCCCCTCGCCGCTGGTCGTGGACGGGTTCCGCAAGCCCGGCGCGGAGAAGATGGACGCGTACCAGTACTTCTACGACGCCCAGGGCAAGCAGGTCGGATACACGCCCACCGGCACCATGGAATGGGACCCGCGGGAAGGCCACCAGCACTGGCACTTCAGCGACTTCGCCAGCTACCGGCTGCTCGGCGCGGACAAGAGGGAGATCGTCCGCAGCGGCAAGGAGGCGTTCTGCCTGGCCAACACCGACGCCATCGACTACACGGTGAAGAACGCCAACTGGCACCCGTACAACACCGACCTCTCCACCGCGTGCGGCGAGCAGACCGCCGTCTCGGTGCGCGAGGTGCTCGACGTCGGCAACGGCGACACCTACAGCCAGTACCGGCCCGGCCAGTCCTTCGACGTCTCGGACCTGCCGAACGGCACCTACTACATCCAAGTCATCGCCAACCCCGACAACCGGCTCAAGGAGCAGAGCACGGCCAACAACGTCACGTACCGCCAGGTCATCCTCGGCGGCACGCCGGGGGCCCGCACGGTGACCGTGCCGAAGTACGGCCTCATCGACGCTCCCTGACCACCGGCGGGCGGGGGCACGCGCCTCCGCCCGCTGACGTCAGCCGGTGCATACGCAGTAACCCGAGCTCGGGCGGGCACCGATCACGCGGCGCTGACGCCAAGCAGCTCGACCAGAGACACGTCCATTCCTCGACGAACCCCGTGCTGCGCTCACACGGCAGGAGGCCAGGCCGGCCACCAGCACGGCGCTCACCGAGTCGCAGGCGGTCGGCCCCGAGTTGGTCCTCTGAATGGCGTTCGTCGCCCGTCGTCCAGCGTCGACAGCCTTGCTGAATCATGGGAGCGCGGACGGAGTACATGGTGATCGAGAACGGCGCCGGCACCGGTACCACTCGCACGGGGCCGCCGACCGGGCGGTCGACGAATGGCTCGACGACGTGTGGTGCGAGGGCGCCGCACTCGTCGACCACCACTGCCGGATCCATCCACACGGACGAGCTGTTGCCGCTGCGGCCGGGCGAGACGGCGAGGCTGAGCGACGGCGGTACGGGCGTCCTGTGGTCGGAACGGGTACGGCTGGCGGGCGCGCAGGCGGTGACGTCGTACACAAACGGCCCGGTGGCAGGCGTCCCGGGATGACGCGCAGCTCCCTTGGCTCGGTGCCACTTGGTACGGGGGCCACGCACACCCTCGCCGACCTCTTCGCTCGGATCTGCGCCGAGCGGGGGAGCGCCGTTGCGCCTGGCTCCGGAAGGTGTGGAGGTCGCGGCCAGCGGGTGGGGTCGCCTTCGTACGGGAGCCGCAGGAGGAGCCGGGCGGTGGTGGCGGGCACGGCCGCAGTGGCGAGGGTCACAATCGACCGTTTTGTGACAAAGGCTGCAGATGCCAGTGAATCCTTTGCTTTGGTCAGGCATTCGGTCATCGTCGTGGGGGCCCGTCCTTGCCATCCCGAGATGGCCAGCCACGCCAGGAGCAAAACAGAATGCAGAACTCCAGTTCCGTCCGTCTGCTGCGCCGTGCGGCTCTCGGCTGCGCAGTGGCCGTCTCGTTGGCCCTGGCCGGTGCCGGTACGAGCGCAAGCGCCGCGACCGGCGCCGGCGCGCAGGCCGCCCCTGTCGGCGCCCCGAGCGCTTCGATCGCCCACAGTGCGGCGACGTACGGCCGGACCGTGGCACTGACCTTCGACGACGGCCCGGGGCCGTTCACCGGTCAGGTCCTGGACCTGCTCGCCCAGTATCACGCGCAGGCGACCTTCTGCCAGATAGGCAACCAGGCCGCCGCGAACCCCGCCCTGGTCAAGCGCATCCTCGCCGACGGCCACCGGCTGTGCGACCACACCGTGGACCACCCCCAGCCGATGGGTACCCTCCCGCACGCCACGCAGGTCCACGAGATCACCGCAGCCAAGGAAATGATCATCAATGCCGGCGGGCCGGGCACCCGGATCAGGTGGTTCCGTGCCCCCGGCGGCGACTTCAGTCCCGAAAACCGCCGGATAGCCGTGCAGGACGGCCTACGCCCGCTGGGCTGGACCGTCGACCCCCGTGACTGGTCGCGCCCCGGTGTCGCCTCGATCGTCGCCACCGTGAAACGGGAACTGCGTCCCGGCGGCGTCGTCCTCATGCACGACGGCGGCGGCAACCGCAGCCAGACCGTCGCAGCCCTGCGCGAACTGCTCCCCTGGATGACCCGGCAGGGCTACACATTCAGCCTTCCCGCAAGCTGACGCGGCGGCTTCATCCCGGAGCGCCCGGTACCCCGTATGCCGAGCGACCGCCTTCCCCGGAACGGCACACCCGTGCCGGGGAAGGCGCCACCGCTTCCCGTCCGCCGTACGGCATGCGCGTCGTAGCGGGTGAAGTCGCCTCCCACGCAGATCAGCCCGGGCGCGCTCCACAGCACCTGGGACGCGGCCGAAGCCCCGAGCCGGTCGCGGACCAGGTGCCTGAAGGCGTCCTTGCGAGCCATGAGCCAGGACATGTAGTAGAGCCCCGGGTTGATCACGGCTGCGTCGGTGCCGCGCTTATATTCGACGATCACGGGTGCCCGGTTCTCGTCGATCACCAGCGAGTCGAACCGGCCGCCGTCGAATCCCCGCGAGTTCACGATTTCTGAAGGTATCGAAATCTGAACTGTAGGTGCTGTTGGGGATTCGGAGGCTCTCTGACTGAGGGTTCGTGCCGCCAGCCCCTGCAGCTGGCGACGCGAACCCCACCGTTGATCAGCGGCGGCCGCAGCCAGCCTTCCCACAGCCGGTACACCCGCAAGATGATGAGACTCTTTGGGAACGCCAGTCCCGCTCGATGCACCCACTTCATCGCAGGTTCAACAAGAGGACGGCCGTCCACTGGATGCTGGCGCCGTTCGGCCTTGTTCACCCCGGTGGCAGTCGACGCTGAGCGTCAATCGCTGACGAGACGCCAAAGTGATGTGACTTCCGCGGCCCGGGCGGCGTGGAGAGGATCGGCGGTGTCCCTCGCTCGTGGATGCCGTGGCGTGGTGTCAATTCTGTCGACCACGTGCAGGCCGGCGGCCTCGATGTCGGCCAGCAGCTCGCTGCGCGTCCTGAGCCCGAGGTGCTCGGCCAAGTCCGACAGGATGAGCCATCCCTCACCTCCCGGTTCGAGATGTGCGGTGAGCCCGTCCAGGAAACTCCGGAGCATGCTGCTGCCCGAGTCGTAGACGCCTTGCTCCACCGCGGAGGTAGGCCGGGCCGGAATCCAGGGCGGGTTGCAGACGACGAGGTGCGCCCGCCTGTCGGGAAAGAGAACGGGGCCCACGACGTCGATGCGCCCGGTGAGGTGCAGTCGGCGGACATTCTCGCGTGCGCAGGCCAGGGCACGCGGGCTGATGTCGGTGGCCACCACGTGGTCGAGCCCCCGGCGGGCCAGGACGGCCGCCAGCACTCCTGTGCCCGTCCCGAGGTCGAGCGCGGTGCGGCGACCCTCGCGACGGACCGCCGATGCAGGGAGCGGTGCTTGTGCAACGAGATCGACGTATTCGCCCCTGACCGGGGAGAACACGCCATAGTGCGGGTGAATGCGAGCGCCGAGGGCTGGTACCTCCACGCCCTTCTTGCGCCACTGATGCGCTCCGACCACTCCCAGCAATTCGGTGAGCGAGACGGCCATCGGCTCGGATGGCGGACCGTACGCCTCGGCGCACGCCTGGCGCACGTCGGGAGCTCTACGAAGGTCCAAGCAGTGATCCTCGTCCAGCAGAACGAGCAACCTGCCCAGCACGCGGGCGCGGTGGCCGCGGGCCCGGCGATGCAGGTGGAAGGACTCGGCCGGGCTGTCGCCTTGTTGGGGAGGCTTCCGGTCGATACGGCGGCCCATCGCGTGTAGTAGTTGACGTGCATTCTGGAAGTCGCCCCGCCACAGCAAGGCAGTTCCTTCGCAGGCCAGACGGTGAGCAGTGTCGGCTTTCATACGGTCGTCCGCGCCGATGACCCGGCGGGGAGGCGGTGTCGCGCTCTCGGAATGCCAACGGGCGGAACGGGGGGGGTTCGTCTCGGTCCAGCGGATGGTGGACACCACGTACTCCTCGTGATCGAACGTGCGGGGGCACGAAGAGCACTTCGACGAGGAGCAGGGCAAACGGCCCGTGCTGCAGCACAGGCTCGCGTGTCAGGGGTGGTAGGGCTACCGCTCCCGCGTCGAAGCGCGAGAGGAGAAGTCGCCGAGAACCATGCCGAGCGTCACGACCAGCCCTTTCAAAGAGATGACGTGAAAGGTTCGCACAGTCCTTTCGCCGCAGGCAAACCAGCCTTCGGGCACTGCCCGGCTCTGCCCGGGTGGTGCGTTGAGGCCACCTGGGTCTCCGCCGGCGGCGGACAGTCCCCAGACCAGGGGATAACGATCTACCGGTGGAGTATCACGCGGTCGTGGTTTCGGTGCCTGCCGGGCTGGCCGCCCGGATGGACAACCTCCCGCGTGGGACGGATAGACCTCCAGGTCAGGCGCACGCTGCGACGAGACCACGCTTCGGTGTGCTTAAGGAACCCTCGGGAGGAGAGTCAACCGGTCCGGTGCCGTACTCGTTCGCCAGGAAACGGACGCCCAGCAGCGTCTCCATGTGCGCCTCGACGAGGTCCTGCGCATCCGCCTCCACACGCGGCGCGACCTTGGTCACGCTGGATCGTGATCATGTTGCTTCGATCGGGGACGGTGGCGACTTCGCTGACCACGGTCGGGGACCGATCCCGCCATCGGCCCGCAACCCCCAGTCCGCCCCCTCCCCGAATGCCCGGTGGGTGTCGGCACGGCGATGAGTCGGCCGACGTTCGGTCGTCCCGGCTTGCAGTCCGTCTATGAATGCGTGCCGCGGATCGCTCGATAACTTCACATTCGGTGCGAGAAAGAGGACCGCCGCTTGTGCGACTGCCATGCTCACAAGCGCCGAAGGAGGTGGCTGTGACCTCGATCGCGGAGACCCGGAAATCGCCCGCTCCTGCTGTGGGTACGACGGCGCAACGGATCACGGACCTTGCTGCTCGAAGGCGACGGGCGGCACAGCGCCGGTGCGCTCGGCGAGGGGGGTGGCTTTGCCTGCTGGCCAGGTGCCGCACGAAACGGCCGATCCCCGGCCGAACTGGCCGCACTGCGCACGACGGCGGCCCGTTGCTCGCCATCCTGCGGGAAGGAGTCGACCTCGCCGCCGGGGCCGGCGCTGCCGCCGTCGAGCGAGATGGCGACGTATTACACGAGGTTTCGCGTAACGATCCCTCACCTAGTACTCTGCTTAAAGTGCTTTGAACGTAGTACTGCACATGGAGTGGTGTCAGTGGTGAGACGGAATGACCAGCGGCGTGCGGCCCTCGTTGACGCGGCGATCGAGGTGCTGGCCCGGGAAGGCGCTCGCGGCCTCACTTTCCGGGCTGTGGATGCCGAGGCTGCCGTTCCCACCGGCACGGCGTCCAACTACTTCACCAGCCGAGACGACCTCTTCACTCAGGCAGGCGCCCGGGTCTACGAGCGGCTCCGGCCTGACGAGGCAACGATCGCCCGCCAGCAGACAGCCGGCCGCGACCGGGAAACGTATGCGGAGTTGATGCGCGAACTCGTCGGCCGCATCACCTCCTTCCGCACCGGCTACCTCGCACTGCTGGAACTCCGCCTTGAAGCCACCCGCCGCCCCGAACTTCGCAGGGTCCTCACTGAACGGGTCCGAGCCGACGTCGACGCCAACGTCGCATACCACGAGGCCTCCGGCCTCCCCGGCGACGCCACGGCGGTCAAGCTGCTCATACTGACGTTGAACTGGCTGATCGTCGAGCAGCTCACGCTGCCGGACGTCTTCACGGAGGCAGAGCGTGAACAACTGGTGACGGCCGCCGTGGAGCGCATCGTGGCGACGGAATAGATGGCTCGGCCTCAGAGTGGGCCCAGCCGGCTGCGGAGGAAGCGGGATGGGTCGGACCGGCCGCGGCATGTGGCCGCCCTAGTTTCCGTCCGCTGATCCGAAAGAAAGGGCCCAGGCGACCTTGGACAAGTCACGGTCCATGAACGCGGCCTGGTCTGCCACGCGGAGGCAGTGTGGCGCCAAGCGCCGCGTTTCACCGGGGACTTCCACCTTGCCCCGGACAGGCAATTCGCTATGGCACAGCGGAGTCCGCGCCGGCCAGGGCTTCAACGGCTGCCGCGACCTGACGGGGGCTGGAGATCATGGCCAGGTGGCGGGCGCCGGGGATGAGGGTGGGGCGCGGTGCACCGATGCGCCGGGCGGTCTGCTGCGGGGTCTGTTTGCTGAATACGTCGTCCTCGGCGCCGAAAACGACCGACTTGGGGATGCCGACGGCCGCGAGTCGCGCCCCCTGGCTCGCGGGGAGGCCGGGCACGCCCTCGCCGAGCATGCTCCACAGAGCGGCCTCCGCGCCCGGCATCCGCAGCGGCCGGCGCCACTGATCCAGTCCTGCGGCGTTGAGAGGCGGGCAGGCCGGTCCGCACTGGGCGTCGTAGAAGGACCGAATCAGCCAATCGGCGCCGAGGCCAAGACGCAACAGGCTGGTGCGGTAGGGATCGATCAGTACGTATTTGAGGGCTGACGGTGGACCGGCGCCGGTGTCCAGGGCGTCACCGTCGAGCAGCATCACGCTCCCGATCCGCCCTGGTGCGCGCAGTGCCGCTTCCGCGACGACTGCGGCTCCGCTGGAATGGCCCACCAGCAGGGGACGCTCACCCGGCCCACCGAGGTGCATGGCGCTGAGGAAGCCCAGCAGCTGCCGTGTGAAGTGGCTGACGGTGTACGGGCCGCGGCGTTGGCTGTAGCCGTCTCCGGTCAGGTCCAGTGCGTAGACCCGGTGATCGCGCGCGAGGAGCGGTGCCAGGCGCGCCCAGGTGTCCGCCTGCTCGAAGGCCCCGTGGACGAGGACAACCGGCGAACCGGTCGTGCCCCAGGTCCGGTACCGGGTACGGACATCCGCCGCCTGGACGTATCGCAGCCCTCCGGGAGGCGCGGCACGTCGTGCGGTGAATGCGTTGTAGGCCAGCGAGGCCGTGGTGACGACTGCGAGCAGAACGGTGCAGGCGAGTGCCAAGCGCCTCAACCACCGCCTGACCCGCGGACGGCGCGGCGTGGGTGTGCGCTGCGCGGCGTCGGAATCGGGCAGCGAGGGTTCGGTCCGCCCGGCCAGAGAGTCGGCATCCACGCGAGTTCCCATTCTGTTTCAGGCCGGCAACCCCGACGGTCGGCACGGTCACGGACGATGCGGACACGCCGAACAGGCAAACGCCCATCGCCCTGCCCCCAGCATCGCCCTGTCCGGAACCGGGATCATCCACCGAGAGGCGTCATCACGCGTACTCCCGTTGGCGTAAGAACCCTCCCGGGCGAAGCCGGGTGCCCCAGCACGGTCGCGAGCAGCCCCTGTTCGCGAACGATGCCGGCTCGGGCAGTCCCCACGTCGGCCCCCACCTGCTCATGGGTGCTCGGTTGTGTGTACGGCTCCCTGGACGATGGTTCGGCACGCTCGACCGAGGAACAGAGGGTGGTGTCCCTTGACGTCGTCCGCCCCGTGCATCCATCGACGTGTTGTCCGATGGCCGGCTCACCGTGACCGACGGCGCAGACTTCCCCGGCCGGTTCGGGCGGCCCCTGTACACGTTGTCCGAACTGCCGTGGGAAAGGCGCTTCGCCCGCCTGGACGAGACTGTCGCGCTGTGGCGGGCCCTTCGGCATGGTGGACTGTGTGAGTCCCTGGGGTCCGAAAGGGAACTCGGTTTCGGACCCCAGGGTCTTACCCGTGTGGCTTCAGAGCATGATGAGTAGACGTGTCTTCGGCTTGAGCTTCCTGTTCACCGAACGGCTCTGCACGTATACCTCCAGCTTGGGGTTGTTTCCTGCCTTCACAGAGACGGTTCCCTGGATATCGGTGCCGAACAGCAGGCTGCGCGCCGCGTCGCCCGTATAGGCGCGGTCGGTGTCCTTCTCGACCACGATGACTTCCTTGTTCAGCTGAACTTGAGCGCGGGCGCCCAGCTGGTAGTAACAGGAACCACGTTCGTACGTAACACCTGGATGCGAGTTGACGAAGGGACGGATCTCGACCTCCTGATCGACCTTCAGAAGCCGGTATTTGTTCGCCGGAATCGGTTCGAGGTTCGCCCGGACCTCGTCCAGCGATATGTCCTGACCCACGGCGAACAAGTTCTTGGTGCCGCGCACCCCTTGCTCTCGCCCCCGGAGGAAGCTGGTGGCGGCAGCGCGCACCGTGCCGATCGCCTCCTCGACGCCCTTCTGGGAATCCGCATCCCAGATGGCGATGTTCCCGGCCGGGAAACCGTAGTTCTGGGCAGTGCGCTTGGCCAGGGAGTTCGGCACGAGGATCGCGGACGTCCAGTGGCCTGGCAGCCCGCCCATCTTCGCCGTGATTTTGTCGAGCCAGGGGCCAAGGATGGTCATGTCGCCATCGTGCCGCCTGTCGCCCCCGGATGCGTTTTCCTCGCCGTCCGTCACCACGATCTGGAGGAAGCTGTGTTCGCCGTATTCCTCCCAGATATGACCCAGGTCGTCCAGGGACTTGAGCGAAGCCTCAATGAGGGCCGTAGCACCATTGTTGACGCGATACAGACCTCGCATGGACGGCAGATGTTTCACGTCCATGTCCCACACCAGGTTCTCCACCTTGTGGTCGAAGGAGTAGAGGCTGATCCGGGTTTCGTGGCCGAGGCTGTCCGATTCGGCTTTCAGTCCCGCCACGAACTCGTCCACGACGCGGATGAGTTGACTTTCGTGCGGACGCATGGAACCCGAACAGTCCACCACCAGCGCGACGTGGTTCACCTTGTGCTGGATCTTGTTTGCGGACATGCTTCTGCTCCCCCTCCGAGCTTCCCCGAATGATGCTTTCACTCTATGGGGAGGCACTGACAATGGCGTTTCACGCAGACCGGGGCCCCGGTGGCCGCCGTCCAAGAGAACGCTGGTCGTACCCCGGGGCTCAGACGACGTGTCAGCCCGGGCTGCCTTCTACGCCGCGATCCTGGACGCAGAGGGCGAAGGGGCCGGCCCCTTCGCCCGCGTGCAGGCAGTCCCCTGCACTCGCTTCTCCCGCGACCACGCGCCAACTCCGGCTTCGCCACGGGTTCATGAGCCGTCGGCCTCGCCGTGACCACTGGTGACGTGTGTGCTCCCGACCCATTGTGTTGCGTCTTAGGCGGCCTTACTGTTCGACTTTGCCTGAGTCTGTTTGATACTGATTGCTCAGGCGGTATGGAGGCCGCAGTGCGAAGTGATCGGATCGGTTCAGAGGCTGCGAGACCCGGCCGTGGTCGGTGGTGGAGGGCGGTCCTCGCGACGGCCGCGACCATCGCCCTGGCCGCGGGCATGACCGCGCCCGCAGCGGCGCAGGACAGCGGCGGGCGGACACCCGCCGCCGCGTCTGCCACAAGTCCACCGACGCACACAGTGACGCTCGACGGTTATTCGTTCCTCGTCGACGGCAAGCGCACCTATCTCTGGTCCGGCGAGTTCCACTACTTCCGGCTCCCGAGCCCGGACCTGTGGCGCGACATCTTCCAGAAGATGAAGGCCGCCGGATTCAACTCCACCTCCCTGTACTTCGACTGGGGATACCACTCGCCGAAGCCGGGTGTGTACGACTTCAGTGGGGTCCGTGACGTCGACAAGCTGCTCGACATGGCGCAGGATGCCGGGCTCTACGTGATCGCCCGCCCCGCGCCGTACATCAACGCGGAGGTCGACAGCGGCGGTCTGCCCGGCTGGATGACCACCAAGGCGGGACACAACCGCAGTGACGACCCCCAGTTCCTGAAGTACGCGGACGAGTGGCTGACGCAGATCGACCGGATCATCGCGCGCCACCAGCTGACCAACGGCACCGGGTCGGTCATCGCCTACCAGGTCGAGAACGAGTACTACAACGGCTCCACCGCCGGCCGCTCCTACATGCAGCACCTGGAGGACAAGGCCCGCGCCGACGGCATCACCGTACCGCTGACCGGCAACAACAACGGCACCTTCAACTCCGGCGCAGGCGCCCTGGACGTCGACGGCCCGGACTCGTACCCGCAAGGCTTCGACTGCTCGAATCCGTCGAAGTGGAACGGTGTCCCCGACATCAGTTACGACCACCCGGACGGCAAGCCCCTGTACTCCCCTGAGTTCCAGGGCGGCGCCTTCGACCCCTGGGGCGGGCCGGGCTACGACAAGTGCGCCCAGTTGATCAACGACCAGTTCGCCAACGTGTTCTACAAGCAGAACATAGCCGTCGGCGCGACCGCCCAGAGCTTCTACATGACCTACGGCGGCACGAACTGGGGCTGGCTGGGCATGCCGGAGAACTACACGTCCTACGACTACGGCGCCGCGATCCGCGAGAACCGCCAGCTCGACCCGAAGTACTACGAGGACAAGCTCATCGGGTACTTCACGCAGTCGGTCGCCCCGCTGACCAAGACCGAGGCCATCAGGGCCACACCGCCGGACGACTCCGCGGTCATCGACACCGCGCGGATGAACCCCGACACAAAGACGCAGTTCCACGTGCTGAGGCACGGCAACTCCACGTCCACGGCGGTCGACAAGACCCACATCTCGCTGGACTTCAACGCCCAGCCCTCCGCGGACACCACCTACACCTGGGACGACCCCGACTCCGCGCTGCAGTACACCGGTTCGTGGTCGCACGTGGCCGACACGAGCTACACCGGGGGCGACTACAAGCACACCGAGTCGTTCTCCAACAAGGCCGGTGACTCGCTCACCGTCCCCTTCGACGGCACCGCGATCCGCTGGATCGGCTCGAAGACCGACAACCACGGCAACGCCGACGTCTACCTCGACGGAACCAAGGTGGCGACGGTCGACGACTCCGGCGGCGAGAGCCAGGCGGTGGTCTTCCAGAAGACCGGTCTGGCGCCGGGGGCGCACACGCTGAAGATCGTCGTCGCGGGGAACCACAGCTCGGGATCCACGGACAACTACGTGGCCGTCGACGCCATCGACGTGCCGACCGGAACCGCAGCCGCGGAGCCGACCTACCCGGTCGTGCCCCAACAGCCGGGTACCGCGATCACCCTCGACGGACGCGACTCCCATGTGATCACGGCCGACTACCGGCTCGGCGAAGCGCAGTTGCAGTACTCGACCTCGGAGATCATGACCGGCGCGGCCATCGGGAACCGGGATGTCGCCGTGCTCTACGGCGACCCGGGCAGCGACGGAGAGACCGTGCTGCGCTACGCCTCCGAGCCCACCGTGACCACCAGCGGCGGCACGGCCACCACCACCTGGGACAAGGACTCCGGTGACCTGCGGCTGAACTACACCCACAAGGGCCTGATCCGTATCAGCATCAGCGGCGGTGGAAAGCCCCCGCTGCTGCTGCTCATCGGCGACAAGGCCACGGCCAACACCTTCTGGCGTCAGGACACGGCGAGCGGCCCGGTGCTCGTACGCGGCACCCACCTGCTGCGGACGGCGACCAGCCTGGACGGCGGCCGTACCGTGGCGCTCACCGGTGACAACGCCGACGACAAGGACATCGAGGTGTTCACCTCCGCCGACCACGTCACCTGGAACGGCAGGGCATTGAAGACCCGGGCCACCGGCACGGGCAGCCTCACGGGGACGATCCCCCTGGCCGCCCCGGTGCACCTGCCGACCCTGACGACCTGGAAGCACGCCGACGAGTCCCCAGAGACGGCCTCCGCCTTCGACGACACCAGCTGGCAGGTGGCCGACAAGACCACCACCAACAGTGTCTCCGGCGTCAACTCGCTGCCGGTGCTCTATGCGGACGACTACGGCTTCCACACCGGAAACACCTGGTACCGCGGCCGCTTCCACGCGACCGGCAAGGAGAACGGCATCCATCTGGTCTCGGACTCCGGCGGAGACGCGCAGGCGTTTTCCGCCTGGCTGAACGGCACCTTCCTGGGCAGTTCCACCACAGGCAGCGCCGACTTCACCTTTCCCGCCGGTGCAGTGAAGACCAAGGGAGACAACGTCATCTCCGTGCTCACCGTGAACATGGGGCACGAGGAGGACTACAACTCGACCAACGGCAACAAGACCGCCCGCGGCCTGACCAGCGCCTCCCTCGTCGGGGCGCCGCTGACCTCCGTCACCTGGCGCGTGCAGGGCGTACGGGGCGGCGAGGACCTGCAGGACACCGTGCGTGGCCCGCTCTCGACGGGCGGCCTGTACGGCGAGCGCGCCGGCTGGTCCCTGCCCGGCTACCCGGACGGCAAATGGAACCAGGTGGCCCTGCCGACGACCGACACCCGTCCCGGAGTCTCCTGGTACCGGACCGAGGCGACACTGGACCTGCCGCGCGGCCAGGACACCTCGCTCGGGCTGACGTTCACCGACGACCCGTCGCGCAAGTACCGGGCGACGATCTTCGTGAACGGCTGGCAGGTCGGCAACTACGTCAACTACCTCGGCCCGCAGCACACCTTCCCGGTCCCCAACGGGGTCCTCGATCCGAACGGCCGTAACAGCATCGCCGTCGCCGTGTGGAACCTGGACGGCAGCACCGGCGGGCTGGGCAAGGTCTCGCTGACCAATTACGGCAGCTACGCTTCGTCGCTGCGCGTCGCGCAGAACGACAGTCCCCACTACGACCACAGGAAGTACGCGATGCCCGCGCGTCCGGGAGCAGATGTCACCCTGGACGTGCCGGACACCGCTCAGCCGGCCCAGGCCTTCACGGCCCGGGCCGCGGTGCGGGTACCCGAGGACCGGCCGTCCGCCTCGCAGTTGACGGCCTCGCTCTCCGCGCCGGACGGCTGGAGCGTGAGCGCCACGAGCCCCACCTCGGTCGAGCGCGTACGAGCCGGCGGATCGGCCACCTTCACCTGGAAGGTCCGGCCGCCGACGGGGACGCTGCCGTCCGTCTCGGCCCTCACGGCGACGGTGCACTACCGGCAGAGCGGACGGCAGGCCGTGGGCGATGACGAACGCATCGTCGGCGGAATCCCGCCCGCCCCGCCGGTCGGCAAGAGCGCGGTGAGCGACCTGGCGTTCCTGTCGTCCACCAACGGCTGGGGCCCGGTGGAGCGGGACACCAGCGTCGGCGAACAGGCGGCCGGGGACGGCCGTCCGGTCACGGTCAACGGGGTCGGCTACACCAAGGGCCTGGGCACCAATGCGGTCAGCGACGTCGAGCTGTATCTGGCCGGAAAGTGCTCCCGGTTGACGGCGGACGTCGGCGTCGACGACGAGACGGGAGGTGCGGGAACGGTCACGTTCTCGGTGATCGCCGACGGCAAGACCTTGGTGACCACGCCGACGATCCACGGCAAGCAGGCCGCGGTGCCGATCGACGTCGACGTCAGCGGCGCTCAAGTGGTCGACCTCAAGGTCGGTGACGCAGGCGACGGAAACGGCAACGACCACGGCGACTGGGCGATGCCCACTCTGACGTGCAGCTAGCCTCGGGGCTGCTTCCCGGGCGGACGCCCGGGAAGCAGCCCCGCATCATCAGTGCCGCCAGGGCCTTTACTGCCCGAAGCCGTAGGCGAACAGGTGGTTGGCCCCCGACGCCCCCGTCACCGGCAGCGTGATCGACGCCACCTGCTTGGACGCATCAAGCGGGACCTTCGTGGCGAAGGCGTAGGTCTTGACGTTGTCCCGCCCTCCGCTCGCGGTGTTGCGGTACGACGTCGTGACGGCCGTCGTGTTCCCCTCGATCGGCTTGCCGGACCCGCCGTTCAGCGTCCAGTCCGAGAAGCCGACCGTCGCCTTCGAAGTGGTGCCGTCGGTGTAGGTGACGGTCACCGTGCCCGAGATGCCGTCGGCCGACGCGTTGGTCGCCGCGCCGAGCAGACCCAGCGACGCGCCCGAGGTACCGGCCGGCATCGGAATGGTCTGCCCTGCCATCTCCAGGTTGTCCAGCTGACCGGATGTCACGGTCGGCCAGGTGTAGGAGATGCCGTCGACGGTGACGGTCGAGCCGCTCGTGACACCCGCCGCCGACAGCGCGTTCTGCGAGAACGCCCAGCCGTCGTTGTCGAAGCCGCCCGAGAAGGTGGCGCCGTCGGGATAGATGCCCTCGTTGGTGTTGTACGGCCACAGCGCACCGGCCTTGGCCACGGCCACGCGGAGGGTCGCCCCGCTCAGCGTCGCGCCGCTGCCGCGGTCGGTCAGCGTGAAGGTGACCGGGTAGGTTCCCTCGCTCGTGCCCGCCGTCACGTGGATCTTCGCCTCGGCATCGCCCGAGGCGGGCACGGTCAGCGAGCCGGAGGACGTGTCCAACGTGACGCCGGAGGGCGCCGTGGCCTTCCAGTCGACCGTGACGGCCTTGCTGCCGAGGTTGGTCAGGTCGAGGGTGCCGTCACCGGACGCGCCCGGCTGGAGCACCAGGCCGTCGCTGGAGGGGCCGGTCGCGGCCAGCACCCGGCTGCCGCCCGTGGTGTCCGAAGGCGGTGCCGCCGACGGGTCGGACGCCCAGGAGGTGTTGGGCTGGGTGCCGAGCGTGAAGTCGATGCTCCCCGCGCCCTTGAACTGCCCGTACGTCAGCCAGGAGGTGTTCCAGTCCTTGCCCTTGACCTTGAGCGACTGCACGTACGGCGCGTCGGGTGCGGCCTGCGGTGCGTTGATCCGCACCGTCCTGCCGCCGGCGAGGGTCGCCTGGGCCACCGGGAACGCCGGGCTGCCGAGCGCCAGGGTGTCCGTGCCCGGGGTCTCGGGGTACATGCCGAGTTCGGACCAGACGTACCAGGAGCTCATGGCGCCGAGGTCGTCGTTGCCGAAGGAGCCGACCGGGGCGTTGAAGTACAGCTTCTGCTGGGCTTCGCGGACGGCCGCCTGGGTCTTCCACGGCCGGCCCGTGTAGTCGTACTCCCAGGGGATCTCCACGCTGGGCTCGTTGCTCAGGTCGGCGTTGGTGTTGCCGGGGCTGGTGATGTTGCCGAGGAGGCTGTCCAGGAAGGACGAGTACGCCTGGGAGCCGCCGCGTGCCTGGATGAGCTGCTGCAGGTTGAACGGGACCATGGGGGTGTACTGGGCGGAGGTGCCCTCCACGAAGCCGTTGGAGGTGCCGGGGGTGAATCCGCCCGCGAACTGGCCGTCCTTGTTCTTGGCCTGCAGATAGCCGGTCTGCGGGTTGAAGACGTTCATCCAGTCCTGGGCTCGGGTGGCGAACTTCTCGTAGACATCCGTCCTGCCGAGGGACTTCGCGAACGCGGCCAGCGCGTAGTCGGCGGAGTCGTACTCCAGTTGCGTGGAGACCGGACCGTAGAAGTTGCAGCAGCCGTAGTCGTTCTCGTCCAGCGGGAGGTAGCCCTTCGCGTCCCGTACCGACTCCCCCGGGCGGTTGTTGTTGGGGACGGCGGCCTCGTGCTGGAGAGCGGCGAGCGCCTTGTTCGCGTCGAAGTCCGTCGCGCCGAAGGCGTACGCGGCGGTGATGATGCCGGCGGCCGGGTCACCGACCATGACGTAGCTCTCGCCGTTGTTCGAGGCCCACTTGGGCAGCAGACCCGTCTGGTCGTAGCCGTTGAGCATCGAGGTGACGACGTCACTCGCGACCTTGGGCTCGACCATCGCCATCAGCTGGGTCTGGGAGCGGTAGGTGTCCCAGCCCGAGTAGTTGGCGTACTGGGCCTTCTGGCCCTTGGCCAGCGTGTGGATCTGGTTGTCCATGCCCATGTACTGGCCGTTTGCGTCGGAGAAGACGTTCGGGTGCAGCAGCGCGTGGTAGAGCGCGGTGTAGAACTGAACCTGCTGGTCAGAGGTGCCGCCGCCGATCTGGAGCTTGTTCAGCACAGCGTTCCAGGCCTGGTGGTTGGCCTGCTCGACGGTGTCGAGGTTCCACGTCCTGATCTCGGCGGCGAGGTTGGCCGCCGCGCCCGCGTCATTCGTGTACGAGACACCGACCTTCGCGCTCACCGTGGGGTCGGAGGCGGTGTCGAAGGTCAGGTACATGCCGTTCGCGCCGGTCGTGGGCGGCTGGGCGGCCTTGGCCGTGCCCGACGACCGGGGTACCGCGCCGGCACTCGGTGACGGGGAGGGTGTGCCGGAGGCCCTGGTACCGCTGCCGTGGATCGTGGGGGCCGGCTTCGCCGGGACGGTGAAGTGCCTCTCCTTCAGGGGGGCCGACCGGGAGCTCTGCGGGGGCTGCCGGACCTTGCCCGCCTTCAGTGACGTCGCGTCGGGGTTGATGGTGCTGCCCACCCAGGTGCCGCTCTCGGTGAACGGCCGGTCGAACTTGATGTCGAAGTGGAGCGTGTATCTGTTGTTCGCGCCGCAGAAGTGACCACTGTCGATCGCCCCGCTGATCTCGCGGTCGTTCACCACCTGGACGCGGGTTCCGTCCACCTGCGTGGCGCCGCCGCTGAGCTTGAACAGCAAGTTCGCCTGCCGGCCCGCCGGGAAGGTGAAGCGGCCCAGGCCTGCGCGGGTGGTGTCGGTCAACTCCGTCTTGACGCCGTTCGCGTCAGTGACCTTGTAGGAGCCGATGCCCGCCTGCTCGTCGCTGTGTTTGAAGCCGACGGACGTATCGCCGAGGCTGCCGGACAGCGCGCCGGTCACCGGCAGGATCGGCAGGTCGCCCGCGACGGGACAGCCGGGGCCCGACACATGGGTGAGGCTGAAGCCGGAGAGCTTGTTGTCGTTGTACTCGTAGCCTCCGCCGTCGGGGCGGTGGGGCGTCGTGTCGGGGCCCCACTGCACCATGCCGGCCGGCATGTCGGGACCGGGGAAGGTGTCCACCGCACCGGACGTGCCGATGAGGGGGTTGACGAGGGACGCGGGATCCTTCACGAAGGCCGGCGTCGCGGTGCTCGCGGCATCGGCGCTGCCCGCTGCCGTGAGCGGAAGGGCTACCAAGCCCAACACGCAGACTGCCGCCAGGTGCTGACGGCGTCTCTTTCGGTCACGTGGCGCAGCGGAACGTCGGGGTCTCACCATCGGTTGCCTCCGCAGCAGTTCGTGCTTCGCACATCAGGTGCCGGCGCTCCTGGAAGCACTCAGCGCCGACGACAGACAACGTTGTCGGTAGCTCGCTGTGCAACCTGACAACGTTGCCATCCACGAGTGTCGAGTGAAACGCCTGAGCTGATGAGATGTCAACGAGGCCAACCGGACTTTCTGAGGGAGGAGTTCACCCATGGAGGCGCTGCCGGGACCGGGGTACACCCGGACCGGGCTTTGGCCTGCGGAGTCTGCCGGCGAAGGTGGCGTCCCCGGCGCTTGTGCCCGTCGCCGTCATCTGAGACATGCGCTCCGAGCAGACCAGCCGGTACCGCAGATCACCTCAGTCGTCGCGCTCGTCGGCAGGGGTGGGCTCGGTGTCGATGGTGTAGACGTCCTTGAGCTTCACCTCGGTGACGCCGCGGCCCTCCGGGAAGACCGCGCGCCAGTCGCCGATCACGTGCAGCTCGTCGGTTCCCATCGCGCGGACCACCGTCAGACCCTGGTCGTAGGCGCGGTGCGCTTTCCACCAGAGGTTCGCGAAGGCCTGCGAGCGGATCAGGTGCATCCAGTCGGTGCGGTACAGCTCCCGGTTGTAGTTCGACTCCCCCAGCGTCGAGACGAACTTCGAGTACATCGCCTTGACGTACTCCAGCGTCACTTCGTCGTCTTCGGCGATCGCCCGGTCCCGGGCATCCTTGAGGGCTACGCGAAACTTCTCCAGCAGGCCTTCGGTGGCCCCGGAGGTCCACGATTCGTGGATCTCCGGCGGATCGCACAGCCCGTACTTCGGACCAGAGATCCGCAGCAGCAGCCGCAGAGTCGGTTCGGTCACCCACAGCGGGCCCGGCTCGTCCCGGTTGCCGATCGGGTTGGGCAGGCAGGCCTCGTGGTCCCAGTCGGGCGGGGTGATCAGGTGGACGCCGGCGCGGCGCGGGTTGTGCTGGTTGCCGGTGGAGTGCTCCAGCTGGCCGAGCGGCAGGTGGGTCTTGAGGGCGCTCAGATAGGCGCCGTTGATGTCGAGCGCGGTGACCTCGTGGACGCCGGACGGCAGTTCGGGACGCGCCCATTTGGGGCGGGCCTCCCAGATCTGGTCCGCGCCGCGGGAGGACTGCTTGCGCAGGATGTCGGGCAGCCACGGATGGGCGACGATCTCGTAGCGGCCGCCCTTGCGGCTGTGGTCCAGCAGCGCCATCGCGTCCGGGATCGCCCGCTTCACCAGCGCCTTGGTCGCAGCTTCCACGTCACCGGAGTGCTCGGCGAGCGCGGTCGCGACCGCGGAGCCGATCAGGTCGGGGGTGTCCGCGGTCTGCATGCGGCGGCCGACGGGCACGACCCGGACACCGCGTTCCGCCTGCCCCTGCCGGCCGGGGGGTTGTGCACGCGAGGGTTCCGGGCGCACGGCAGGCCTCTCCGGCGCCGCGGGCTCGTTCGCCTGTGCGGGCGCGACGGCCTGGCACTCTGCGGGATCCAGGTGCTGGGGGAATCCCGCGACCTGGTGGCGGGCCAGGTGCCCGCACAGCACACACGGTTGCGGGGAGGCGAGCACGTCGACGTCATCGCCCCGGTCGACGGTCTGCCCGGCATCCGCGGGAACATCGTCCTCCGGCTCCTCGTCCGGGACTTCCGCGGCCGCCTCTGGCGCCTCGGCGGCCAGCTTGGCCTTCGCTCCCTCAAGGAAGTACGCGTACTTCTCCCGCACTTCGCCGCTCGGGTCCCGCCCGGACTCCCAGCCCCCTACCGTGGACGGGCTCACCCCCAGGGCCTGCGCAAGCTGGGGGCGCGAGACGTTCAGCTCCTCGCGCAGGGCACGCCGCTCCTCGACGGGAGGCAGCGCCACCTCCTTCTTGGCACCGGCGAGCAGCGCGTCGATGGCGCCGAAGTCCGTCATCACACGCCTCCTTCAACCGCTGCAGGGCGTTGGCCGGGAACGCGGCGGCGCGCGGCAGGCAGTGCCTCCGTGGCCCGGGTGGGTCCCGCCAGGAGTTCGAGGACGTCGATGCCGTAGTGCGCGGCGACCGCTTCACAGTCGGTCAGACTCCAGGCGGCTGTGCCGGACTGACGGCGGCTCACCTGGGCCTGGCTCACCCCCAGGGCGGCGGCCAGCTCGGTCTGCGACTCGCCGGCCGCATGCAGGAGCGCCGCCACCGCCGATCGCACCCGCTCTTCGAGGCTCATACCCATGATGCCGACTCTACCGCGCAAATCTCATGCACCATACGCATACCGCATTACGTTTGATGGTGGGGACCGTCTCGATCCGGGATACCGGGCGTGCCTGCATGACCCCTCGCTGCGGCCGGGTGCGCGCAGAGGCATACCTCGCCGAACCCACGCGGGACCGGGGCAAGGCGGGAGTACGGACATGACCTGCAGGTCCATCGCCAAGGGATTTCCGCCGAGGAGGCATGAGCTGTGGCGGTGGAGTAATTGCCGTGGCCGGAGCGGGAAGTGACGGATACTCAAATATTCTCCTTGCGCGAAGCGGCATTTCGTGGCCTCTCCCGGA
Source organism: Streptomyces sp. NPDC001157 (assembly GCF_053598255.1). Lineage (NCBI taxonomy): Bacteria > Bacillati > Actinomycetota > Actinomycetes > Kitasatosporales > Streptomycetaceae > Streptomyces > Streptomyces sp. NPDC001157. The sequence goes on from NZ_JBSFJW010000017.1 coordinate 131,283, forward strand.
GGCCGATACGGTCCGATTCATGGAGTGGAACTTTCTGACGGCCGAAGAACTCACCGCTGCCCTGCGTGCCGGTGAGGTGACCTCGGCTGAACTGACCGACGGGGCGATCGCCCGTATCGAGCGGGACGACAAGGCGGTCAACGCCATCTGCGTGCCGGACTTCGACCGTGCCCGGGCCGCGGCGCGTGACGCCGACCAGGCCCGGGCCCGCGGTGAGGACCGGCCGCTGCTCGGCATTCCGGTGACCGTCAAGGAGTCGTACAACGTCGCCGGGCTCCCCACGACCTGGGGCATACCGCTGCACCGGAACTACATACCGGCCGAGGACGCGGTGCAGGTGTCGCGGCTCAGGGCGGCAGGCGCGGTGGTGCTCGGCAAGACGAATGTGCCCTTGGGACTCCAGGACATACAGAGCTTCAACGAGGTCTACGGCACCACCAACAACCCGTGGGATCACGGCCGTACGGCGGGTGGGTCCTCCGGCGGATCAGCGGCGGCCCTGGCTTCCGGGTTCGGCGCGCTGTCCATCGGCTCCGACATCGGGGGGTCGTTGCGCACCCCGGCGCATTTCTGCGGTGTCTACGCACACAAGCCGACCCTCGGGCTGGCGGCGACCCGCGGGATGCTCCCGCCGCCCGCACCGGCGTTCCCGGCCGAACTCGACCTCGCTGTCGTCGGTCCGATGGCGCGCAGTGCCCGCGACCTCACGCTCCTGCTCGACGTCATGGCCGGACCGGACCCACTGACGCTGGGTGTGGCGCACGACTTGCGGCTGCCGCCCGCGCGCCACGAGCGGCTCCGTGACTTCCGAGTCCTGGTCCTCGACGAGCATCCGCTCATTCCGACCGGGTCCGCTGTGCGGGCAGCCGTGAACCGGGTGGCCGACGCGCTTGCCGACGGCGGCGCCCGCGTCGAACGCCGCAGTCCACTGCTGCCCGATCTCACCGAAGCCGCCGTGATCTACACGCAGTTGCTGTTCTCGAGCTCTGCTTCCCGTCTTCCCGTCGAAACGTACGAGCAGCTGCGAAACCATGCTGCCGGACTGAGCGCGGACGACCGGAGTCTCGATGCGGAGCGGCTGCGCGGCATGGTGCTCAGCCACCGCGGCTGGATCGAGGCGAACGACCGCCGTGAACTGCACCGCCACCGCTGGCGGCAGGTCTTCACCGAGTTCGACGCCGTGGTGTGTCCCGTCACGCCCACTCCTGCCTTCCCGCACGACCAGAACCCCGATCTGATGAGTCGCCGGCTCGACATCGACGGCGTCGAGTACCCGTACTTGGACCAGCTCGTCTGGGCCGGTCTGCCCACCATGCCCGGGCTGCCCGCCACCGCCGTACCCGCGGGCCGGTCCCCCGAGGGGCTGCCGGTGGGCGTGCAGCTCATCGGTCCGATGTTCGAGGACCGCACCCCGCTGCGGCTGGCCGAACTGCTCGAGCCGAAGCTCGGCGGCTTCCAGGCGCCGAGGGACTTCGAAGGCTCGCAGTCATGACGTGCGGCAAGGGCGATCCCCGTGTGTGGCGTCAGGTGAGGCCGAACCAGCCGAGCACTGTCTGGGCCAGAAGGATGGTGGACATGGCGCCGACTCCGACGACCACGGCGGTGGCCGCGATGCGGTAGCGGGAGCCATTGGCGGCGGGGCCGAGGACACAGCGGCGGTTGGTCAGCACCAGGAGGTACACCAGGACGACGGGGCTGATCAGGCCCTGGAGGACCTGGGTGCCGATGCGCAGTTGGATGACGTCGACCGGTGTCAGGGCGACCGTGGCGCCGAGCACGATCTGGGCGGTGAACAGGCCCAGGAACAGCGGGGTGTCGCGGAAGCTGCGGGAGACGGAGCGTTCCACACCCGCGGCCTCGCCTATGGCGTAGCTGGCAGAGAGCGGGACCACGGCTCCGGCCAGGGCGGAGGCGCCGATCAGGCCGAGGGCGAAGAGGAGTTCCGCGTTCTGACCTGCTACCGGTTTGAGGGCCTCGGCGGCCTGGGCGGCGGAGTTCAGCGGTCCGGTGCCGCCGACGGCCGAGGCGGTGGCGATGATGATGGTCAGGCTGGCGGCATCGAGGGTGACCTCGCCGCGGGAGGCGTGGACGACTTGGCGAACGATTGACAGGGCGAGGCCAGTGCCGTCGTGGTGGGAGTCTGCGGAGCGCCCGAAGCGGTCGAAGTCACGTGCGCGGCCGGCTGAGCTTCGCTCATCCCGGGCCTTGGACGGCGACGTGGAATCCGGTGCCGGGGTGCGGGCGAGAGTGATGGTGGTGCCGGGCAGGGACATGCGCGAATCGCCCGCACTCGGCCCGTCGGCTCTCCGGCCACGTCAACGGCGACGTAGCGGGACCGACTTGAGGCAGGCCGCCGACGCGGCCCGAAAGTCGCACGCGGGTGACCTTGCCGCCAGCGGCATTCACGGCGACCTCGTGCCCCACACCCTTGTCGGTGACGATGGCGACCTTCCACGCGCCTTGCCCTGCAGTCCTCCAGGTCAGCAGAGGCCACCGTCGGCGCGCGGTCCCGCGAGGTCACGGCCGAGGGCCCGAACGACGGCCGTACGGAGGAGCGAGTCGCCGTCCCCGCGCACCGGCGCCCGGCCGTCGGTCTACGCGCCGGAGAGCGCGCTGACGCCGGCCCGGGTGCCGAGGTAGACATGGTCGCCGGAGAGCACGGGCGAGGCGAAGTTCGGTAGGTCGCCGACCGCCAGGTGCTGTCGGACCCGGCCGGTGCGCGGGTCGAGGGCGTACAGCGTGCCCGCCTCGAAGTCGGTGACCCAGACCGCGCCGCCGCCGATCACGGGCGAGCCCGCCCGCCGCAGCGCCGTCCGCCACCCGGTGGTCATCGTGCCGTCCGCCCGGACCTTCAGCTGCAGCAGCCCGTCGGAGCACGGCACAAAGGCAGTGCTGCCGGTGAAAGCCGCCGCTCCGTACGCCGGGCAGGCGTCGGTCTGCGCAAGCTGCCCGCCGATGCCGCCGAGGTGGTCGGCGGCCAGCAGGTAGGCGGTGCCGCTCTTGCCGACCGTCAGCACGAAGCGGCCGATCCGGACCGGGGTGAGGGAACCCAGGTCGGCATCGACCGCATTGTCCCGCCCCCATCTGGAGGGAGCGAAGTAGTCGGTGCGGTGCAGACCGGCGGAGAGCGCCAGGACGGAGTCCGTTCCGTCGTAACTCCCGCCGGTGGACTCGCCGTTGCCGACGGGCACCAGGAGCCGCCCGCCGTCGACCACTGGTCCGCCCGGTGCCCAGATGCCGCCCATGCGGTGGGTGGGCACGGTGTACGAGGTGACGGGACCCGAGCCGGTCACCTCAACCGAGACCACCGAGCCGCGGTAGGACCCGCAGTCGCCGTACAGCCCGCCGTACCCGATGTACACCCGGCCCGCCAGCAGGGCGAGCGCGGCACGCTGCTGATGCGCCGACCGGTCACCGGCCGGGGGCTCCACCTCGCGGTCCACCTTCTCGCGGCCCGTGGCCAGGTCCAGCCCCACCAGACGGTGGCGCCCGCCGTCGGTCTCGGCGACGGCGAAGACGAGCCCGGTGGAGGCGTCGTACACGGGAGTGCCGGTGATGCCCAGCGGGTCGATGTTTCCGCACCCGAGGCCCGATCGCGGCTGCGGTGTGCCCAGGTGGCGGTGCCACAGGACGCGGCCGGTGTCCGGGGCGAGGACGTAGACGGTGTTGTTCTCGGTGGCGGCGACCACCTTGCCGCGCACCACGAGCGGCTGGCCGTACACCGCGCCGTCGAGCCGGGCCGTCCAGGCCGGCCGGAGCGTGCCGAGCGCCGGAGTGCCAGGGGCGTACCCGCTGCGCAGCCCGTCGCGGTGGTACGTCGTCCAGTCCCCCTGCCCGGCGGGTGCCGCCGACCGGCTCTGCGGGGGCAGCGAACGCGGGGCGGGTACGGGGCTGTCGTCCCCCGTCGAACACCCGGCGGCCGACAGCACGCCGCACAGCACCACCGCCGCGAGCCGCCGCACCATCACTGTCGCCCCTTCCGCCGCCGCAGAGACCGAGAGGTGTCCCCTCTCCTCCACTGTGCCCGGCATGCGCCCGCAGTGCCCCCGCCGGACGGCAGGGCCGGTCATCGTCTGCCCTTTCAGTCCTACAAGATGTAAGGTTCTCTCGCCCTACAAGGCGTAGGGCGCGGCGGACGACAAGCACGCAGGAAGAGACATGCGCAAAGTGCTTCGAGCGCGAGGCGGAGAGCGAGGTGCTTGCCGCCCTGTCGGCCTCGGACCGGGAGTTGCCCGCCGCAGCCGGTCGACGCACCCCCCGCGGGCAACCACCCCCGCCTCGGGCTCCGTGGGCCTCCGGCTGGCTTTCGTTCGGACTACGCGGTAAAAGAGGTCCGGCACGCGACGGCCGTCCCCACGTCCCGTCTCCACCTGCACCGATCCGCACCGCCCACTCCCCAAGGTGACCCCAGTCATGACCGCCCAGCAGCAGTCGGCCCTGATCCCCCGCCGACGCACCGTCCCCGAACAACCGCCCGCCCCCTCCCGGCTGCGGGCACGGGCAGCCGCATTCACCGTCTGGTACCTGCGGCTGATCGCCCTGCTCAACATCGCGGCGGTGGTGTCCGTGCCGTTCCGGCGCGAGGTCGACGAGCACAACACCGGCCGGATCTACGCCTCCCACACCGCCCACCGGTTCCACGCGCACCACGCGGGCGAGTACTTCACGCCGTACCTGGCCACCGCCGGCCTGGTCTCGGCCGCATTCGCGATCTTCCTGTCGCTGGTCATGCGGCGCGGGAAGCGGGCCGCCTGGCTGGTCAACATGGCCCTCGCCGGGCCGCTGTTCATCCTGTACGCCGTCGCGCTCACCCTGAACCCGTTCCGCGCGCACCTCTTCAATTGGGCGTCGGCCCTGCTCACCGGCCTGTTCGTGGCCGCGCTGGTGATCGGGCGACGGGAGTTCAAGGCGATCGGGGACCGGTCCAACCCGAAGCTGGCGCTCGCCTTCGGAGCGGGCGGCATCCTGGTCAGCGGCACGATCGGCACACTGCTGGTCGGCGCGACCAACAAACTGCAGGGCGCCACCTTGTTCGACAAGGTCGCGTACACGCTGCTGCGGGGCATCAGCGTCGGCCCGCTCGCCGACCGCGTGCATGCAGTGCAGGCGCCTCGCTGGGTGGACGTCATCGTCAACATCATGGTCGCGGCGAGCTTCTGCCTGGTCCTGTACGTCTGCTTCCGCTCGCCCCGCGGCCGGGACCTGCTCGGCGCGGAGGACGAGGTGCGGCTGCGCGCGCTGCTGGACCGGCACGGTGAGCGTGACTCTCTCGGATACTTCGTGCTCCGCCGTGACAAGGCGGTCATCTGGTCGCCGACCGGCAAGGCCGCCGTCGCCTACCGCGTGGTCGGCGGCGTCAGCCTCGCCTCCGGCGACCCGATCGGCGACCCGGAGGCGTGGCCCGGCGCCATCGACGCCTGGCTCGCCGAGGCCCGCCGCCACGCCTGGACGCCCGCCGTGATGGGGGCGAGCGAGGAGGCCGGCACGATCTACGCCCGGCACGGCCTGGACGCCCTCGAACTCGGCGACGAGGCCATCGTGGACCTCGCCGACTTCACCCTCGACGGCCGCGCCATGCGTGTCGTGCGCCAGGCGCACAACCGGGTGCGGCGGGCCGGGTACACCGTGCGTATCCGCCGCCACGCCGACATTCCCGACGCCGAGATGGCCACGCTGATCGAACGGGCCGACCGGTGGCGCGACGGAGCGACCGAGCGCGGCTTCTCCATGGCACTCGGCCGGCTCGGCGACCCCGGCGACGGATCCTGCGTGATGCTGGAGTGCCGGGACGCCGAAGGCGAGTTGCGGGCCCTGCTGAGTTTCGTGCCCTGGGGCGAGCACGGGCTGTCGCTGGACCTGATGCGCCGCGACCGTGGCTGCGAGAACGGCCTGATGGAGTTCATGGTCGTCGAACTGCTGCTGCGCGCCCAGGAGTTGGGTGTACGACGGGTATCGCTGAACTTCGCCATGTTCCGCTCAGTCTTCGAGCGCGGCGCACGCCTCGGCGCCGGCCCGGTGCTGCGGCTGTGGCGTTCGATCCTCACCTTCTTCTCCCGCTGGTGGCAGATCGAGTCCCTCTACCGCGCCAACGCCAAGTACCGCCCGGTCTGGGAGCCCCGCTTCCTGCTGTTCGAGAAGAGCGCAGACCTGCCGCGCATCGGCCTGGCCAGCGCCTGCGCGGAGGGTTTCGTCAGCCCGCCACGCCTGCCCCAGCGCCGGAGGAACCAGCCCGACGGCCCCATGAAAGCCTACGCACCGTAGGACGCACTGCCCCCCGGCCCGGACAGGCGCTGCCGAAACCGCCACCCGGCGCACCCCGCGCCGCCACCGAGCTCATGAGTCGGTCCAGTCGCCGCCGGCGGTGACTGGACCGGGTACTGGGGCAAGCAAGGCCTATCGGGTGTTCGCGAGGATGCCGGCCGCGAGCACCGAGGGGTCCGACGTGCGTGACCCATGGGTCACGTGGATGAGGAACCTGCCGGCAACGGTGGTGTCGACCACCCTTGAGGAACCTCTCGACTGGCCGGACGCGACCGTCGTCGGCGGCGACGACGTCGACCTCGTCGCCGGCTCAAGGAGGAGTCCGAGGTGCCGCTGCGCTCGCACGGCAGCCTGTCGATGAACCGGGCGCTGATGGCGGCCGGTCTGGTCGACCGTGTCCAGGTGACGCTCTTCCCCGTGATCACCGGTCGGACCGGGCTGGACCCGATCTTCCAAGGTGCGGCCGACTTCGACCTGGCGCTCATCGAGAGCCGGACACTCGACGGCCGCATCCAGGAACTCGTCCACCGCCCCGCCCTGCACACCTGAGTCCGACTTCTTCCTGTCGTGCGCGTCCCCGCCGCGATGCCAACTGCCAGGCGCCCGGCCCCCGTTCGGCGGTCCGGAAAACCCTGCGCGAGCCGTCGCCGTCCGGCATACGCTGACGCCCGCTGTCTGCAGAGGAGGATGCATGGGGATCCGAAGCCTGACCCGTACCGAAGCCGAGCGCCGGGCCTCGCTGTTGACCGTCGAGCGGTACGACGTGGACGTCGACCTCACGGCGCTGCCCCACGGACCGGAGGTGCGGTGCGTCTCCACCGTGACCTTCACCTGCCACGAGCCGGGCGCCGAGAGCTTCGTGGACTGCGCGGCAGAGGTCGTCCGCGCCACGCTGAACGGCACCGCTCTCACTCCCGGCGGTGACGGCCGGATCCCCCTGCCCGCCCTGGCCGGGCACAACGTGCTGCGGGTGGAGAGCGTCCAGGCCGACACGGCCACGGGCGAGGGCGTGCACAAGGCGACCGATCCCGCCGACGGCGAGGTCTATGTGTGGATGAGTTTCGAACCGGACGAGGCCCGGTTCGTCTGGGCGTGCTTCGACCAGCCCGACCTCAAGGCGCCGCACGCCTTCACCGTCACGGCTCCCACGGCCTGGACCGTCACCAGCAACTCCGGCGGGGCACGCGTCGAGGAGCTGGGCACGGCTCGCCGCTGGACCTTCCCCAGGACCCCGGCCCTGTCCACGTACAACACCGTTGTCAACGCGGGACCCTTCCACGAGGTCCGCCGCGAGGCCGACGGCCACGACCTGGGCCTGTACGCGCGCCGCTCGCTCGCCGACGTCCTCGACCGTGACGCCGAGGAGATCTTCACCCTCACCCGCCAGGGCCTCGCCTTCTACGGCGAGGCCTTCGCGATGCCGTTCCCGCAGCGCAGGTACGACCAGGTGTTCATGCCCGAGTTCGGCGGCGCGATGGAGAACTACGGCTGCGTGACCTGGTCGGACGCGTTCCTGCGCAGGGCCACGCCGACACCGGCCGAGCGGGAGCTGTTCGCCAAGGTGCTGCTGCACGAGATGGCGCACATGTGGTTCGGCAACATCGTCACCATGCGCTGGTGGGACGACCTCTGGCTGAACGAGGCATTCGCCCAGTTCGCCTGCCACTGGGCCGCCGAGCGCGCCACCCGGTACACCGACGCCTGGGCGGGCCACCTGGCGGGCGACAAACTGACGGCCTATCTGGCCGACCAGGGCCCGGTCTCCCACCCGATCCACCAACCCATCCAGGACGTGGCCCAGGCCGCGTCGATCTTCGACAACATCACCTATCCCAAGGGCGCCTCCGTCCTGCAGCAGCTCATGACGTATGTCGGCGAAGAGAGCTTCCGGGCCGGGATGGCCGCCTACTTCGCCCGCCACGCGTGGGGCAACACCACGCTCCAGGACCTGATCGACTCCCTCGGCAAGGCGAGCGGGCGGGACCTGGACGACTGGCGCACCGCCTGGCTGGCGACGGCCGGCACCGACCGTTTCTCGCTGGAGCGCGACGGGGCGGCCGTCACGCTGGTGGCCGCCGGTACCCCACGCCCACAGGTTCTGGCCGTGGGCGCGTACGCCCGGAACGGACAGGCGCTGGAACGCCGGGCCCTGGTGCGCATCGAGGTGACGCAGCCCCGTACTCCGGTCGTCGGCCTGCCTCCCGCGCCGGACGTGTTGCTGATCAACGACGACGACCTGACCTTCGCGACGGTCCGCCCGGACCCCACGACCCGAAACGCGCTCTTCCGTGCGGCCGCGGACCTGCCCACGGCCATCTCCCGGGGTGTGGCCGCCGCCACCGTGTGGGACATGCTGATCACCGGCGAGGCCACGGCCGTGGAAGCCGGGCAGTGCATCACCGCGGTCCTTGCGGCTGAGACGTCGAGTGCCGTGATCGAGCCGTATCTGACACTCGCCGCGAACATCGCCGAGCTGTGGGCGCCGCCCGGCGATCGCGCGGAGCTGACGGCGGCGGTGGCCAGGACCTGTCGGGACCTCGCCGCGGACCCCGGCCGCCGCCAGGTCGCCCTGCGCGGGCTGGCCCGTACCGCCGCAACGGCCGAGGACCTCGCCTGGCTGCGCGAACAGGCGGGCGACGACGTCGACCTGCACTGGCGCGCGCTGGTCCGCTCGGCCGAACTGGGCGGGGAGGTCTCGTCCGAGGCCGTCCTCCTGCTGGAACGCGACCCGGACCCCGACGCCTGGATCCGCGCCCTCACCGTACGGGCCGCCGTGCCCGACGCCGCCGCGAAGGCAGAGGTCTGGCAGAAGCTCGTCGTCGACCGCGCCGTCCCCGTCTCCTCGGTCGGCCAGGTGGCGGCGGCCTTCTGGCGTCCCGGCCAGGACGCCCTCCTCACTCCCTACACGCAGCACTACCTGGAGGCGATCCCCCAACTGCACCAGGGTGGAATGATCCCGGCGATGGTGTTCACGGGCCACCTGTTCCCACCGCACGCCATCGACTCCGGCTACATCGAAACCGCCCAGCAGATCGCCGAAGAGGCAGCCCCGGTGGTCCGCAACACACTCCTCGAACGCTCGGACACGGTCCGCCGCATGCTGCACTCGCGAACCCGCAGGCCCTGACCGTTCCTGCGGGACGCCCGAACGCGCGGGCCCGGCCGTATCTCACTGCGGCCTCGCCTGCGCCGAAGGTCAGCCCCTGCCGGCACAGGAGACGGTCAGTCGTCGGCCCGTCGACCGGCCGCGAACTCCCGCAGCTTGTCCGAGGAAGCGTTGAACTTGTCGTGGTCGCCGACGATCGGCCCGGACGAGGTGTACTGCCACATCAGGTACCTGGACCAGCCCGCCGGAAGTTCACCCACCGTCGAGGCGTACCGGGCGACCCACAGGGGGTTGGTGGAGCCGAAGCCCTTGTAGCCGCCCGTGCAGTTGTTCCACCAGTTCGTGGCCGTGTAGATGACGGCGTTGCGACCGGTGCGGGCCTTGTAGCGGTTCAGGAAGGCATGGATCCAGGCCACCATGCCGCTCTTGGACTTGCCGTAACAGGCGTCGCCGTAGGGGTTCCACTCGATGTCGAGGGCACCGGGCAGCGTCCGGCCGTCAGGGGACCAGCGCCCGCCGTGGTCGATGAAATAGTCGGCCTGCGCGGCGCCGCTGCTGGAATCCGGCGCGGCGAAGTGGTAGGCCCCGCGGACCATGCCGACGCGATAGGCACCGTCGTACTGCTGAGCGAAGGAGGGGTTCTGGTAGGACGTCCCCTCTGTGGCCTTCGTGTAGGACCACCGGGCGCCGCTGCTCCACAAGGCGGACCAGGCGACATCGCCCTGGTAGCTGGAGACGTCGACGCCCTCGGTCTGGCCGACCTGTTGGGGCGGGGGATCGGGATCGGGGTCGGCGTGCGCACCCATTCCCTCGTACTTTCCGACGCCCATTCCCATATAGGCGCCGCCGCGTACCGGTTCGGGCCAGGGGCCGACCGCGGAGTACGCGGGCGGCATTGCGGGCAGGGTGAGGAGGAGGCCGGTCAGGGCAGCGATGAGACGCCAGCGCGAGCGGCCGTGCTGAGGACGGAAGCAGCTTGGCACGCAACCCATCTGACCCCGGGGCGCGCCGCACCGCACGTCATGTACCGCCCAATGACGGCATCCCGGCGCGGGAGTACTCCAATGGGCGTGCCTCGTGGTTGCGCTTGCGGCGCTGTCGTCCTTGCCGTTTCCATCGGTTCCTACGCTGACCGCAGACCCGCGCAGGAGGAGGTGCTGGTGAGTGGAGCCGGCGACGAGGGGACGTCCCGAAGGGCTGTTCGTCGGCTTGTGCACGCTGGACGTCATCCAGCTCGTGGACCATGCCCCGGCTTCGAACGAGAAGCTGACGGCTCGTGAGCAGGTCGTCGCGGCAGGCGGTCCGGCGGCGAACGCGGCCGCGGCCTTCAGCCACCTGGGTGGCACGGCCAGGCTGCTCACCGCGATCGGCTCCCATCCGCTGGGGCTCGGGATCACGGAAGACCTCGGCCGCCTGGGCGTGACCGTGTCGGACCTGGCGGCGGAGTCGGTCGAGCCACCGGCCGTGTCTTCCATTCTGGTGACCGCGTCCAGCGGGGAACGTGCCGTTGCCTCGACCAATGCGAAAGGCCACCGGCTCCGCCCGCCCGACGATCTCGACGTGTTGGTGGCCGCCTGTGACATCGCGGAGTTCGACGGCCATCACATGGAACTGGCCGTGGCCGCTGCCCGGCTCGCGCGCGCCGCCGGCCGTCCGACCGTCTTCGACGGGGGCAGTTGGAAGAACGGTACGCAGAATCTGCTGCCCTTCATCGATGTGGCGGTCTGCTCGGCCGACTTCCGCCCGCCCGGCGCGCGCACGCCGAGGGACACGCTGCGGTTCCTGCGGGAGCACGGGGTCGGCTGGTCGGCGGTCAGCCGAGGAGGACGGCCCATCCTGTGGGCCGGCCCGCACAGCGGTGGGACGGTGGACGTGCCCGCGGTCCGTGTGGCGGACACACTGGGGGCGGGTGACGTTCTGCACGGGGCGCTCGCGCATCACCTCGCCGTTCAGGGCCCCCTCCTGACATCGGAGGGCTTCGTTCAAGCCCTGCGGGGCGCGGCCGCGGTGGCCTCGCGCGCGTGTGCGTCGTTCGGCACACGCGCCTGGATGCAAGGAGGTTGAGGCACCACAGCCGCGCGCGGACTCTACCCACTTGTGGTTGAAACTTCAAACGCAGATCGGCTCATTCATCGCATGGATGTACCGGATACGGGATTCGGATAGCGCCAAGGATGGCGGACGGGCACCGGACGCGCCCATAGTCGTCGCTACCCGCACGCGGCTGTCCGGACCGGTCGCCGTCGTGCGGCCGTCCCCTGCATGCCGTGCGCCGATGGCGCCCCTGACAGGCATGCCCGCTTCCGTACACCCTGCCTGGAGTCGCCATGCCCGGTTCCGTCCCGCCGCCGTCCGCCACCGCGGTCGACGACGCCCCTTCGTCGCCCGTAGCCGTCTCGGGTCCGGCCCATCTGCTGCGCGTGGGCGTGCTGATGGCGGGGAGTTGTCTGCCGATCCTCGGGGCGGTGCTCATCGCGCCGGTGCTGCCGAAGATGCAGGACCACTTCGGATCGGTTCCGGGTGCGAAGGCGCTGGTGCCTCTCGCCCTGACCGTCCCGGCGCTGGCGCTGGCTCTGCTGGCCCCGTTCGCCGGCGTGATCGTGGACCGGCTCGGCCGCAGGCGTCTGCTGATCGTGGCGACGCTGTTGTACGCGCTGTTCGGCACCGCCCCGCTCTGGCTGGACTCGCTCGGCGCCATCATCGCCAGCCGCGCGCTCGTCGGGGTCACCGAGGCCGCGATCATGACGTGCTGCACCACTCTGATCGGCGACTACTACTCGGGGCAGCGGCGGGTGAGGTACCTCGCCCTGCAGACCATGTGCGCCTCTGCCTCGGCCACCGTGTTCTTCGTGCTCGGCGGCGCCGCCGGATCGGCGGGCTGGCGCGTGCCCTTCTGGGTGTATGCGGTGAGCCTGGCGCTCGCCCCGCTGATGGTGACCGCCCTGCCCGACCCGGCTGCACGCCCGGGTGCCGTGGAGGCACCGGCCGCGGTCAAGGCCCGACGGCCGTTCCCCTGGCGGGAGTTGAGGGGTGTCTGCGCCCTGACCTTCTTCGGTGCGATGGTCTTCTACACCGTGCCGGTGGAGATGTCGTACCTGCTCGACGGCCTCGGGACGAAGGACTCCGGTGTGATCGGGCTGGCCACGGCGATCGCCAGCGCCGCGACCGTGGGCGGGGCGATCGCCTTCGCCCGTCTCGAACGCTCCCCGGACGCGATGCTGCCGGCCGTTCTCGGCGTCTGCGCGGTCGGCTTCGGGGTGATGTTCCTCGCGGGCAACGCGCCGCTGCTGGTCGCCGGGGCGGTGATCAACTGTGTGGGCACGGGCATGCTGCTGCCCGCCCTGCTCACCAGTGCCATGTCCCGGCTGGCCTACGAGGACCGCGGCCGCGGCACTGGCCTGTGGACGGCGGCCTTCTTCGCCGGTGAGTTCGTCTGCCCCTTGGTGCTGCTCGCAGTGGAGTCGGCGGTCGGCAGCCTCGCAGGCGCCGTGGGCGTGCTGGGACTGGCTGCCGCTCTCGTCGCCGCGGGACTGCTGGCGGCCAGCCGCCGCGCGCCCGTAGACGGCTCCCGGCCACTGCCCGAGCAACTGGCCTGAGCTCGCACGCCGCCGGCCCCCACAGACGCATCGCTCAGGGGCCGACGCCGGGTACGGCCGTCCCGTGGCCGTTGCCCGTCAGCGTCGCACCCACCTCTGCCGCCTTCTGCCGGAGCCAGATGTGGGCCGCGTCCTGGGCGTGGACCGGGTGCCACCACATCGCCTCCCGCACCGGTACGGCTTCGAAGGGGCAGGGCAGGACGCGTACCGCGGCGGAGCGGACCGCTCTTCGGGCCAGGCGTTCCTGGATCATCGCGACCCTGCGGGTGCCCTCGACCATGTGGGGCAGCAGCTGGAAGGCCTGCACGGACACCTCCACCCGGGGGCTGATGCCGATCATGCTGAGCTGGCGGGCCGCGGGGGCGTCGTAGGGCCGCTGGTAGACGGCCCAGGGCAGGCGTGCCAGATGGTCGAGGGTGAGGGCGTCGCCGATCTCGGGGTTGTCGTCGGCGACCAGGCACAGCCATCGGTCCTGGTGGAGGTCGACAGCCGGCAGGCCGTCGATGACGCCGTGCGGGATCAGCAGGCCGTCGACCGTGCTCAGCAAGGTGGCGGGGTTCTCCACGACGGACGGCGGTGTGTGCTGGAAGGTGAGCCGGATGCCGGGCGCCTCGTCGTGCAGGGCGCGGGCGAGCGCGGCGCCGAACACGGCCGTGCCGTAGTCGGAGGCGAACAGCGTGAACTCCCGGGCCTCCGCCGCCGGGTCGAAGTCGGCCTGGCTGGAGAAGACGCGTTCCAGCAGGTCACAGGCGGTCACACTGCGGTCTCGCAGGGCGACACCGAGCGGTGTCAGCTCGTAGGAGTTCCCCGTGCGGGCCAGCAATTCGTCCCCGAAATGACGGCGCAGCCTGGCCAGCGCCGCGCTCATCGCGGGCTGGCTCAGTCCGATGCGCTCGCCGGCCCGGGTGACGTTGCGCTCCTCCAGCAGCGCACGCAGGGCGACGACCAGATTGAGGTCGAGACGGGACAGGTTCACCGGTTACCACCTTGGAGCGAGCTGCCGGGCTGAGGGCGAGGGCGGCCATCCTAAGAGCCATCCATGCCGTGGATGTGTTGGATCCACAGGATTGATTTCCCTGATTGGTTGATCGGGGTCACAGTAGTCCGCAACCCAGCAGGAGGAAATCTGATGGCAACGCTCGTGCAACCTGCCGGCCCGTTCGCGCTCGGCACGTTCTCGGCCCAGGACGCCCAAGACCCCTTCCCCGGCCTCCTGGCCGAGGGCCGCGTACTCGACCTGAGCAAGGCCCTGGACTGGGCGCCGCGCGAGGTGCGTGCCGTGGTCGAACGGTGGGAGCAGGCCCTCCCCCAGCTGCACGCCCTGGCGGGCGACACCGCCCTCGACTGGCGGCCGCTGGAGGGCCTGCGGGTGCACGCCCCGCTGGAGCCCCGCCAGATCTTCCAGTCCGGCGCGAACTACCGGCAGCACGTGATCGACCTGGAGGCCGCCCACCGCTCCCCCGACGACCCGCGCACGGTCGAGGAGGCGCGTGCGGAGATCGCCGCGGTCATGGACCGCCGGGCCGCCGAGGACCTGCCTTACGTGTTCATCGGCCTGCCCAGCACCGTCGCGGGACCGTACGACGACGTCGTACTGCCCGAATGGGCCGAACAGCCGGACTGGGAGCTGGAGTTGGCGGCCGTCATCGGCAAGCCCGCCTACCGGGTGTCGGTGGAGGAGGCTCTCGAACACGTCGCCGGGTACACGATCGCCAACGACCTCACCGACCGTGCCACCGTCTTCCGCCGGGACATGAAGGCCATCGGCACGGACTGGCTGCGCTGCAAGAACGCCCCCGGCTTCACCCCGCTCGGACCGTGGCTCGTGCCGGCCGGGTCGATCGCGGATCCGCAGGATCTTCGGGTCACGCTGAAGCTGAACGGCGACACCATGCAGGACGAGTCCACCAAGGACATGCTCTTCGGGGTCGCGCGACTGGTGTCGTACATCTCCCAGACCTCTCGGCTTCTGCCCGGCGACCTGGTGTTGACCGGCAGCCCGGCCGGCAACGGCATGCACTGGGGCCGGCTGCTGCGCGACGGCGACGTCATGGAGGGCATGATCACCGGTCTGGGCGTCCAGCGCAACCGATGTGTGGCGGAGAAGGCATCATGACTCTTGACCCTCACGACCCGGAAGGCGCGATCGCCGAGGCCGCCAAGGCCTGCTCCAACTGGGGGCGCTGGGGCGAGGACGACGTACTCGGCACGCTCAACTTCCTCGACGAGGCCAAGCGGCGCGAAGGTGCCGCGCTCGTGCGCCGGGGGGTCAGCTTCTCACTGTCGCAGTCCTTCGACATGAACGGCCCGCAGAAGGGCTGGCGCCGGCGGACGAACCCTGTGCACACGATGCTCGACACCGGCACCGACGCCGCCCTCGGCAACCAGGGCTTCCCGCACGGCATCGGCGGTGCCGACGACGTGATCGCCATGCCGTTGCAGTGCTCCACCCAGTGGGACGGGCTCGGCCACATCTTCGACCATGGTTTCGCCTGGAACGGACGGCGAGCGGACAAGGTCGTCACCTCCGAGGGCGACCTCGTCACCGGGATCGAGCACATGGCGCCGTATGTCGCCGGGCGCGGGGTCCTCCTCGACGTGGGCCAAGTGGTCGGCGTGGACGGCGAGTTGCCCGACGGGTTCGCCATCACCGAGGAGCATCTGACCGCGGCCGCCGCGGCGCACGGGGTGGCCGTCGGGCGCGGCGACATCGTCCTCGTACGGACCGGGCGCCTCGCCCGCGCCCGCCGAGAGGGCTGGGGCGACTATGCGGGCGGGCCCGCGCCGGGCCTGTCGTTCACCACCGCAGGCTGGCTGCACGGCACGGAGATCGCCGCGATCGCCACCGACACCTGGGGCTTCGAGGTGCGGCCCAACGAATTCGAGAACGCCTTCCAGCCGCTGCACCAGGTCGCCATCCCCAACATCGGACTGCTGATCGGCGAGATGTGGGACCTCGACGCGCTCGCCGCGGACTGCGCCCACGACGGCGTGTACGAGTTCTGGCTCACCGCCGCGCCGCTGCCCATCACCGGTGCGGTCGGCTCGCCGGTCAACCCCATCGCCGTCAAGTAACGCTCACCGCCGCGCCCTGACGGGGCGTGTTGCATCCCCCGCCGCCCGAAGCCGTGCGGCCCCGACCGGGAGGTATCCCCTCAATGACCGATCCCGACGCCCGTTCCGTACTCGTAGTCGGCGGGGGCGCCTCCGGCAACGCCGTCACGATCCTCCTGCGCCGTGCGGGCATCACGGTGGACCTGATCGAGGCCAGTCCCGACTGGCACGCCGCCACCGGTTCCGGCATCACCCTCCAGGGCAACGCCCTCAGGGTGCTGCGCCGGCTTGGAGTGTGGGAGCAGGTGAGCGCCTCCGGGTTCGCCTTCGGCTCGGTGGGAATGACCGCCCCCGACGGCACCGTGCTGTTCGTCGCCGAGGACATCCAGACCGGCGGCCCGGACCTGCCCGCCACCGTCGGCATGCAGCGCCCCCGGCTCCAGCAGATCCTGAGCGACGCGGTCCGCGCGTCCGGCGCCACCGTGCGCCTGGGCGTCACAGCCGAGTCCCTGGAGCAGGACACCGACGGTGTCTCGGTACGTTTCAGCAACGGCACCGAGGGCCGATACGACCTGGTCGTCGCCGCCGACGGTCTCAACTCGGCGACCCGCGCCGCGATCGGCATCACCGACAAGCCCGCGCCGACCGGCATGGCCATCTGGCGCATCGCCGCCCCGCGTCCCGAGGGTCTGGAGCGTACCGACCTCACCTACGGTGGACCGGCCCACATCGCCGGATACTGCCCCACCAGCGAGAGCACCCTCTACGCCTACGTCGTCGAGGGGTGCCGGGACCGTGCGTCGATCCCCCAGCAGTCGTACGCCGACGAGATGCGCGCCCTCGCACAGGGCTACGGCGGCTTCTGGCCCGAGATCGTGAAGCACATCGACGATCCGGCCAAGGTCAACTACACCTGGTTCGACCGCCACTTGGTCGAGGGCCCCTGGCACCGAGGCCGGGTCGTGCTGGTCGGGGACGCCGCCCACTGCTGCCCGCCCACCCTCGCCCAGGGCGCGGCGATGTCCCTGGAGGACGCCTCGGTCCTCGCCGAGCTGCTGACCACCGGACGGGACTGGGACGAACAGCTGCTCTCCGACTACCGGGCCCGGCGGCTGCCCCGGGTGCGCATGGTCGTCGACGCCTCCGTCCAGCTCGGCCAGTGGGTGCTCGACGGGGTGCACGACGCCGACGTGCCCGGGCTGATCGGGCGCACCATGAACGCGCTGAAGGAGCTCCCGTGACCGATCCCTCCGACCTCTCGTCGATGCCGACGATCGACGTCCACGCCCACCTCCTGCTCCCGGAGGTCGAGGAGGCCGTCGCCGGACATCCCGGACTTGCCGAGGCACGCGAGCTCGACGCCCGCCGCAACGGGCCGACGGCCCTGGCCGTGAGCGGTCCGATGGTGGGCGCCCGTCTGCCGAAGCTGACGGACGTCGACGTGCGGCTGGCGGCGATGGACGCGCAGGGTGTGGACGTCCAGCTGGTCAGCCCGTCCCCGTCGCACTACCACTACTGGGCCGAGCCTCAACTGGCCCGGCAGGTCTGCCGGTTGGCCAACGAGGGCACCGCCGCGCACTGCGCGAAGGCCCCCGACCGGCTGCACGGCCTCGGCCTGGTCCCCCTCCAACACCCCGGTCCGGCTGTGGAGTTGCTCGACCATGCGCTGGACCAGGGACTGAAGGGCGTGGAGATCTCCTCGCACGCGCCCGGCCGTGAGCTGTCAGATCCCGCCTACGAACCCTTGTGGTCCCGGGCGGAGGAGAGCGGTGCGCTGGTCTTCCTGCACCCGTTCGGCTGCACCCTCGACGAGCGCCTGGACCAGTGGTACCTCTCCAACACCGTCGGTCAGCCCACCGAGAACGCGGTCGCCCTCTCCCACCTGATCTTCTCCGGCGTCCTGGACCGCCATCCGGGACTCAAGCTGATCGCGGCGCACGGCGGCGGCTATCTGCCCACCCACATCGGCCGCTCCGACCATGCCTGGCGGGCCCGCCCCGACGCGCAGGGCTGCTCACGGGAGCCGAGCAGCTATCTGCGGCAGCTGTACTTCGACTCCCTCGTCCACGACCCCCACGTCCTGCGGGAGTTGCTGCGGGCCGCCGGGCCGGAGCGGATCCTGCTCGGCTCCGACTTCCCCTTCGACATGGGCACCGACGACCCGCTGGGCGCACTGCGCGCCGCGGACCTGCCCGACCACGATTTCCACGCGGTGCGGGGCGGCAATGCCGCCGCCCTGCTCGACCTCGGCTGAGAAGGAACCCCCCATGAGCAACCGCCCGCTCACCCACCTGCGACACGTCGACCTGGCCGTGCCCGACTACGACAAACAGCTCGACTTCTACTCCGGCGTCTGGGGCCTGACCAAGGTCGCCGAGGACTCCGGCATCTCCTTCCTGGCCGCCGAGGGCAGCCCCGAGCAGTACGTCATCCGGCTGCGCAAGGCCGACGAGAAGCGCCTCGACCTGGTGTCCTACGGGGCGGCGAGCACGGCCGACGTGGACACTTTCGCCGAGCAACTCCTCGCCGACGGCGTCCAGTTGATCTCGCAACCGGGCAAGGTGGACACCCCCGGCGGCGGCTACGGCTTCCGCTTCTTCGACGTCGACGGCCGCACCATCGAGGTCTCCGCCGACGTCGAGGTACGCCAGCACCGCAGGATCGAGGAGAAGGAGTCCATCCCGGTCAAGCTGTCGCACGTCGTCCTCAACTCCCCCGACCTGAACCGCACTCGGGAGTGGTACGAGCGCCACATGGGCTTCCGTCTCTCCGACACGCTCAGCTCGCCGCACATGGGCGAGGTCATGCACTTCATGCGGATCTCCAACCAGCACCACTCGATGGCCATCGCGCAGGGCCCGCACACCGCTCTGCACCACGTCTCCTTCGAGATGCGCGGCCTGGACGAGTACATGCGCGGCTCCGGACGCGTGATGCGGGCCGGGATCCGCAAGATCTGGGGCCCCGGCCGCCACATGGCCGGCGACAACACCTTCACCTACTTCCTCGACCCGCACGGCAACACCGTCGAGTACACGACGGAGCTGGAGGTCCTGGACGAGGACACCTGGCACCCGCACGTCTACGACTTCTCCCAGCCCGAGGTCACCGACCAGTGGGGCACCGCGAACCCCATGAACGAACTCATCGCCAAGGAGTCCTTCAACGACGTGGACCGCGGCGTCTTCGTCGCCCCGCCGGTCTGACCGGCACTCCCCGAGTCACCGGGGGCGCGGCAGCCCAGTCATGCCCTGGCTCCCCGCCGCGCCCCCGGCCTTCGCGCCCGCCCCCCTCCGACAGGACACCGCCCATGCGTTTCGCCACGTACGAGTACCGCAACAGACGCCAAGTGGCCGTCGTCGAAGAGGACGGCACGCTCCACCCCCTGCCCGGCGTCACCTCACTGACCGGACTGCTCGCCGAGGGCGGCGGTCTGCCCGAACTCCTCGAAGCGGGCTCCGTGCTGACCGACGTGCCGGCCGGCCCGCATGTCTCGGACGTACGGCTGCTGGCGCCGCTCCAGCCGCCCACGATGCGGGACTTCGTCACCTTCGAGGAGCACGTCGAGGGGGTACGGCGATCCGTGGACGGAAGCGCGGGTGTGCCCGAGCAGTGGTATGCGGCCCCCACCTTCTACTTCACCAACCCGTACGCCGTGTACGGGCCGGGCGACGACATCCCCGTGCCGCCGGGTTCGAGCGTGCTGGACTTCGAGCTCGAGGTGGCCGCCGTGATCGGCAAGGAGGGCCGCGACCTCACGCCCGAGCAGGCCCGTGAACACATCGTCGGCTACACCGTGCTCAACGACTGGTCCGCCCGCGACCTCCAGTCCGCCGAGATGCGGGTGGGGCTCGGCCCGTGCAAGGGCAAGGACACCGCCACCACCCTGGGCCCGTACCTGGTCACCGCCGACGAGCTGGACCAGTACCGCGACGAGGACGGATTCCTGCGGCTCGCGCTCACCGCCGAGGTGAACGGCGAGGTGGTCGGCAAGGACCTGCTGTCCAACATGAGCTGGACGTTCGAGGAGATGGTCGCCTACGCCTCGCGCGGGACCTGGGTGCGCCCCGGTGACGTCCTGGGCTCGGGCACCTGCGGCAACGGCGGCTGCCTCGCCGAGCTGTGGGGCGTACGGGGCAGGCAGGACCCGGCGCCGCTCAAGCCCGGCGACACGGTCACGCTCACCGTCGAGGGCATCGGCAGTGTCTCCAACACCGTGGTGAGCGGCTCCGATCCACGACCCGTCCCCGCCGGCCGGCGCCGCTCACGGGAGCGGCCGTGAGCGGCCTCCATCCGAAGCGGCTGCTCGGCAAGGTCGTCGTGGTGACGGGCGCGGCCGGCGGCCAGGGCGCCGCGGAGGCCGAGGCACTCACCCGCGAGGGCGCGCGAGTGATCGCCACCGATGTCATGGAGGGGCCCGGCTGCCGCCGCCTCGACGTCACCAGCGAGCAGGACTGGGCCCGACTCGCCGCCGAACTGCGGGAGTCGTACGGGCAGGTGCACGGTCTGGTCAACAACGCGGGCGTCACCTGGCGCGCCCGCATCGACGACGTACGCCCCGAGGACATGGCCCGTGTCCACGCCGTCAATGTCACCGGGCCGCTCCTGGGCATCCAGCACCTGGTGCCGCTGATGCGCGCGGGGGCGTCGATCGTGAACGTCGGTTCGTCGGCGGCGCTCACCGCCCACTACCCAGTGGCGTACACGACCAGCAAGTGGGCGCTGCGCGGCCTGTCCAAGACCGCCGCCATGGAACTGGGGCCCCGCGGTATCCGCGTGAACAGCATCCACCCCGGCTTCATCGAGACGGACATGACCGCCTCCGCGGCTCCGGCCTTCCGGGAGGCGAACCTCCGCCTGACCCCGCTCGGCCGCAACGGCACGGTGGACGACATCGCCCCGCTCGTCACCTTCCTCCTCTCGGACGACTCCGCGTTCATCACCGGAGCCGAGATCCCGGTCGACGGCGGCCTCACCTCCCACGGCGGCGCGATGCCGATCTCGGACGCCCTGCGCCCCGACGCATGAACCAGCACACGCACGGCAGAAAGGCTCCCCAGCCATGGACAAGGTCTGCGCGAGCGCCGTGGAGGCGGTCGCCGACATCCCCGACGGTGCGTCGCTGGCCGTCGGCGGCTTCGGCCTCAGCGGCATTCCCGACGTGCTCATCCAGGCTCTCCACGCCCAGGGCGCCACGGGCCTGCGGGTCGTGTCGAACAACTGCGGCGTGGACGGACGGGGACTGGGCGTCCTGCTGGCGGACGGCCGGATCGCCCGCGTGACGGGGTCCTACGTCGGCGAGAACAAGGAGTTCGCCCGTCAGTACCTGTCGGGCGAACTGGAGGTGGAGCTGGTCCCGCAGGGCACGCTGGCCGAGCGGCTGCGCGCCGGAGGCGCGGGCATCCCCGCCTTCTACACGCCTGCCGGGGTGGGCACTCAGGTCGCCAAGGGCGGCCTGCCCTGGCGCTACGCATCCGACGGCACGGTGGCCGTGGCCTCCCCGCCCAAGGAGACCCGGGACTTCGCCGGCCGGACGTATGTCCTGGAACACGCCATCACCACCGACTTCGCACTCGTACGGGCCTGGCGCGGAGACACCCACGGAAACCTGGTCTTCCGCAAGGCGGCCGCCAACTTCAACCCGCTCGCGGCGATGGCCGGCCGCATCACGATCGCCGAAGTCGAACAGCTCGTGGAACCGGGCGAGTTGAGCCCGGACGAGGTGCATCTGCCGGGCATCTTCGTGCAGCGGGTGGTGGAGCTGACGGCCGCCCAGGCCGCCGCCAAGGAGATCGAACACCTTCTGATTTCCGCGTCTTCGACACGAGGGACCGTACGCGCATGAGCACCGCCACCCCGACCCGACCGGGCTGGACCCGCGACCAGATGGCCGCCCGCGCCGCCGCCGAACTCAGCCACGGCTCCTACGTCAACCTCGGCATCGGCCTGCCCACCCGCATCCCCGGCCACCTCCCGCCCGGCGTACACGTCGTGCTGCACTCCGAGAACGGCATCCTCGGCACCGGCCCGTATCCGTACGAGGACGAGGTCGACCCGGATCTGATCAACGCGGGCAAGGAGACCGTCACCGTCCTACCCGGCGCGTCCTTCTTCGACTCCGCGCTCTCCTTCGGCATGATCCGCGGCGGTCACATCGACACGGCCGTCCTCGGCGCCATGCAGGTCTCCGCCGGCGGCGACCTGGCCAACTGGATGATCCCCGGCACCATGGTCAAGGGCATGGGCGGCGCCATGGACCTCGTCCACGGCGCCCGCCGCGTCATCGTCCTGATGGACCACACCGCCAAGGACGGCACCCCGAAGCTGCTCAAGAAGTGCACCCTGCCACTGACAGGAGAGCGCTGTGTGCACCGCGTCATCACCGACCTCGGCGTCCTCGACATCACGCCCGACGGTCTGGCTCTGGTGGAGTGCGCGCCGGGTGTGAGCGTGGACGACATCGCGGCTCGAACGGACGCGCCGGTGAAGACCTGAGCCACGCGTCCGTGCGCTGCGGGCAGGGACTGTGAGTCCCTGCCCGCGCCACGTTTTCCGGCGCGTTCCTACGACAGGGGCATGACCTTGCGGTAGGCGAACACCGCGGCCGTCGCAACCACGACATGCATCAGCAGCAGCGCCCCGACGCCGGTCGCGCCGCCGGCGCCGAAGAGCAGGAAGTCGGGAACGAAGGACACGACGACGAGCGTCGGCACCAGCCACCGCACCAGCGCCCGGGGATCCTTCGACACCCTGCGCACAACGGCCCAGCCGACCGCGCCGGCCACGACGCCGACCACCGTCAGGAATATGTACGAGGACGCCTTCAGCGGCTTGAAGTCGTCGGGCGCGCCCGCGGCCGAAGCGAGGAGCGCAAGGAGCGCGTCCGCCGCGGAGGCCACGACGATCGCGGCCAGCACACCTCCTGCCACTACGAGCGGACCACGGCGGACGACGACTTCGTCAGAGGCAACAGACATGGCAACTCCGGGGAGGGGACGGCGGAGGGGCTCCGCGAGAAGTGTTTGAAGAATCAAACGATAGTCTGTACGAATGTGTTTGAGGATTCAAGCTCAAGCGGCTATGGAGTCCACTGTCCGGCCTCGCCCCAGGCAGCCGACCGTTCCCGCGCCACATCGCACAGACGTCCGTGGCACACCTCCACCAGCGGAGTCAGCGTCATATCGGTCCGCGTGAGCACATGAAAGCCAACGGTGCAGGCGCGCGCCCAGCCCCCAAAGCAGTGCGTCCGCCTCTCTCAGGCCGGCGGTTCCGGGGCCGGTGCGCTGCCCCGGACCACCAGCCTGGGGTCCAGGACCGCCTCCCGCGGTTCCAGCTCCGGCTTCTCCAGGCGTTCCACGGCGAACGGCACGCCGTGCTTCGCCATGAGGCGCGCGTCCTGGCGCACGGTGGTCAGCCCAATCGGCATCAGATGGGATGGATGACTGTCGTCGTATCCGACGACGGACACTTCGCGGGGAATCTCAAAGCCCGCCCGGGGCCGACGAAGGTCGAGGACGACGGCAGCCGTGATGGGTGAAGTCGTCGGTGTCCCGGGCCGTCGGGTGGGTCAGGGCAGCAGGAGCAGGGCCTTACCGATCACCTCTCGGGCCTCCAGTGCCCGGTGCGCCGCGGCGGCCTGCGCCAGTGGGAAGGTCTGGCCGATGAGTGGCCGCAACTCGCCGCGGGCCGCCGCTTCGACAGCCTGCGTCGCCAGCCGCCGCCGGTCCTCGGCGGAACGTTGCACATCCTGGATGCCACGTAGCCGCACACCCCGCTCCTGCGCGGCCCGCGTGTCGACATCGGTGAAGGAACCGCTGGGCGCGCCATGCGCGGAGAACCGGGCGCCCGGCGCCGTGAGTTCGAAGGCGGCTCGGCCGACCGCCCCGCCCACGCCGTCGAAGACGACATCGACGCCCCGGCCGCCTGTCGCCTCCCGCACGCGTGTGGTCCAGTCGGGGTCGGAGTAGTCGGCGAGGACATCGGCACCGCGCTCGTGGGCGGTGGCCAGTTTGCGCTCGCCGCGCGCCGCGGCGATGGTGCGGGCGCCGGCCGCGTGCGACAGCTGGACCAGCAGGCTGCCGAGCCCTCCGGCCGCCGCCGTGATCAGGACCTGGTCGTCCTTGGTGACCTCTGCGGCCTCGAAAACCGTCAGCGCGGTCGTGCCGTCGTTGAGGAGCGCGGCGGCCTGCGGCAACTCCAGCCCGTCCGGGACGGGGATCAATGCCTCGACCGGTACGACGACCTGCTCGGCATAGCCTCCGTAACCGCCGGCGTGGGCAGCCACCCGTCGGCCCACCCACACGGGGTCGACGCCCGGGCCGACCGCACGCACGTGCCCGGCCACGCCGTCGCCCGGTACGTAGGGCGGCTCCACCGAGAAGAACTCCCGGCCCCAGCCGTTCCTGACCTGGGTCTCGATGAAGAGGATGTCGGCGACCGTGACGTCGATCACCGTCTGTCCCGCACCGGCCACGAGGTCGGGCGCCTGCGTCGGCGTCAGAACCTCAGGGGGCCCGAATCGGTTTACCTGGACGACGATCAAGTCGGCACTCTCCTCATACGTGTGCGGTGGGCGGGGACGGACTCGCCGTGCCCCCGTCGGCAGTCGGTGCGCCGAGTGTCCTACGGGGGAAACCGCGTGCCGACGGAAACAGGACACCGGGCGAAGGAAGGCGGGCGGGAGATGTGGGGCCTGGTCGACGTCAACTCGCCCAGCGGCGGTGTGCATTCACCGCTCGGGCTCCCGGCCCCGGACATTCACCGCTCGGGCTTCTGACCCCATACGCAGAACCGCAGCATGGTGACATCACGGTCGCGCGGGTCGTCGAGGCCCGCCACGAACGCCTCGACGTTCTCGGCGCTCACCACTCCCTGCTCGATCATCGCGGGGCCCTGGAGCTTCATCCGCAACCGGATCAGTTCGCTGTCCAGTTCGTCCTGTCCCGGACCCAACGGGGCCACCCGCATCGAGACCGAGGTCAGTCCCGCCCTGGCGAACGTCGACGGGAGCATGCGGCCCCAGTGCATGTCCGCGCCCACGGCCTTCCAGCCGGCGAAGTACGCGCCGATCAACGCCCGTGCGGCAGGACTGACGGCGTGCTCGCTGGGCAGGAAGTAGAAGTCCTCCAGCAGGATCCAGCCGCCCGGCGCCAGCCAGCGCACCACCCGCTCGAACGTCTCCTCGGCCTTGGGCAGGTGCTCGAACACGGCCCGGGCCAGGATGAAGTCGATCGACTCCGGCTCGAATTCGGCCTCCGCGACGTCCTGGCGCACCACCGTCAGGTTCGGCGCGCGCCGCTCGTCCAACCGACGGATGTCGGTGTCGAGGGCGATCACCGAGCCCTGGTCGGCCTGTGCGGCCAGCCAGTACGACATGGAGCCCGCCCCTGCCCCCACCTCCAGGCAGCGCCAGTCCCGCCCGATCGGCAGGCTCGCCAGAATCTCCGTGGTGAGTGGGTCGTAGACCCGCTCCCACAGCAGGGCCAGGGCGTCATCGCCCTCGGCGCCCGCGGGGGCCTTCGTGTCCTCGGCCCGGAAGGCACCAGCGTGCTCCTCCACCCATTCCCGGAAGGTCCGCGCCGGCCGGCCGGTGACATCGGCCACGGCGGTGGATCCCACTTCCGGCTGCGTGGTGAGCATGGCGAAGTAGTCCAGCGCCCCGTCCGCGTACGCGGGGGGCCAGCCGGATTTCACCATCTCCTCCCGCGCGGCCTGTGCCTGGACGTCCTGCCAACCGAGTTGACGGCCGATCACCTCGCCGATGATGTGGACCTGTTCCTCCTGGGTGAGCACCTCCGGCCCGGTCACCAGGTACTTCTTGCCTGCGTGCCCGTCCTCGGTGAGCGCGTGCACTCCCACGGCCGCCAGGTCCCCCTCGTGCACCGACGTCCGGGCGGCCGCGCCGTGCGGGAAGTGCACGGTCCCGCCGCCCTTGATCTGACCGGCGAAGCCGAACGCGTTCGCCATGAACCCCGTGGTGCGTAGAAACGTCCAGTCCAGACTTGTCTGCTCGATCAACTCTTCCAGATAGGCGTGGCAGTTGTTGTCGCGTCGCTCCAGGCCTATGTGCACGCCGACCGACGAGACCAGGACGATCCTTTCGGCCTGACGTTCGATCTTCGCCAGCACAGCGGGCGCGGTCTCCACGCTCAGGGTGAAGAACGGCCACATCCAGAAGACACCGTGGACACCGTCGAGAGCGGGGTCGAGGCTGTCGGGGTCGGCCAGGTCGCCATAGTGCAGTTCGACGCCCTCGGGTAGCTTGGCGATGTTGGGGTCGTCCTTCAGTACCAGGGCCCGGACCGTGGCGCCCGTCGCGAGCAACTGGGCAGCGGCGTGCGGACCCACGTTGCCGGTGGCCGCGGTGATCAAGAACGTGCGCTGGGCGGTCATGGGGCGGTTCCTCTCGAGCACTGGAGAAAAGACGGATTTCCGAAATCTGCGGCGGACGGTCCGTAGGGAGCGAGTGCAGGCGAGTGAGGCGAATGGACCCTGGGGCGGCGAATGGACCCTGATGAAAGCTTCTTCGTCATCCCGGGAAGCAGTCAAGGCTTCAATTCCAGATGCACGTAAGTCTTCTTCAGAGAAATGTCAACTGCGGTGCGGCCCGGTGTCGTTGCAGGCGTCCGCCCGTGCACACTGGCGTCGAGCCGCCCAGGCGAGGCGACGTAGCAAACCATAAAGGCCGAGAGCCGAAGGAGTTCGGAATGTCCCAGATGGTATTGACGGAACCGGAGCCGGGGATCTTCGTCTTTGACAGCATCAAGGTGGCGGGTGGCGGGGGCGCCGTCGAGTTGGTGGACGCATTCAAGGAGACGGTGGAGCGCGAGTACCGCGAGGCGCCCGGGTTCCTCGGCGCACGCGTCCACCTCAGTGTGGCGGAGGACACGATCGTCACACGGGTCCGCTGGGAGCGAGAGCAGGACCTCAAGGCGTACTCGGCCGCGGTGGCGGCGCGGGGCAACACGTTCACCGAGTGTCTCGCCAAGGCGGCGATCACCGATCGTGCCGCTTTCGCCGGTACGCAGGTCCCGGGGTTCACCGGCCCGGACGCCGACAAGGAAGCCGGGTACAGCGTGGTGGCGACGCGACCGGTCCAGGACCGCGAGATGGCCATGAAGATCCATGACGTCCTGCTCAGGACAGGGGAATGGAAGCACACGATTCCCGGCTTCGTGTCCGCCACCCCGTATGTCAGCCTCGACGGCACGGAGTTCCTCAACAACCCCGCATGGGTGGACGAGGACGCCTTCCACGTCTACATGAACCACCCCAGCATCTCGGGCGGGTTGGCGGACGCGAAGGAACACGCGCTCGCCGAGCCGTGCGTGATCTCCTGCGGGTACTCGCAGGACATCGCTTCCTAATGCTGCCCAGCGGCCGTAGTCGCTGGTGGTGTGACTTGGTAGCACCGCCGGTCACGGATCAGGGCCCACAGAACGTTCGGTGGTGGGCGACCGGCCGGTGCAGGTTGCCGCTGACCTTGCCGGAGTCATGAGGCGCGGGGGCGACGCCGGCGAAGGCCGCCAGGACGTCCGGGGAGTCGAAGTCATCCCGGTCGCAACCGACCGCGGCAAGGAACTCCGCGCCGAGCACGGTGACTGTCTGGTGGCCCGTCAACAGCTTGAGCGGGCCGGTGTTGGTCACGTCCAGGGTCCGTTCCAGGGCCGGGAACATGCTCAGCAGAGTGCCTCGCAGGCGGTCGACCACGCGGGTGCGGTCCTCGAACCGGGTCGACCCGGCGTCCGGTCGGCAGCTTGAGCTCGATGGCGGCTGCGTCGCCGGGGCGGAGGGGCCACAGTTCACGGCGCATCCTGGCCTGGTCGGCGATGACGTAGGCGACGCGGGCGTCGGTCCTGCCCTCGCCGCGGTAGCCGTCGGAGGCCCTGGTGCCCAGGCGGCCGGGCATGAGGAGGACCTCCTGGCCGTGGTTGACCAGCAGGGCCGGCAGCGGCGCCGGGTTTCCCGCCGGTCATGTCGATGGCCCAGGTGACCTGACGGCTGTCGGCGAGGTCGAGGGCGTCGCCGATCAGGCGACTTGTTCGCACTTCCTGATCGGCGGCCGAGTCGTCGAGGGGTGCCGGGCGGCGAAGCGATGCAAGCCACGAGGCGGCAGCCGACTGACAGCCACACCCGGCACCCCTGGGGGACCCAACCCCTACGAATGTCTCGATCAAGACGGTAGAGCCGGCTGACGGCACTTCACTTCTGCGGAGTGCCGGCCGCGGCGTCGTACGCCGTCTGGGCGTCGACGATGTCGTGAGTGTGCAGGGTGATCCACTCGACGAGGGCGTGTGTGTACTGGGCGAGTCCGCTGCCGAGCGGAGTCAGGCCGTACGAGACCCGGGGCGGCGAATCGGGCACGACCTCCCGGCTGACCAGCCCGTCCCGGCACAGGACGCGGAGGTTCTGGGACAGCATCTTCTCGCTGATCCCGCCGATCCGGTCCCGTAGCTCGTAGAACCGCAGGTCGCCTTCGCGCAACGCGCTGAGGATCAGCACACCCCAGCGGCTGGTGACGTGGTTGAGGACATGTCGTCCAGGACAGTCCGTGTGGAACGCGTCACTTTCCCGGGACGACTGATGGTGTGTGAGCTCGTGACGGACCTTCATGTACTGAGCTTACCCAGAGGTATGGGCTCACTTCCAGTAAGCCCAGGTCCCTAGGCTTGACGTCATGACAGAGATCACCGTGGACATCTGGTCCGACATCGTCTGCCTCTGGTGTCCGATCGGCAAAGCCCAGTTCGACACCGCTCTGGCGCAGTTCGACCATCGGGACGCGGTGACGGTGCGATATCACAGCTTCGAACTCGACCCGAGCACACCGCGCGACAGCGCCCAGCCCATGCTGGAGAGGTCGGCCCGCGACATGGGCACCAGCAAGGCGCACGCGGCCGAGGTGCTCGGGCAGGTCGCCTCGATCGCCGCGGATCTGGACCTGGAGTACCGGATCGACACGATCCGCGTGGTCAACTCCTTCGACGCGCACCGCCTGACGCATTTCGCCGCCGGCCACGGTCGCGCCGACCTCATGCTGGGCCGCCTGATGGCGGCCTATACCGGCGAGGGGGCCGTGCTGTCCGACAGCGACACCCTGGTCCGCCTCGCGGGCGAAGTGGGGCTCGACCAGGAGGAGGCCGCGGAGGCGCTCAGGAGCGGCCGGTACGCCGACTCCGTCCGCCAGGACCAGCAGCTGGCTCGGCGGCTCGGTCTTCGCGGGGTGCCCAGCTACGTCGTTCAGGAGACCTACGCGGCCTTCGGGCCGCAGAGCCCGGACGAGATGACCGCGCTGCTCCAGCGGGCCTGGGACGACGCCGTCCGCTCTGACTCGGCGGCGGGCCATGGAGCCCCTGGTCCCGTCAGCCCCGCCGCGGACTCCGGCGCATGAGCGGTCCCCGGCCCGCGACGCAGATGACCATCAGTCAGTTCGCGCGGCGCGCCGGTGTGCCCACCTCCACGCTGCGCTTCTACGAGCGGCAGGGACTGGTCCGCAGCGCGCGCACCTCCGGGAACCAGCGCCGTTATGCGCGTGACACACTCCGGCGGGTCTCCTTCATCCGGGTGTCCCAGCGGCTCGGCATACCGCTCGCGGCGATCCGGGAGGTCCTCGACCTGCTGCCCGAAGGCCGTACTCCGACTCCGGAGGACTGGGCCCGCGTCTCGGAGCACTGGTACGAGGATCTGACCCGGCGCATCGAGCAGTTGATCGCCCTCCGGGACGCCCTGACCGACTGCATCGGCTGCGGCTGCCTCACCCTGGAGCGGTGCCAGTTGGCCAACCCCTATGACGTACTCGGCGAGAAGGGGCCGGGCGCCCATCGCCTCGGTATGCGCTGAAACCCCGCGGGGTTTCAGCGCGGCGATTGAGATTCCTTTGACGTTACCCATCGTTCGTGCGGACGCCTTGACATTCTTCTGAGGATTCATCACGGTCCTCTTTATTTCTCGCCTTGACCTGCCCGTGCGGAAACGAAGAGGATTTACACCACTCACCGATTCTCTTTCCTCGACACTCCGGAAGAGAGTGGCTTCTTTGAGGTGGTGTTTCCATGCCAGAGAAGGTCCTGATCTCCAATCGTGGCGAAATAGCCGTCCGTGTGGCGCGTGCGTGCCGGGATGCC
This sequence comes from Streptomyces sp. NPDC001157, assembly GCF_053598255.1. Classification (NCBI taxonomy): domain Bacteria; kingdom Bacillati; phylum Actinomycetota; class Actinomycetes; order Kitasatosporales; family Streptomycetaceae; genus Streptomyces; species Streptomyces sp. NPDC001157. The sequence goes on from NZ_JBSFJW010000017.1 coordinate 161,423, forward strand.
GGTATCGCAAGCGTGGCCGTCTATGCCGACCCGGACCGGGACGCGCCGCATGTCCGCGCCGCGGACGAGGCGTTCGCCCTCGGCGGCGACACTCCGGCCACGAGCTACCTCGACATCGAGAAGGTGCTGGGTGCGGCCCGTGAGTGTGGGGCGGACGCCGTGCACCCGGGCTACGGCTTCCTCTCGGAGAATGCGGACTTCGCACAGGCGGTCCTGAACGCGGGCCTGATCTGGATCGGCCCGCCCCCGCAGGCCATCCGCGACCTCGGCGACAAAGTGGCGGCCCGTCACATCGCCCAACGCGCGGGCGCACCCCTCGTCGTCGGCACGCCCGACCCGGTCTCCGGCGCCGAGGAGGTCGTCGCCTTCGCCGAACACCACGGCCTGCCCATCGCCATCAAGGCCGCCTTCGGCGGCGGCGGCCGCGGCCTGAAAGTCGCCCGCACCCTCGAAGACATCCCCGAACTGTACGACTCGGCCGTCCGCGAGGCGGTCGCCGCCTTCGGCCGCGGCGAGTGCTTCGTCGAGCGCTACCTCGACAAGCCACGCCACGTCGAGACCCAGTGCCTGGCCGACTCCCACGGCAACGTGGTCGTCGTCTCCACCCGCGACTGCTCCCTGCAGCGCCGCCACCAAAAACTCGTCGAAGAAGCCCCCGCCCCCTTCCTGACCGACGAACAGAACGCCGAGTTGTACCGCGCCTCCAAGGCGATCCTGAAGGAGGCCGGCTACGTCGGCGCGGGCACTGTGGAGTTCCTCGTCGGAGCCGACGGCACGATCTCCTTCCTGGAGGTCAACACCCGCCTGCAGGTCGAGCACCCGGTCACCGAGGAGGTCGCCGGCATCGACCTGGTGCGCGAGATGTTCCGCATCGCCGACGGCGAGGAACTCGGCTACGACGACCCCGAACTGCGCGGTCACTCCTTCGAGTTCCGTATCAATGGCGAGGACCCGGGCCGCGGCTTCCTGCCCGCCCCCGGCACAGTCACCAAGTTCGAGGCCCCGTCCGGCCCTGGCGTCCGTCTGGACGCGGGTGTCGAGTCCGGCAGCGTCATCGGACCCGCCTGGGACTCCCTGCTCGCCAAGCTGATCATCACCGGCGCCACCCGCGAGCAGGCCCTGCAGCGGGCGGCCCGCGCCCTGGAGGAGTTCCAGGTCGAGGGCATGGCAACGGCGATCCCCTTCCACCGCGTGGTGGTCAAGGACCCGGCCTTCGCCCCCGAACTCACCGGCTCCACCGACCCGTTCACCGTCCACACCCGCTGGATCGAGACCGAGTTCGCCAACACCATCGAGCCCTTCACCGCCCCCGCCGACACCCCCGAGGCCGAGGACGAGGCCGGCCGCGAAACCGTCGTAGTCGAGGTCGGCGGCAAACGCCTGGAGGTCTCCCTCCCCGCCTCCCTCGGCATGACCCTCGCCCGCACCGGCCTGGCCGCCGGAGCCAAGCCCAAACGCCGTGCCGCCAGGAAGTCCGGCCCCGCCGCCTCCGGCGACGCCCTCACCTCCCCCATGCAGGGCACCATCGTCAAGGTCGCCGTCGAGGAGGGCCAGGAGGTCAAGGAAGGCGACCTGGTCGTCGTCCTCGAAGCCATGAAGATGGAACAGCCCCTGAACGCGCACAAAGCGGGCACTGTCAAGGACCTCGGAATCGAGGTCGGGGCCGCCGTGGCCCAGGGCGCGGCCATCTGCGACATCAAAGTCTGACGAACCATCCAGGCCGCAAACCATCCGGGCCACAGTTCTGATCCGCCGGGCTGCTTGCCGACACGTGCGCCCGAAATGCGCTCAATTGTGACCGTGGTCGACCGAGGAGAACTTATGGACGCCGAAGTAATTGTCGTCGGAGCGGGGCCGGCCGGGTTGATGCTCGCCGGAGAGCTACGGCTGGCGGGTGTCGACGTCGTCGTCATCGAGCGCCTGGCCGCACGGACGGGTGAGTCCAGGGGCCTGGGGTTCACGGCGCGCACCATGGAGGTCTTCGACCAGCGGGGGCTGCTCTCGCGGTTCGGTGACATCGAGATCAGCAACCAGGGCCACTTCGGTGGTCTGCCCGTCGACTTCGCCGTGCTCGACGGCGCCCACCAGGCCGCCAAGACCGTGCCGCAGTCCCACACGGAGACGGTTCTGGAGAACTGGGCCGAGGAGCTGGGCGCGGACATCCGGCGCCGACACGAGCTGCTGTCCCTCAAGGACACCGGTGATGCGGTGGAGGTCGAGGTCCAAGGCCCGGACGGCGTACACCAGTTGACCGCCGGCTACCTGGTGGGCTGCGACGGCGGGCGCAGCGTCGTGCGCAAGACCGTGGGCTTCGACTTCCCGGGCACACCGGCCACGCTGGAGATGTTCCTCGCCGATGTGAAGGGGCTCGACCTCGAGCCCCGCATGATCGGTGAGACGTTGCCGGGCGGCATGGTCATGGTCGGCCCGCTGCCCGGTGGGATCACCCGGCTGATCGTGTGCGAACGGGGCACGCCCCCGCAGCGGCGGGAGACGCCGCCCTCCTACGACGAGGTGGCGGCGGCCTGGAAGCGCCTCACCGGCGACGACATCTCGCACGGTGAGCCGGTCTGGGTCAGTTCGTTCGGCGATGCGACGCGCCAGGTCACCGAGTACCGGCAGGGTCGGGTCTTCCTGGCCGGCGACTCGGCGCACATCCACCTCCCGGCCGGCGGCCAGGGGATGAACACCAGCATCCAGGACGCCGTGAACCTGGGCTGGAAGCTGGCCGCCGTGGTTCGAGGCCGGGCACCCGAGTCCCTGCTGGACACCTATCACGAAGAGCGCCACCCGGTCGGCAAGCGGCTGCTGATGAACACCCGCGCCCAGGGGCTGCTCTTCCTGAGCGGGCCCGAAGTGCAGCCGCTGCGCGATGTGTTCACCGAGTTGATCACCTATCTGCCGGTGAGCCGGCACCTCGCCGGGATGGTCAGCGGTCTGGAGATCCGGTACCCGGTCGCCGGGGGACGGCATCCGCTGCTCGGTCGCCGTATGCCGCACCTGAAGCTGTCCGACAGCACCGGAAGGAGCGTCGGCAGCAGCACCGAGGCGCTGCACGCGGGGCGCGGCGTCCTGCTCGACCTGGCCGACAATCCGGAGCTTCGGCGCCGCGCCGCCGGGTGGCGGGACCGCGTGGACATCGTGACCGGGCGGCCGCAGGGCCTCGCCGAGGACAGTGAGCTCGCGGGCACCACCGCCGTGCTGATCCGTCCCGACGGCTACGTGGCGTGGGCAGCGCCCGGCTGCCACAGCGATCTGCCCATGGCCCTGGACCGCTGGTTCGGTCCCGCCGGCTAGGCCTTCCTCCGGAACCGCTGTCCCGTACCGGAAACCGTAGGAAACGAAGGAAAAACAGAGGAAAGCGAGAGAAGCATGCACAGTACCCTGATCGTCGCCCGGATGGCGCCGGACTCCAGCGCTGACGTGGCACAGCTGTTCAGCGCTTTCGACACGACGGACATGCCCCACCGCATGGGCACCCGACGCCGTCAGCTCTTCTCGTACCGGGGCCTCTACTTCCACCTCCAGGACTTCGCCGAGGACAACGGCGACCGGCTCATCCAGGAGGCCAGGACGGACCCGCGGTTCGTCGCCATCAGCGACGACCTGAAGCCCTTCATCGAGGCCTACGACCCGGCGACCTGGCGCTCCCCCGCCGACGCCATGGCCACCCGCTTCTACCACTGGGAGGCACGGTGAACGGCCGACGGGTCGTCATCACCGGGATGGAGGTCCTCGCTCCCGGCGGTGTCGGTGTCAAGAACTTCTGGGACCTGTTGAGCGGGGGACGGACCGCGACCCGGCGTATCACCTTCTTCGATCCTTCGCCGTTCCGCTCCCAGGTCGCGGCGGAGATCGACTTCGATCCCGAGATGCACGGACTGCGCCCGCAGGAGGTGCGGCGTATGGACCGGGCCGCGCAGTTCGCGGTCGTCGCGGCGCGCGGTGCGGTCGCGGACAGCGGGATCGAGCTCGACTCCTACGATCCCTTCCGCGTCGGCGTCACCATCGGCAGCGCCGTGGGCGCCACGACGGGCCTCGACCAGGAGTACCGGATCGTCAGTGACGGCGGTCGGTTGGAACTCGTCGACCACGAGTACGCCGTACCCCATCTGTACGAGTACCTGGTGCCCAGTTCCTTCACCGCCGAGGTCGCGCGGACGGTCGGGGCCCGGGGTCCCAGCACGGTGGTGTCCACGGGCTGCACCTCGGGCCTGGACTCGGTCGGTCACGCCGTCGAGCTGATCCGTGAGGGTTCCGTCGACGTCATGATCGCCGGTGCGACGGACGCGCCGATCTCCCCGATCACCATGGCGTGCTTCGACGCCATCAAGGCGACCACGCCCCGGCACGACGAACCGGAGCGGGCCTCCCGCCCCTTCGACGGCACCCGCAACGGATTCGTGCTGGGTGAGGGAGCGGCGGTGTTCGTCCTGGAGGAGCTGGAGAGTGCCGCCGCGCGCGGCGCCCATGTGTACGCCGAGATCGCGGGGTACGCCACGCGCAGCAACGCGTACCACATGACCGGTCTGCGACCGGACGGCGCGGAGATGGCCGAGGCGATCCGGGTCGCACTCGACGAGGCGCGGATGCCCGGTGACCAGATCGACTACATCAACGCCCATGGCTCGGGCACCAAGCAGAACGACCGTCATGAGACGGCGGCGTTCAAGCGGAGCCTGGGCGAGCACGCCTATCGGACCCCGGTCAGCTCCATCAAGTCGATGGTCGGCCACTCGCTCGGCGCGATCGGGGCGATCGAGATCGCCGCGTCCGCCCTCGCCATGGAGAACAGCACGGTGCCGCCCACCGCCAACCTGCACACCCCCGACCCCGAGTGCGACCTGGACTACGTCCCGCTGGAGGCGCGTGACCAGCTCACGGACGCCGTGCTCACCGTCGGCAGCGGTTTCGGCGGTTTCCAGAGCGCCATGGTGCTGGCCCGGCCCGACCGGAGGGTCGCATGAGCGCGTCAGCGGTGGTGACCGGCCTCGGCGTTGCCGCGCCCAACGGCCTGGGCACGGACGAGTACTGGAAGGCCACGCTGGTCGGCCGGAGCGGGATCGGCCCGATCACCCGCTTCGACCCGAGTTCCTATCCGGCGCGGCTGGCGGGTGAGGTTCCCGGCTTCGTCGCGCAGGAGCACATCCCGGGCCGGCTGATCCCGCAGACCGACCGGATGACCCAGCTCGCGCTGGCGGCGACGGACTGGGCGCTGCGGGACGCACGGGTAGAGCCGGGTGAACTGCCCGCCTTCGACATGGGTGTGGTCACGGCCAGTTCCTCCGGCGGTTTCGAGTTCGGCCAGGGCGAACTGCGCAAACTGTGGTCCCAGGGCAGCGAGTACGTCAGCGCCTACCAGTCGTTCGCCTGGTTCTACGCCGTCAACAGCGGCCAGATATCGATCCGCAACGGGATGAAGGGCCCCAGCGGAGTGGTCGTGAGCGACCAGGCGGGCGGACTGGACGCCCTCGCGCAGGCCAGGCGCCAGATCCGCAAGGGGACCCCGCTCGTCGTCTCCGGCGGTGTCGACGCCTCGATCTGCACCTGGGGTTGGGTGGCCCAGCTCGCCGGCGGCCGGCTGAGCACCAGCGACGATCCCGCGCGGGCCTATGTGCCGTTCGACGCTCAGGCCCGTGGACATGTGCCGGGCGAGGGCGGCGCCATCCTGATCGTGGAGGACGCGGCGGCGGCCCGTCGGCGGGGAGCACGCGTGTACGGCGAGATCGCCGGCTACGCCGCGACATTCGACCCCGCGCCGGAAACCGGATGTGAGCCCGGGCTGGGCAAGGCGATCGAGCTGGCTCTGGCGGACGCCGGGGCACAGCCGTCGGACATCGACGTGGTGTTCGCGGACGCGGCGGCGGTCCCGGAACTGGACCGCGCCGAGGCGGAGGCGATCACCGCGGTCTTCGGCCCGCGCGGGGTACCCGTGACCGCGCCGAAGACAATGACCGGCCGACTCTACTCCGGTGCCGCCGCCCTCGATGTCGCGACCGCGCTGCTGGCCGTCCAGGACGGTGTCGTACCGCCGACCAGCAACGTCGAACCATCCGCCGACCATGACCTCGACCTGGTCATCGGCGAGCCTCGCCGTCTTCCCGTGCGCAGCGCCCTGGTACTGGCCCGCGGCCACGGCGGTTTCAACTCCGCGCTCGTCGTACGGGCCGTCTGACCCGCCCGACGTCCCGTGCCGCTGACCGGGCGCGCCCCTCACACACCACTCCCCCATCGCACACCCCGACGACCGGAAGGGAAACAAACATGTCCCCGTTCACTCTCACCGACCTCAAGCGGATCCTCCTCGAAAGCGCGGGCGCCGACGAAGGCGTCGACCTCGACGGCGAGATCCTCGACATGGAGTTCGTGGACTTGGGCTACGAGTCCCTCGCCCTGCTGGAGACCAGCGGCCGCATCGAGCGTGAGTACCACATCTCGCTGGACGAGTCGGCGATGGCCGACGTCACGACACCGCGCGCACTCATCGACCTGGTCAACAGCCACCTCGCGGCCGCGGCCTGAACCGAGCACGGAGGAAGAACATGACCGTCACCCCTGTCGCCGAACAGCGGGACACCGCCGGCGAAACGACGCAGAAGGTCGCGCTCGTCTCCGGTGCCACGAGCGGTATCGGGCTCGCCGTCGCCCGACTGCTGGCCTCGACCGGCCATCGGGTGTTCATCGGCGCCCGGAACGCCGAGAACGTCGCCGCCACCGTCAAGGAACTGCGTGAGGAAGGCCTCGACGTGGACGGCGCCGTCCTCGACGTCCGTTCGACGGACGCGGTGCGACAGTTCGTCGAAGCCGCCGTCGAGCGCTTCGGCACCGTCGACGTGCTGGTCAACAACGCCGGCCGGTCCGGTGGCGGGGTCACCGCCGACATCGACGAGGAGCTGTGGCAGGACGTCATCGACACCAATCTCCACAGCGTGTTCCGGATGACCAAGGAAGTCCTCAACACCGGTGGCATGCGTCAGAAGAAGCGCGGGCGCATCATCAACATCGCCTCGACGGCCGGTAAGCAGGGCGTGGTTCTGGGCGCCCCCTACTCGGCCTCCAAGCACGGTGTCGTCGGTTTCACCAAGGCCCTGGGCAATGAGCTGGCGCCCACCGGTATCACCGTCAACGCGGTCTGCCCGGGCTATGTCGAGACGCCGATGGCGCAGCGCGTCCGGCAGGGCTATGCCGCGGCGTACGACACCACCGAGGAGGCGATCATGGAGAAGTTCTCCGCGAAGATCCCGCTCGGCCGCTATTCCAGCCCGGAAGAGGTCGCCGGTCTCGTCGGCTACCTGGCGTCCGACCCCGCTGCCTCCATCACCTCGCAGGCCCTCAACGTCTGCGGCGGCCTCGGAAACTTCTGACCGCCGACCGTACGGCACCCGCCCCTCGGGCTCCTAGGGATCCCCGCCGGAAAGGAGAACAGACATGCCCCCCAGCGCACTTCGCGAGGTCGAGCACGAGATCGTCGTGGCGGCACCGGCCGCCGACGTGTACCGGCTCATCGCCGAGGTCGAGAACTGGCCGAGGATCTTCCCGCCCACCATCCACGTGGACCATGTGGAACGCGGTGAGAAGGAGGAGGTCATCCGGATCTGGGCCACCGCCAACGGCGAGCCCAAGAGCTGGACCTCGCGCCGCACCCTCGACCCCGAGGCCCTGCGGATCGGTTTCCGCCAGACGATATCGACCCCTCCGGTGGCCACGATGGGCGGCACCTGGGTCATCGAGGCGCTCTCGGACAGCGAGTCCCGGATCCGTCTGCTGCACGACTACCGCGCGGTCGACGACGACCCGAAGAGCCTGGAGTGGATCGACAAGGCCGTCGACCGCAACTCCCGCTCCGAGCTGGCGGCTCTGAAGGGCAATGTGGAACTGGCCGTCGCCCAGTCCCGGGAGCTGCTGCTGTCCTTCGAGGACAGCGTCCGGATCAACGGCTCCGCCAAGAACGTCTTCGACTTCGTCAACGAGGCCCAGCTGTGGGCCGAGCGACTGCCGCACGTGGCCAAGGTCCGGTTCGAGGAGGATGCCAACGGTCTGCAGACCCTGGAGATGGACACCCGGGCCAAGGACGGTTCCACACACACCACGAAGTCCATCCGGGTGACCTTCCCCCACCACAAGATCGCGTACAAGCAGATCACCCTGCCCGCGCTGATGTCCCTGCACACCGGCTACTGGACGTTCGTGCAGCACGAGGAGGCGGACGGCACCGTCGTCACCACCGCGTCCTCGCAGCACACCGTGGTGATCAACCCGGAGAACATCGCCCGCGTCCTCGGCCCCGAGGCCGGCGTGGCCGAGGCCCGCGAGTACGTCCAGGGCGCGCTGAGCACCAACAGCCTGGCCACGCTGGGCCACGCCAAGGACTACGCCGAAGCCAAGGGCTGACCATGGCCGGCGCAGCGGACGTACAGCCCCGTATCGACACCCAGGTCGTCGTGGTGGGGGCGGGTCCCGTGGGGCTGATGCTCGCCGGGGAACTGCGGCTCGGCGGGGTGGACGTCGTCGTGGTGGAGAGCAGGGCCGAACCAACCACCGAGTCACGTGCGTCGACCCTGCACGCCCGCACCATGGAGATCTTCGCCTCCCGGGGGCTGCTGAACGGCTTCGGGGAACTGCCGAACGACGTCATGGGCCACTTCGGCGGCATCCCGCTGGACCTGACGCTGCCGGGCCCGTACCCCGGCCAGTGGAAGGCCCCACAGGTCCGCACGGAAGCGGTCCTCCAGGAATGGGCCCTCTCCCTCGGCGCCCGTCTCCGACGCGGTCACGCACTCACCTCGGTGACACTTCATCAGGACCGGGTGGAGGCCGAGGTGTCGGGGCCCGCCGGGCCGGTCCGGATCAGTGCGCTGTACCTCGTCGGCTGCGACGGCGGGCAGAGCACGGTCCGCCGGCTCACCGGGGCGGAGTTCCCCGGCCGGGACGCCGGCCGGGAGCTGATCCGGGCGGATGTCACCGGGATCGACATCCCGGCCCGGCGCTTCCAGCGGCTGGAGCGGGGGCTGGCCATCGCGGCCCGCAGTCCGCAGGGGGTCACCCGGGTCATGGTGCACGAGTTCGGCAGCGCCGCAGCACAGCGCACCCGTGACCCGGAGTTCGCCGACATCCGCGACGCGTGGCGGCGCGTCACCGGCGAGGACATCTCCCATGGCACACCGCTGTGGGTCAACTCCTTCGACGACACCTCCCGCCAGCTGGCCCAGTACCGGCACGGCCGCGTGCTGTTCGCGGGCGACGCGGCCCACCAGCAGATGCCCATCGGTGGCCAGGCGCTCAACCTCGGTCTCCAGGACGCGGTCAACCTCGGCTGGAAACTGGCCCTCCAGGTCAGTGGCCGGGCACCAGCCGGACTCCTAGACAGCTACCACGCCGAACGTCACGCCGTCGGCCGGCGGGTCCTGGCGAACATCAACGCCCAGGCGCTGCTGCTGCTCGGCGGCCCGGAGGTGGAGGCCGCCCGCAGCGTCCTCGCCGAACTCATCGCCCTGGAACCCGTCCGGCAACGGCTGGCCGGGGCGATATCCGGCCTGGGCATCCGCTACGACACCGGCCCCGGCGGCCATTCGCTGCTGGGCGCCCGCCTGGCGCACGGTCACCCCGTGCGCTCCGGGCGGGGCCTGCTCATCGACGCCTACGGCGACCCTGAACACCACCTGCGGCTGCGCCGGGCCGCCGCGCCCTGGGCGGACCGGGTGGACGTCCTGGCGGCCGGACCCGAGACCGTCGGGCTGTCCGGCACCGATGCCGTGCTCGTCCGCCCGGACGGCCATGTCGTCTGGATCGCCTCGGCCGGACCCCCCGGCCCGGAACCACTGGTCGCGGCCCTGCGGACCTGGTTCGGCGAGCCTGCGCGGCTCGACCACGTCGGCGACACACGACACCTCTCGGTCGAACGCACCACACGAAACCCCCCAGCCGAACGGAGACACGACATGAACAGGCTCACCGGCAAGACGGCACTGGTCACGGGATCGAGCCGGGGCATAGGCCGCGCGATCGCCGAACGGCTGGCCCGGGAGGGGGCGCTCATCGCGGTGCACTGCTCCACCGGCGTGGCGGCGGCCGAGGACGTCGTCGCGTCGATCGAGAGTGACGGCGGCCGGGCCTTCGTCGTGCAGGCCGAACTCGGTGTGCCCGGCGACGTCCACGAGTTGTTCCTCGCCCTCGAACAGGGGTTGAAGGAGCGCACCGGGTCGACCGATCTGGACATCGTCGTCAACAACGCCGGGGTGATGGGCGGTGTCTCCGTGGAGGACACCACCCAGGAGAAGTTCGACCGGCTGTTCGCCGTCAATGTCAGGGCGCCGTTCTTCATCATCCAGCGGGCTCTGGCCAACCTGACCGAGGGGGGCCGTATCGTCAACATCTCCTCCGGCCTCACCCGTTTCGCCAATCCCGACGAGATCGCGTACGCGATGACGAAGGGAGCGGTGGAGCAACTCGCCCTGCACTTCGCCAAGTTCCTCGCTCCGCGCAACATCACCATCAACAGCGTGGCGCCGGGCATCACCCGCAACGGCAGTCCCGTCTTCGACATACCGGAGGCGGTCGAGCAGATGGCGCAGCTGTCGGCGTTCGGCCGGGTCGGGGAGCCGCAGGACGTCGCCGACGTCGTGGCCTTCCTCGCCTCCCCCGACGCACGCTGGGTCACCGGGGCGTTCATCGACGCCAGCGGCGGAACGCTGCTCGGCTGAGGGACGGACCACCGATGACAAGGCCCAGGAGTGTTGCCGAGGGAGCGTGGGGGTCCCCCGAAGCCAGGCCGACGGCCGGGCGGTGGGGTGCGGGGCAGTGGGGCCTGCTGATCGTGCTGGCGGGCAACATGCTCATCGACGCGCTCGAGGTGTCCGTGGTGATCGTGGCGCTGCCCTCGGTCGGCGCGGGCCTCGGGATGCCGCTGGTCGCATCGCAGTGGCTGGTCAGCGGGTTCGCTCTGGGGTTCGGCGGGCTGCTGCTGTTCGGTGCCCGGGTGGTGGAGGCGCTGGGACGCCGCCGGGTCTATCTGGTCGCGCTCCTCGCCTTCGCCGCCGCCTCCCTGACGGCCGGGCTGACGAGCGAGCCGTGGCTGCTGATCGCCATGAGGTTCGTCAAGGGCTGCTGTGCCGCGCTCACCGCTCCCACCGGCCTCGCGATCATCGGTGCCGCGTTCCGCGAGGGCCCGGACCGCGACCGGGCGGTCTCGGTGTACGCGTTCTTCGGCGCCGCCGGGTTCACCTCCGGACTGCTGTTGTCCGGGGCGCTCACCGGGGTCGGCTGGCGGTGGGCCATCCTGTTCCCCGCTCCCGCCGTACTCGTCCTCCTTGTCTTCGGACTGCGGCTCGTCCCCGTCGACGAGCCGGGTCCGTCGACAGGGCGGTCCTTCGACGCGACCGGCGCCGCGTCCTTCACCGGAGCGCTGTCGGCGCTGGTGTACGGGGTGATGTCGGTCGCCCGGGCCGGCTGGTCCGCGCCTCCCACGGTCATCGCCTTCGCACTCGCCGCGCTGCTCGCAGCAGTCTTCGTCACCGCGGAACGGTTCGCGCGGCAGCCGCTGATCCGCATCGAGGTGCTCGCCAACACCATGCTCGTCCGCTCGATGCTCGGTGCGGCGGCCCTCAACGGCTCGTACCTGGGGCTGCTGTTGCTCGCCACGGTGCGCCTGCAGACCCAGCACGGTTGGTCCCCCTGGCAGACGGCACTGGCCTTCCTGCCGGCGAGCGCCCCGGTGGTCGTCACCACGCTGCTGACGCAGCGGCTGGTGAAGCGGTTCGGCACGGCTCGGCTGATCGCCCTGGGAGCGCTGTGCCCGGTGGCGGCCTGTCTGCTGTACGCGGTGCGGGCGTCCGGTACGACCGTCCGCTACACCACCGACGTACTGCCGTCGCTGCTGCTGATGGGCGCCGGGTTCGTGCTGGCTTTCGCGGCGCTGAACATCCAGGCCACGTCGCGGATCGCGGCAGCCGAGCGGGCGACCGCCACGGCCCTGTACCAGACCGCCGTTCAGTTCGCGGCTGCCCTGGTCCCGGCCGTGGTCGCCGCGGTCGTCGCCTCGGGCGCGGGAGAGCGGACGGCCGCCCTGTCCATCCTCGCCGTCGCCCTGGTGGGCGTCCTGCCGTACGCCGCGGACCGCGTGGTCGCCCACCACGGTTCCACACGAGAGTGAGAGACCCATGCTCGCAACCGACACCACCACCGCCGACCCGGCCGTCAGGACGGCTTCGCCGCCCACCGCGCGCGAACGCCTGGACGAACTCCGGCTGCTCAAGGAGGAGGCCCGGGACGGAACGGACCCGAAGGCCACCGAACGCCAGCACGACAGGGGGAAGTTGACCGGCCGGGAGCGCATCGAGCTGCTCCTCGACCCGGGCTCCTTCCAGGAGGTCGAGCAGCTGCGCCGGCACCGCGCGGTCGGCTTCGGCCTGGAGGCGAAGAAGCCGTACACGGACGGTGTGATCACTGGCTGGGGCACGGTGGAGGGCCGTACGGTCTTCGTCTACGCCCATGACTTCCGCATCTTCGGCGGCGCACTGGGCGAGGCCCACGCCACCAAGAT